>JBMNUL010000067.1:0-13255 GCA_050946255.1 Coriobacteriales bacterium | reverse complement strand
GTGCCTCTCGTTCATCTTCATCCAGATTGCAGGTTACTTCCTCCTCCCAAGAGGCGTACATCTCGCGAACTGCCATCGCCTTTTCCATGCCCAGAGATGTGAGCCTGAGAACATATGCTCGGCCGTCGTCTTTGTGCTTCTCCCTTATTGCCATACCGCTGGCAACGAGTTTCTTGACCGACCTGGTGGTGTATCCGCTGTCGGCATCTATTGCATTGGCGAGCTCGGTGGGCGAGCAATTTGGATGATCACCTATGTAGACCAAAAAAGATAGCTGACCCTTGGACAATCCGCTGTTCACAAGCATCTTGGAGCAGTAGCAATCAAAATCTTCATTTAGAAATGATAAAAAACTTGCTAACGATTGACTCATATTTTCTCCTAAAGTGCTTGACCAATTTCAGACTGTCAATTATAATCTGACTTGGTCAGATAAATGGTACCACATTCGATCGAAAGATCGGCCGCGAAAGGAGTGATGTGCAATGTATGAGATCCTGCCATTTGGCAGAAGGGGCCGTGTCATCAAGGCAATGGACCCATTTGCCATGATGGATGAGATGGAGAAGGCGTTCTCCTATGGACGCTCAGCCGTCTCGAGCTATCTCGGGTTCAAGACCGACGTCAAGGACAACGGCGATGGCTATGTGTTAGAAGCTGAACTTCCCGGATTCGACAAGGAAGACATCAAGGTAGAGGTCGAAGACGATATCCTCACGATTTCCGCCGAGAGAAAATCCGATTCCGAGGAGAAGGACGACGAGGGCAGCTACGTGCGCCGTGAGCGCAGCAGAGGCTCTTACTCCAGAAGCTTCGACATCAGCAACGTCAATCAGGATGAGATCAAAGTCAAGTACGAGAACGGCATCCTGACCATCGACCTTCCCAAGAAGGACGAGGACAAGCCCAAGAAGAAGAGCTTCGATATCGAGTAGCTCAAAGCGTTACCCCGCATCGGCGAGGTCATCTGGGTAGCAACGGGTGTGCCAAACCGTGGCGGGTTGTCCCGAGATGGGCGTCCCGAGGGAAATCCTGAGCCCTCGGGGAGCGCTCCAGATTGGGATTGCCCAACAGGTGAGAAGACACCTCAGGGCATGAGTTTTTTGCATCTTTCATTCTTCATAATCTCCCTTCCTGTGAATGTGGGCCGGTTGCCTCGAAAGAGGTGCCGGCCCTCTTCATGTAGATATTCTGGTTTCCACGCGACTATGCAGGCCAGCGCGTGGAAAACCTCTATTCATGTCGGATATTCTGGCTTTGTTACCCGCACCTTTTTGGACCAGTGCGTGGGAATATCGTCTTTCTGCCGTTTCTGGCTTTATTAACCGCGGCCCTGCAGGTCAGCCTGCAGGATGGTTCTCAATATTTCGTTTTGCACTGCGTAGTGTTAGGGAATAATATTCAATTGGAGCGGCGACGTTCGGGATACATAGATTTCAAAACAAGAGGGGCCTTTTGAGCCGCCTAAACCCAGCCTATGTTGATCCCGCGCCGCCGCATTTCCCTGCTCTCCAATTGCAGATATTCGCCCGCATTCGCGTTTTCTGCCAATCCTTGTTGCAATTTCTCACTCATAATTAATAGCGAGAGGTCTCTATATATGGAGGAGGAGAAAATGGAAGACTATCTGGGAAAGGATATCCCCAAACTTGGGTTCGGTCTCATGAGGCTCCCGCGCAAAGGCGACAAGCCCGATGACCCAATCGATATCGAGCAGGTCAAGCAGATGGTCGACGAGTTTCTCGCGGCCGGGTTCACCTACTTCGACACTGCGAGAGTCTACTCGGGCTCGGAAGCTGCAATCAAGGAGGCTCTCGTAGATCGCTACCCACGAGACAGCTATCAGCTGGCCACCAAGAACGCCTCTTGGATAGATGCCAAGAACGCGGACGAGGCCAAGGCGATGTTCGATAAATCGTTGGAGGAGACCGGAGCCGGATACTTCGACTTCTACCTGCTACACAACGTTGGGGCTGGCCGGACCAAGGTCTTCGACGATTTTGGAATGTGGGATTTCATAGTCCAGAAGAAAAAGGAGGGTCTCGTCAAGCACGTGGGATTCTCTTTCCACGACCAGGCAAACGTCCTCGACCAGGTTCTGAACGAGCATGACGACATCGTGGAGTTCGTCCAGTTGCAGGTCAACTATGCCGATTGGAACGCGGCATACGTGCAATCTGGCAAGTGCTTCGAAACTGCACGCAAGCACGGCAAGCCAGTTGTCATCATGGAGCCGGTCAAGGGCGGCATGCTCGCCGATCCACCCGCACCAGTCAAGAAGATCCTCAAGGAGGCCAACCCAGATGCCTCATGTGCTTCCTGGGCTCTGCGCTTCGTTGCGGAACTCGATGGTGTGATAACCATTCTCTCTGGAATGTCCAACATCGAGCAGATGCGGGACAACATCGCGACCTTCAAGGACATCAAGCCGCTCTCCGCTTCTGAGCGCGAGGTAATAAAGGATGCCCAGAACGCTCTAGCAAACATGGGCCTCGTCGAATGCACTGGATGCAGGTATTGCACCAAGGGCTGTCCCAAGAACATCAACATCCCGGCGGTGTTCAGCGCGGTCAACATGTACAGGATGTTCGGCGATTTGGTTCCTGCGAAGAACCACTACAATTTCGAGACTGGCGGAATCCACGCTTCGGAATGCATTCAGTGCGGTCAGTGCGAGAACGCCTGCCCTCAGGGCCTGCCCATCATCAAGGAGCTGGCAGACGCTTCCAAGCTGTTCGATGTGGATGACGAGAAGGCTGCAAAGTAAGGAATGCGCGTGCCTGGAAAGTCATCAGGCATTGGAATGCGCGGACCTAGAAAGTCGGCTGGGATCCGGAGCTGTCTTGCGCTTCGCCGATGCTCTGCATTGCGAAGTATGCAGCTCCGGTCATTCCCGCGCGGTTGCCGAGCATAGCAGTGGAGATTGGAGTTGCACTCGTGGGAGGAATGCAGTGCCTATGGTACGCGTCGACGAGTTTCTGCATGTAGACGTCGGCGGACATAGAGACGCCACCTCCGAGAAGAACCCGCTGCGGGTCGAATATGCTCGTCACCTGCGAAATTGCCAGACCCAGAGACTCCGTGAACCTGTCCACGGCCACGATGGCCCGTGGGTCTCCCTGCTCGTATGCATTGAACACTGACAGTGCGTCGGATCTGTGCTTGGGAACAATTCCGTTCTCTGAGAGATTTTCGGGCAAGTCAAGCTTGCTGCCGTCTGCCGTCTGCTGGGGGTCTTTCTGGGCATTGCGGGCATCGGACATCAACTGATCTTCTGTCGATTTCGGCGTTGCCACCGTTCCGGAAATCTCACCATCGGCCTCGAAGAACGACCTCACAATTCCGGTTGCCGAGGCGTACTGCTCCAGACAGCCCCTCTTCCCGCATCCACATTGCCTGCCTCCAGGTTCGACGAGCAAGTGGCCGATTTCCCCAGCAGCGCCGTTGAACCCAGATATCACATGGCCCCTGTAGACCAACGCGCCTCCGACTCCCGTTCCGATTGTGAGGAACAGGAGGCTTTCGACATCCCTGGCGGCTCCTTGCCACATTTCCCCCAGTGCCGCTGCGTTGGCATCGTTGATGCTGAACACCTTGCTGTTGGGGAGAAGCCTCGAGATGCTTTCCATGGTCTGCCCGAGGTCCAGGTCTACATTTGGGAGAAGTTCCGGTGCCTTGTCGTTCACCACCCCGGGGATTGCAAGACCGATTGCAGCTACAGGCGGTAATGCCGTGGGCGAATTATCGGAGATCGCCCCTTCGTCCTTGCCGGTGGGCGCACCAGACTCTTCCAGAAACTCCACGATCTTCCTGGCGAAGGAATCGCACGAGTCCTTTTCAGTCAGGCTGGGAGTTGGAAAGCTCGATGATGTCAGGCAGTTGCCGTCCCGGTCGAACAGCCCTAGCTTCACCATGGTCCCGCCCATGTCAATTCCAAGGTATGAAGATTTGCTGTCCATCGGTTTTCCGCCTCAATGCCGCCAAAGTTCAAATGCGGTGCCGCTTCAGTTTTTATTGAGCTGGAGTTGTCATTATCGGCACCAGCTTTACAAGATTCTTCCAACGCAGGTTATCACAACGGTCGGATTCTGGCATTTCGAGTTGCGGAGCCAACGCTACGAATGGGGAGCCGATGTCTGGCATTTTCGATTACATGTATAAATTGTATGCACAATTCGCCGTATGGCAGGACCCAGAACTAAACAAACATCTATACTTTTTCAATTGGTTGGTTAAATTTGAAACTTGCAGCTTGAACCCAGTTTTCCCAAAAGCGAGGATTCGCATTCACTGGTTTTCATCATGTGCCGTGCGGGTTCGGGATTGTAATTCTGGATTGGATTCTGATGGTGTTAGCAGTTCGAGGCGGTTTGATGGACGTCGACGATATACTCTCGAAGATGACTCTAGAGGAGAAGGCCAGCATCGTGGTCGGTGGGTCGTACTGGGCCACCGTGAGAAACGAGCGACTCGGTCTGGAGCCTCTTTACCTAAACGATGGTTCCCACGGCCTTCGAAAACAGGTCAAGGTTGCAGACAATCTCGGACTCAACGAGAGTCTTCCCGCGACTTGCTTTCCAACGGCCAGCGCCGTGGCATGCTCTTTCGACGTCGACCTCGCCAGGCAAATCGGAGCGGCGATAGCCGAGGAGTGCCGCAAGGAGAACACCGCCGTGATTCTCGGGCCCGGCGCCAATATCAAGAGAAGCCCTCTCTGCGGTAGGAACTTCGAATACTACAGCGAGGACCCGTTGCTGTCAGGCGAGATGGCAGCTGGGATGATCGATGGAATCCAGTCCGTGGGAGTAGGCGCCTCCCTCAAGCACTTCGCCGCGAACAACCAGGAAAAAGCCCGAATGACGAGCGATTCTGTCGTCGATGAGCGCACTCTCAACGAGATGTACCTGCGTCCGTTCGAAATCGCCGTGCGACGTTCTAACCCTTGGTGCGTAATGGGTGCATACAACAAGCTCAACGGCACGCATTGCACCGAGAACCGAAAGCTTATCAAGGAGAAGCTGGAGGGGGAGTGGGGTTATATCGGAGCTTTCATAGCCGACTGGGGTGCCCTCAACGATTACGAGGATTCGATTCGTGCCGGTCTCGACCTCAGCATGCCCGGGCCCCTTGATGCATACTCCAGGGCGATTGTGAGGGGAGTGCATCTTGGGAGGATCCCAAAGTCAGATCTTGACAGGGCCGCGAGAAACGTCCTCGGACTGTATGCCAAGCACGAGAGGGCCTGCAAGGAGATCCCCTATAGTTGCGATATGGGAGAGCATGCGAAAATCTCCGCAAAGGCGGCACGCGAGAGCGCGGTCCTTCTGAAAAACGACGGAACTCTCCCAATTTCCCCGAACTCAAAGATTGCCGTTATAGGCTCATTTGCCAAGCACCCGCGCTTTCAGGGTGCAGGAAGCTCCAGGATCAACCCATATGTTCTCGATTGCGCATGGGACGCGTTCTCAGCCTCCGGATTGGATGTCTCCTATGCCGATGGATACGATTGCAAGACCGGTGAGGCGGACGAGGCCATGTTATCGGAAGCTGTGGAGCTGGCCAGATCATCGGACGTCGCCGTTATCTTCGCCGGACTTCCGGACCGGCTCGAGTCAGAGGGATACGACAGGAGAGACATGAAGCTCCCGAAGGGAAACGACGAGCTGATCTCAAGGGTTTGCGAGGCAAATCCACACACGGTCGTCGTTTTATCGGGAGGTGCTCCGATGGAGCTGCCTTGGCGCAACGATGTGGCTGCTATTCTTCTCATCTACCTGGCTGGGTGCCAGGGCGGGTCGGCTACGGTCGATCTTCTCCTTGGACGGGCCAATCCATGTGGCAAGCTCGCCGAGACATGGCCGGAGAAACTTGACGACACGGCGCTCGCCGACAGCTTCCCGGACCTGGACAAGGAGATTCTCTATAAGGAGAGCATCTTCGTGGGGTACCGGTATTTCGACTCTGCGGGGGTGGAACCGGCATATGAGTTCGGGCATGGGATGTCCTATTCCAAGTTCGAGTACGCAAATCTCAAGGTCGAGCCTTCCCAAGGCTGCTACCGCCTCAGCTTCGAGATATCGAATCTGGGCCCGATGGACGGGAAGGAAGTCTGGCAGGTCTACGTGCGCTCGCTGGACTCGAAGGTGTTCATGCCTTTCCAGCAGCTGGCCGCATTCTCGAAATGCCAGGTTCCCGTTGGTCAGAAAGAAGAGGTAGATTTCGAGCTTGGTCCCGAGGCTTTCTCCTATTGGGATACACGAGACCACGCCTGGCGTGTCGATTCCGGCAGGTACGAGATAAGGGTCGGGACATCCAGCAGGGACATCAGGCTCTCCACGGTGATAGAGCTCTCGCCTGGGGGCTCTCCGTTCGAGGTCAGGGATGCCCTTGACATCGACATACTCACGAAACACGCGCTCTACCCCTACTACGATGTGCGGCCACACAGGTTCCCGGAAGAGTCGTTCAAGGTGCTCTACGGAGGACCTTTCCCAAAGAGGCAGTCTCCAAAGCCGATCAGGTTCGATTCGCCGGTTGGGGACTTGAAGCACACTTTTGTCGGGCGTCTCGTGCTAGATGAGTTCTACAGGCAAACCAGTCTTGACGGGGAGGTCGACGACGTAACCAAGTCGGACAATGCTGCCGAGGTGATGGTCAATTCCGTCCTGTTCGACTCCCCGCTTCGGGTGATGACCCTCGGCGGGATTACCCACGGGATGATCTCCGGCGCCGTGGATTTCCTCAACTGGAGGTTCCTGAGGGGTTTGTTGAAGATAGTCGTGGGATACAACACGAGCCCCACAGCAAAGGCGACAATCGCCAAGTTCAGAGGCAAAGACCAAAGCAGTGGTTAGCTCGTCCTAACGGAGATAGAAATAGATGCGATTTTCCCCGATGGCTTTTCCACTGGACATCTGGGGCTGAGCGTGGATAGCGCCATCTTGCAGGGTGACGCGACGGCTGTTTTTCGTTCCCGTTTGTGCACCGATTATGCCGGCGAACTCAATTTGAACAATTAAAACAAATTGTCCGTATAAGGTATTAAAGAGGTTGGGATACAATTCAACCGAATCAGAGGTTGTGCATTTGAGGCTTTAATGTTCATCTTGGCTTCCATAGGTGTAGAAGCCTCGATTCGCAATTATATAGGCCGAAAGGAATGATTGCTTATGTCCAAGGAGCAGCGCGTTAAGCCGAATGCTCTCTTAATGACCATTAACATCATCGATTTGATCATCGCGTTGTGCGCGATAGGGGCTTATTCCTGGTATTTGGTGCAATTCGGACCATTTGCCAAAGTGTTCCTGGCCGTTTGGGGAATCATCTGCGGCGTCATCTACCTTTTCATCTCGATCAGTGGGTTCCGCGGCCGTTTCACCTCGGGCAAGGTTCTCAACTGGATCATCATCGTCTACGACATCGTGATGTTCTTCGTGCTCCTGGCAACTGGGACCTTCGCCAACTCGGTCGTCTATTGGCTCATCGATTTGGCTTTGCCGATTCTGTGGCTCGTCGGAGCATCCAAGAGCGAGAACCGTATCATCACCTGGTAGCTCTTTCGCCAGCGACTTTCCAACTGGGCATCTTTCTGCGAGACCGAAAGGCGAGTTGATTCCGGCCCGGCGTCTTGAATGTGACTGAGAATGAAAAGACTGGGCCCTGCCTTGAATGAGGCAGGGCCCTACTGTTGATTTTTCTCAGAGAGAGCCTGCGGGTTCTGGAAAAGCCGTTGGGGCATTCGCAATGCGAATCGTCGGGAAATCTCCTAGATGTGTATCGCGGCTTGGAACGCGCCGTTGACCGCCGCGCTGATGTTTCCTCCCATTCTCTTGCAGTCTCCGACTATTCTCACGCTTGTCTCCGGGGCGCAATGGCGGAAAGCCTGTGCTTCTTTAGAACGCCTCTCGAGGCCCATCGAGTACAGAACAGTGTCCGCCTCGAATTCCACGGTGCTGTCATCGCTTGCCTTAGCTAGAACCTTTCCGTCCTCGATAGAGGTCACCTGAGTCTCGTAGACGACCTTGGCATCAGTTGCATTGACCCTCTTCACAAGTTCTTTGGAAGCCGGTCCGCCGTTGACGAAGAGCTTTTGGAACACATGGTCCTCGTTTCCCCTTGCCAAAAGAGTGACATCCTTCCCCTGCAGGGCGAAGTCGAGTGCTGCCTCCCAGCTGATCGGTCCCGCCCCGAGGATGACGACCTTCTCGCCAACCTCGATCTTTCCCTCTTCAGCATCCGGCGCCCATGCTACGTTGGGCCGGTCGATTCCGGGGATGTCGGGGACTGTCGGCACCGCTCCGATTGCAATGATCACAGCGTCATAGCCTTTCTTTTTCAGCATCTCCGGGGTTGCCTCGGTCTTCATCTTGAAGTTCACGTTGGATTTCTTCGCTTGGCGCACCAGGTACTTGAGGTAATCGCGCAAATCTCCCTTGAACTCCGGTTTAGATCCACATATCAGCTGGCCTCCAAGTTTGCTGGTCTTCTCGTAGAGGGTCACGTCGTGACCAGCCTTCTCCAATGTGAGAGCTGCGACGATACCCGCTGGACCTCCACCGATGACCGCGCATTTCTTCTTGACCTCGGCTATCGGCACGCGCCCATCTGGAAGGTCGGTCGTGAGACCGGAGAACGGGTTCACCGCGCAGTTGATCACTCTCGGCATCTCCAAGCGAACGGCGCACTGGTCGCAGCGCAGGCATGGCCTGCGGTCCTTCGGACGACCCTCAGCGTATTTTCTGGGCATGTCGGGATCGGCAATGAGCGGGCGGGACATTGCCACGAAATCCGCCCAACCTTCGGAGAGGATGTGCTCAGCCAGCTCGATGTCGTTGATCGATCCGACCGTGTCCACTAGGACATCCGGGAATGCCTTTTTGATATCCCTGGCAAAGTGCACGTTGAATCCGTGGGGCATCAGCCAGTTCTGGCACCAATTGCGGTAGTAGGCGAAATCGAAGTCGCTGTGCAGGCCTGCGGAGACGTTGAAGATATCCACCTTGTCCTTCAGGATGTCGATCAGCTTCAGCGTCTCGTCGAAGTGCATGCCCTCTGGGGCAATCTCGTCGGCGGAGATCCTGTACTCGATGACGAAGTCATCCCCGCATTTCTGGCGGATGTTGTCGAGGACCTCGAGGGCGAACCTGGCACGTTTCTCGGTGCTTCCACCATATTCGTCTGTGCGGTGGTTGTACATGGGGGAGGTGAATTGTGCGATCAGATTGCCATGGCCTCCGTGTACGAGCACGATGTCCATACCCGCGCGCTTCATCCTCATCGCGGCATCGCCGTACTTGTTCACCGTCTCCTCTATTTTCGCCTTGTCCATCTCGATGGTCTGGACGGGCTCCCTCCCGAGGCGCTTGGCCCTGCTGAGCTCGCTTGATGGAATCATGGGAGATGCCGAGAAAGGTGCATGTCCAACGGTCTCGAATGCAGTGTTGTGCCCGTTGTGGTTGATCTCGAGGGAAGCGTGGCAATCGTATTCCTTGCCCATCTCCGCATACCAGGACATTGGCAGCACGCAGTTGTCGCTGGAGAGGTCGAGCTGGGTCTCTTCGTCCTTGCACTCGTTGATGTCTATCGAGGCATTTCCGGAATACAGGGTCGTGACCCCGCCACGTGCGAACTGCCTGAACCAGTCCACGAATTCATGTGTGATCATGTGGTCGGTGTTCGTGTGGTTGGCCGACGGAGGGGCGAGGACGATGCGGTTCTTGAAATCGATCCCCCTGATTTCAATCGGCTCGAAAACGTGCTTGTATTTTGAGCTCATTTCCATCAACTCCCTAAGTTTGAAACTGCAATCCGCTCCCTGCCAAAAACCAAATTTTGAATTTCCTCAATTTTCCCTATTGGTTCGTATTCTATCCGCTCCCGGCAAGTTTTCGCCAACTGTTCAAAACCTTTCTCCAATTTTCGCGCTCGTTCACGGTTCGTTTGGTCTCTTAGTTTGGATAGCATGGCATTTGGGAGGAATTCTCGCGCTATACTCTGCCCCGTTCTCCTAGCGTTTTCAGCTTTGGGGACAGCTGACGGCAGATACCCATGTCATGCAATCGTAGGGGATTTTGGGATATGAGCTCTAAGGTTAAATCGTTGTTCGCGCTCCACATCTTGCTCATGGTCTATTCCACGAGCACCATTTTCAGCAAGATGGCTTCCGGAGTGCCCTTTCCCAGCTTGGAGTTCTTCCTCTATTACGGAGCGGTGCTTCTCCTCCTAGCGGTCTACGCTTTGGGATGGCAGCAGATTCTTAAGCGGATGAAGCTGACCACGGCGTTTTCCAACAAGGCCGTGACCGTGGTTTGGGGAATCATTTGGGGCGTTGTTTTCTTCGCGGAGCCTGTCACACCACTCAAAGTTCTCGGAGCGGCGATGATTGTGGCCGGCGTCGTGCTCTTCTCCTATGCGGATGTGGAGTCGGATAAGAAGGCCGGAAAGGTTGAAGGTTCGGCTTCTCCCGGAACGGATTCAGCTGGTCCCCCAGATGCCGATCTCCCCGAGGGCGGTGAGAGATGATGGGCGAATCTCTGCTCCTCTATTCGGGGATACTTCTCCTCGGGACTTTCATCAGCTCCGTATCTCAGGTCATCTTGAAGAAGGCGGCTCTCAAGACCTACGACTCCAAGATAAAGGAATACCTCAATTTCCCTGTAATATTCGCTTATGCGCTTTTCCTCTTGACGACGTTGATGTGCGTCTACGCATACAGGGTCGTGCCGCTGTCCTTCGGTCCAGTGCTGGAGTCCAGCAGCTATCTCTACGTGACGATCTTCGGGGTGCTGATCTTCAAGGAGAAGATCACCTGGAGAAAGCTCGTGGCGCTTGCGCTGATAATCGGGGGAATCGCCGTTTACGCACTCGGAGTTTGATTGGGAATCAGATTGAGCCCGGGTTCAACGTGGTCTAGGGGATTCAGTTGGCTCGCATTCTCAACCGTTTTGGTTCCTCAACCGGCTCGCATTCTCAATCGTCTTGGTTTCCCAACCGGCTAGCGTTCTCTATTGACCTGTTTTCCCAACTGACTCGCGTTCTCTATCCGAAAATCTTCCTGAACCCGTTGGTCCCAGCCCGATCCCAAGAGCCGGTCTCGTCGCACTCGGGGCTCCCGGTTCTCGCAAATGCCCCGAACCCGGCTTGGAAGCTCTTGGAAATCGGGGTCATCTCCTTGAAGTCGGAGCCCTGCATCATCGGGTCGTCTGCCCAGTTTTCGAAGTCCCCGAACATGAACGGCAGGTCGATGCAATGGCAGGCGCCCAACCAAGGTACCTTCGAGCTGTAATCCATCCTGTATGCATACGCGGTGGAGAAATCGGAGCAGACCTTGTCTCCCGCCTCATGGAAAAGGCTCGCGGAGGTTGCCCTCACGACTCTTTGGAACTGGTCATCTTCAGGGTACTTTTCCCCAAGGCGGTCCCACGTCGAGCGTGGGTTTCCGCAACCGAAGCCCCCGAGCAGCTGAAGGACCTGCCCGCTTTCCATCGTGAGTATCTTCTCGCGCATACCGAGGAGGAAAAACGCTGTCTCCTGCAAAGTGATCCCGTCAAGCAGGGGAACCTTGGAACCAGAGACCTGCGAGGCCTGAGCGAACATATCCTCTCCCAGGGTCTTTCCATCGGTGCAAGGCATGAATCCAACGCCGAAGTTCTTGGATTCCCGTTCTGCCCTATGCTGGGCATCGATGACTTTCTTCAAGGGCTTATCGCGGAGCTGGTCGGGGTCATCGACCTTGAGATGCCTCATGAAGGCGGATGCCAGATCGCCTGCATCTTGTGGGGTCAGCGGCTGTGAACCCGGGATGCTGAGAAGGGCCAGCTTGGAGAACTCGCCTGCAAGCTTCTCCTGACCCGCCAAGGAGAGGGCGTAAGCGGCTCCGGCAGATTGACCGACTATCGTGATGTTCTCGGGGTCTCCTCCGAAGGCCTCGATGTTTGACCTCACCCAGGAGAAGGCTTCAATTAGGTCCAAGATGGCGAGGTTGTCCTCGCAGAACCCAGGGATATGGAGGTTTCCAAGGACGCCCAGCCTGTAGTTAACTCCCACGAAAACCACATTCTGATTTCGTGCGATACATGAGCCGTCATAACATGGGAACCCGCACCCTCCCGAGGTGTAGCCCCCTCCATGGATCCAGAACATCACCGGGAGAGCACCGTTTAAGTCTGGCGTCCAGATAGAGAGCCTGAATGCGTCCTCAGCTTGCGGGATCTCCGTCAGCTCGCCTCTGTAGTTGACCGATATCGCCCTATTGGCCTGCGGGAAGACCGGGCTCAGCTGCCTTGAGTCGAGGATGCCGCTCCACGGTTCGGCAGGCAGGCATCTCTCGAATCTCCCACCGTCCTGCGCGTAGGGGACTCCGCGAAACGCCATTACGCCATCGAGCTCCTCTCCGCAAATCTTTCCAAGTTTGCAGCTTGCTGTAACTTCGCTCATCTAATGTCCTCTCGGTTGTCGTCTAAGGTGGTCCCAGAAAAGGGGTGGCAATGTGCTGCAGATTCAAAGAGGCCACCCGGCATGTTTCTCGCTGGAATCTTCCTGCCAAGCAATGTGGTTCCCAAATGTGGCTGCCCCAGGTTTCTCGGGGCGATTCAGTTCTTCAAGTGGAAGTCTATATCAACCGATGCGATTCCAGCTCTGTTGCAGCTTGCTTGTGGCAGGGGATTTGCCATGGAAAGCGAACAGGAAAAGAAAATGATGTGGAGAATGAGAGGATTGTGGATTGCCATGGCGAGCGAGCAGAACGTGGATTTGCCAGAGAGATGGGAGAACTTTTTGTAACATCTTGAAAACTCGGGTTTATATGCGGCGTCGGTATTCCCGCTGTGGATGGAAGAGAAGATTAAGGCTCCGAGAAAACTTTGGTTTTACCGGGGAATTTAAGAAAAGCAAATCATAGAAAAACGAAGCTTTGCAATCTTTCTACAAGGTCTTTGCTTTGTGAAGTTTATGTGCCTGAAAATTTGTTTGCCCTATTTGCAGCTAATTATTGTAAAGTGTTTATCGGACAAATTACGAGGTGAGAAAGAGGCACCCCGTAATGGAAAAATCAATCCGTCAGAAAGGAAGATCATGGCAGGAGATTACGGTATTTTCGAAACTGTGACGGAGGCAGTGGATGCTGCTTACTAAGCACAGCAGGACCTCATCAACAATTACTCCATGGAAGATCGCGAGAAGTTCATCCAGGCGATTCGTGCCAAGGTCTTCCCGATGATTCAGGACCTTTGCCAGATGGAGTTCGATGAGACTGGTT
>JBMNUL010000066.1:0-13320 GCA_050946255.1 Coriobacteriales bacterium | reverse complement strand
AGCGAAGCAACGAGGAAAACGCCCGCATAGCCAGGAAATACGAGAAGAGCGCCGTGAACCGACCGGCGAGCGAGTCGGTTGCGCGCGTCCCGTCTGACAGGGCGATTGACTACCAGCAGAGAGACGACATCGACTTCTCCGGACTCGATGCAATCGGGTCCTCCGATGAAGATGCGGACTTATTCGAAAGATACGATGGCTCCGAAGTCGACTACGAGCAGTACGAAGCAGGAGGAAACCACGCCGGCGGGCACATCGCCGGAGCTGCCGCGTCCAATCGCTCCGAATCCGGAGGCTACTCCAGCTACGACGAATATGCACAGGATCACGCCGCAAATTACGGAATACAACGAGGCGTTCTCGTGAACGCCCGCACCGGCGACGTCTACCACCTCGAGAACGACAACATACTCATCGGCAGGGAGGAATCCTGCGATATCTCGATTCCAGATGCCAGCATCTCGAGGGCCCATGCGAGGATGAGCCTCGACAACATGGGGTCATGGACCATCACGGACCTGAACTCCACCAACGGAACATCCGTCAACGGGCACAAAGTCGACGATGCGAAACTGCACTTCGGTGACCAGATCACCCTCGGCACCACGATCCTGTTGTTCCAGAAAGGATAGCCCTTGATTGACGTTGCTCTGTGGATCTGCAGGATTCTCCTCATCGCGTTGCTCTACCTGTTCCTGTTCGCGGTGATGAGAACCGGGGTCAACCTAGTAAAAGACCAGCGCAAGAAAGAACGCGGCTGGTATATAACCGTCGAACGTGGACCCAAGGAGCTCCTTGGGGTGAAAATCAGGGTGAAAGGCCCAGTGGTAGTTGGAAGATCTCCAGGTGCCGACATCGTAATAGGAGACTCATTCGTCTCTGGAAAACATGCAAGATTCTCCGTTGCGGGCAAGGACCTCATCGTAGAGGACCTCGACTCCACCAACGGTACTCTCCTCAACGGGCAGAGACTCAATCAGCCCACGATCCTTCGCAACAACGATGAGATCGTCATCGGAGACGTGGAAATCAGGGTGGGTAAAGAATGAGTGCTAGCAGGGCCAGGGACAGAGGCCCGATTACGGTTGGCGCGAGGACCGACGTCGGATGCGTTCGTGCTCAGAACGAGGACTCGATGCTCGTGCAACTTCCACTTCTCGTGGTTGCCGACGGGATCGGTGGCCAGGAAGCGGGGGAAGTGGCCAGCCAGATAGCAATCGACACCATGTCGAAGACCGCGCCCGAGTTCGCCGACGCAAAGCAGCTCGGCACCGCCGTGGAGGCTGCCAACCGCGCCGTCATGGAGGGCGTGGACATGGGCAAGGGCCGCCCGGGCATGGGGGCCACCATGACCGCCGCGATCATCGAGGGCGACAGGATGGTGATCGCCCAAGTTGGCGACTCCAGGGCCTACAGGCTCCGCAACGGCAAGCTCGAGCAGCTGACCCACGACCACTCGCTGATCGCCGCGATGGTCGAGAACGGCCAGCTCACCGAGGAAGAGGCGAGAACCCATCCCTCCAGGTCGATCATCACGAGGGCGCTTGGGTCGGACCCGGACATGAGGCCGGACCTCTTCGAATTCGATGTGAAGAAGGGCGACAAGATACTCCTCTGCTCGGATGGTCTCTCTTCCATGATCTCCCATTCTCAGATCGAGGACATCCTCGTGGAGACCCCCAATCCCCAGCGCGCTGCAGACAAGCTCGTACAAGCAGCGAAGCAGGCCGGGGGCTTGGACAACATCACCGTCATCGTCGCCAACATCTCAGAGGCCAAGCCCGTGATGAGCCAGCAGGCCAAAAGGTCCCGCAGGTTCTCGGTGCTGCTCTTCACGATCATCGCCGTTTTGCTGATTGCATGCGCTATCGGGGGGTTCGCGCTTTACGTGAGGAACTCCGCTTTCCTGATAAACGAGAATGGATACGTGGCTGTCTATTCCGGCCGGCTCGACACCATAGCCGGAATGGAGTTCAAGTGGTACGACTACACATCAGACGTGGAGGTCGACAAGCTTCAGTCCAACGTCGCTGAAAGCCTGAACGACGGAATCCAGTTCGATTCCCTCGATGCCGCCGAGGACACCCTCCAGGATTACAAGATCCAGATCCAGGAGGACGAGGCCATGGCCGCCCAGAGGAAAGCTAACGCCTCGAACACGTCCACAACCACGGACACATCGTCCAGCACATCATCCACATCTACAAGCTCTGGTTCCACCTCGAGTTCATCGACTTCGGAATCCAGCCAGAGCGGATCTGGCAACAACTGACCGGGGATGATGTAGATGTTCAACTGGCGGTCCACAGAGCTATACCTCATCTTGGGTGCCACCCCCGCGCTGGCAATCATCTTCGTGATGTCCATCGTCACGGAGGGGGCCTCCCTGTCCCTTGAGACAGTTGCAATCCCCGTGGGGCTTTTCCTGGCTTTTCTGGCCGCTCACTTCGCAATCTGCAAGTTGGCGCCCAACTCGGACAACGCGCTGCTCCCGATTACCTACACGCTATCCGGCATAGGCATAGCATTCGTGTACAGGCTCGCACCGGATCTGGCTCCCAACCAGCTCGTCTGGCTGTTCTTGGGAATCTTGCTCATGGTGCTGACACTGGTGTTCGTCAAATCGATCACAGCGGTCGCCAGATACAAGTACACGATAATGCTCATAGGTATCGTCCTCCTGCTCCTGCCGGCAGTTATCGGAACCGAGCACTACGGCTCCAAGATCTGGCTGAACTTCGGCGGATTCTCGTTCCAACCCGGAGAGCTCGCCAAGATATTCATAATCATCTTCTTCGCAGCATATCTTGCGGAGAACAGGGAGATGCTCTCCGTATCGTCCCGCAAGGTCCTGGGAATCAACCTCCCGGATTTCAAGACGCTCTTCCCGCTCGTCATCATGCTGGTGCTGGCGTTGCTGGTCGTTATCTTCGAGCGCGACCTCGGCAGCGCGCTCCTGCTGTTCGGACTGTTCCTGGTGATGATCTACGTCTGCACCGGAAGGCTGAGCTATGTGGTTGTGAGCTTGATTATCGCGGCCGCGGCTGCAGTTCTCATGTACTTCTCCTTCTCGCATGTACAGCAGCGCATTGCCATCTGGCTCGACCCGTTCGCATATGCGCAGGACGAGGGATACCAGCTCGTCCAGGCGTTGTATTCCATGGCCGACGGCGGCTTGTTCGGAGTGGGAATCGGAAAGGGAATGCCCACCACGATTCCCGTCGTCGAGAGCGACTTCATCTTCGCCGCCATCGCCGAGGAAATGGGGCTTCTCGGAGCCTCTGCAGTGCTGATCCTCTATGTGCTCTTCTCGATCAGGGGATTTGCCACCGCAGCTAGGGCAAGGCGCGATGTGGACTCCTTCGCGGCAGTAGGCCTCACGGCATCGATATCATTCCAAGCATTCGTTATCGTCGGCGGGGTCACGGGCCTCATCCCGCTGACCGGAGTGACCCTCCCCTTCATGAGCCAAGGTGGTTCCTCGCTGATATCCAGTTTCATCATCGTTGGGCTGCTCTTGCGCACTGGAGATGATGCAACCGGCACTAAGACAGAGCTCACGATAATGTCGAAGGGGCTCGACGAGGGAGTGCTCGGGCGAATCGCGCTCGGAAAGAGGCTCACTAGGATCCTGGTGGTGTTCTGCGCCCTGTTCGCGCTTCTGATCGCCAATCTCACCGGGATCATGATCGTGCGCGCCGACGAGATCCAGTCGATGCCCACCAACAACCACACCATCGCCCACAATCAACAGGTCCAGAGAGGATCGATCATCACATCCGACGGTGTAACCTTAGCCGAATCCGTTGAGGACGAAGACGGCTATTACTCCAGAGAGTACCCACAGGGGAGGATGGCCGCGCAGTTGCTCGGCTACTATTCCACCAGATATGGGGAGGCCGGACTCGAGGCCACACTTGACAAGACCCTTACCGGCAACAAGAACTACGATGATTTAAGCAGCTTGATCACATCGCTGTCGGGTGGATCCAACCCCGGGAACAATGCCATTCTCACAATCGATTCCAGAATCCAGCAGGCAGCTGAGGACGCGCTCTCAGGCGAGACCGGCGCCGTGGTCGTAATGGATCCGGAAACGGGCAAGATCCTGGCGATGGCATCTTCGCCTTCATACGACCCGAATGACGTGTCATATCTGTTCGACGGGTCCGACACAACTGACTCGCTTTTCAACAGGGCAACCCAGGGCCTCTATGCCCCAGGGTCCACGTTCAAGACGGTGACCCTCACGGCTGCGCTCGAGCTCAACATCGCGACGCTCGACACGACGTACTCCTCCCCCGGATCCATAGAGATAGGCGGTGGTGAGATCACCTCCGAAGGGGAGAGCAACCTCGGCACCATCACCTTGGAGACGGCTTTTGCCTGGTCGAGCAACGTCGTGTTCGCCCAGGTTGGAGACCAACTCGGAGCGGAAAACCTGGTTAACGTGGCCGAATCGTTCGGATTCAACCAGACGATATCCACCGACTTCGACATCGCCACATCGTTGATGCCAGACCCAGACGAGATGACCGAATGGGAGACCGCATGGGCAGCGGTTGGGCAGCCAGTCGGAGAGCACGACAGCCCAGCCGGGCCGCAGGCCACGGTCGTTCAGATGGCGATGGTCGCCGCATGCATTGCAAACGACGGCACGATCATGACCCCATACGTGGTCGACACGATCGAGACCCAGGCGGGCAAGGTCGTGGACACCACCGAGCCTACGGTCTACGCCGAGGTCACGAGCTCCGAGATAGCATCGCAGGTCTACGAGGCGATGAAGGCGTGCGTCGAGAGCGGTACTGGAACCGGAGCCCAAGTTGAAGGCGCAGAGGTAGTTGGAAAGACGGGAACCGCTCAGACGAGCGTGAACGACGACAACTCCTGGTTCATTGGGACCGCAACGGCCAATGGGCAGAAGGTCACGATAGCGATTGTCATCGAGGACACATCCACACCCGCAACTTATAAAGCCTCTGACATACTGGAAACTTCTTTACAGGCATTAGGAGCGCTGTAAAAGATGGCAAAAGAACCTATAATCTCTATAGTCGACCTTCTAGAGGGGAATGCGACCGCTTCGAGTGGCGGAAGCAACCGAACCGATCGAAGTTCTCGAGTGACTCACACGTCAAACAAAGCAGTAAACGCAGCAGGTGTAAGGAGCCATTCCGCTTTCAGCGGGAGAGTGAAGGGACTGGAATTGTGATTAACAAAGTAATTGCATCCCGATACAAGATCATCGAGAGGGTCGGTATCGGTGGCATGGCTGAGGTCTACAAGGCCCAAGACGAGGTTCTTGGCAGAATCGATGCCGTGAAGGTTCTCCTCCCGCAGTTTGCATCAGACCCAACATTCGCCGCCCGTTTCCGTCAAGAGGCTCAGGCAGCTGCCAACCTGTCCAGTCCCTACATCGTGAACATCTACGACTGGGGTCTGGATGGTGACACATATTACATCGTCATGGAGTACATCCGTGGTGTCGACCTGAAGACCGCCATCGCACAGCGCGGCGCAATTGAGCAGCGCAAGGTCGCCCAGATTACGGCGCAGATCTGCTCGGGGCTTGCGGTCGCGCACAACAACGACGTGATCCACCGCGACATCAAGCCGCAGAACATAATGATCCAGCCCGACGGCAACATCAAGATCATGGACTTCGGTGTTGCCCGCGCAGGGAACTCCACGATGACCCAGACCGGATCTGTTCTGGGCACCGCCAACTACGTCTCCCCCGAGCAGGCACAGGGCAAGGTGCCGACCGCTGCCTCCGACCTCTATTCCCTTGGAATCCTGATGTACGAGGCCGCAACCGGAAGGCTCCCGTTCGAAGGTCCCGACGCGATATCGGTGGCCCTCAAGCAGGTCAACGAGGACCCGGTTCCTCCCAGCCAGATCAATCCGGCTATCGACCCGGACTTCGAGGCAATCATCCTGAAGGCAATGGAGAAAGACCCCGCCAATCGATTCGGCTCGGCAGAGGAGATGCGGACTGCCCTTAACGGATATCTCAACGGGACGCCGGTCCTGTTCAAAAATGGCGCAGCCGCAACCAGGGTGCTCAGTCCAAGTCAGGCTGGTGCGACCCAGGTTCTCTCCTCAAATGGAAACGAATCGAAGACCAGCGTCATGAGACCTGTGACGAGCAGCGCGGCATCTGCTTCCAACAATGGCAAGAAGAAGATGAGCAAGGGCAAGAAGATCGGCATCATCATCGCGATCATTGCCGTTGTCGCAATCATTGCATTCGCCGCATTCATGGCTTTTGGCGGAAATGGGATGAAAACCGTCCCCAACGTCGTGGGCCAAGATCAGCAGACAGCCGAGCAGATGATCGAAGATTCCGGCTTCACAGTGGGAGACGTGACCAAGGACTACAGCGATACCGTGGAAGAGGGCCTTGTGATGAAGCAGAGCCCATCCGCTAATTCCACAGCTCAGGAGGGGTCTTCTGTCAACATCGTGATATCACAGGGGCCGCAGCCAGCAAATCAAACGGACGTGCCAGACCTGTCTGGAATGACAGCTGAGCAGGCGGAGGCCGCCCTCAAGGATGCCAACCTCAACAGCGCCGTTGGTGACGCGGTTTACGACAACAACGTCTCGGCCGGGCTGGTCGTGAGCCAGGATCCGGCTGCAGGAACGACTGTGGACGAGGGAACCACCGTCACGTTCTACCTGTCGCTCGGACCCGAGTACTCGGATATCCCAAGCGTCGTGGGCTATAGCGAGAGTGCGGCCACATCCACGCTCTCGAATGCCGGGTTCTCGGTCTCTACCCAGTACGAATATTCCGACACGGTTGAATCTGGAATTGTCATTTCCCAGAGTCCCACTGGTACTGCCAGCGCCGGAACCACCGTCACGATCACAGTGTCGCAAGGTCCCGACCCGTCTACCAGCACCGGTACCGGCACCGACACCGGCACCGACACCGGTACCGACACTGGCAGCGACACCGGTAGTGATAGTGGCTCCTCATCGGATTCGAACAGCACGTCAAGTTAGCAATTAATAGCCGTGCCTGTGACCCTTCGCAATCGGGTTGTGGGCACGGCCTTCGAAAAGGGGACTGGGACAACAGATTGGTAGCTCAAAGGCCACGGCACGGAAAACCCATCGGTTGACCGTGTGGCCTTTGAAAATGGAACTTGAGAAGATCATATGAGCCACGAATCTCACGACAACGATGACATGGCAGAGGAGCACCATCTATCGGATGAGCTCCCCTACGCAGGTTTTCCGAAGTTCCATACCCCTCCATTCAAAGATAACGACCTGGCCACTAAGCAGGGATTTCTCCCAATCTGGGATGAATATGAATCGTTAGATGAAGAGGAAGAGTCAACCGATGACGATTCCAAAAGCTATAGGGTAAGCAGAAACACCGGCAATACCAACATTTCAAGCCTGCGCGACTCGTTGAAGGTCGGTGCACTTATCTTTTTTGTTGTAATTGGGATTCTCTTCATAATCCAGCTGTGCCTCTGGGCCTCAGAGGCCTCCGTTCAAAACGCCGAGCAGAACCGGTTTCAAAGTGAGGAAGACTATTATTCCTACTACTATTCTGATTCCGGGACCACGTTGTGCGCAAAATTCGATATTGACGGTTTGGAAGTAGCCACCATGTACGTAACCGATTACGGCAATGGTGCCACTGTAGATATGCCCGGAATGCTCCAATATAGAAAGGACGAGAATTTCAAGGGCTGGACGAACACCAATACCGGGGAATTCATAAGCGCCGATACGGATACGACGACCATCACCGAGACCACCACTTTCGAGGCGGTCTACAAGAAGGTCTGGGAAGTCAGCTACATCTATTACTCAAATGGAGACAAATACGAATTGACTCGCCAATGGGTAGAGGATGGCGAGAGGGCCAGAACACCCGAAAAGACCCCGACAATCGATGGATATGTTTTCGATGGATGGGACCCTTCGGGAGACCCTGTTATCACAGAGGACACCGTCATCACTGCAAAGTGGAAGAAGATTTAGCCAATCAGCCTAGCCCTGCAACTCGAATGGCAGAGTAGCCAATCAGCCTGAACAGTCAGGCTAACCTGGGCTGTTCTTAACCAGGACCGTCAGGGAAACCCGGAAAACAAGGTAAATCAGAGCTGAGCGGGCAACTTGGCTGCTCCTTTGCTGAGCCAACTCGCCAATCAGGGCCGTCCGGGAAACCCGGGCGGCCCGTGCAATCTATGCAGACTGCCAGTCTGATCGAAGCTAAACCGCTATTCCGGCAAAATCGCCCCATTCGCCAGCAGCTCGGCCTTGAGCTTGGCATAATCCACGTCGCGGACGTTGACCCCGTCCTTCACGGCGATTGCCGCCGCAGCTCCGGCTGCCTGCCCAAAGCACATGCAATGCGGAATGAGATTGAAGAACTCCTGCCACTCGTAGTCAGACGAGAGGGCACGGCAGGCGACCAAGAACCCATCGACACCCTTCGGCACCAGCGCGCGATACGGCACGTAGCTCTTTGGATGCTCTAACGAATCTTCTCCCCTGTCGTTGTCCGCGAAAATCGCGATAGTGTCCTCAAAAGGCTCGTCGCGGTCCATATCCTCGGCGGTGAGGTAGTACTCGCCTATCACACGCCTGCCGCCAGAAGTTCCTAGCTGCGGACAGCTCAGCATTATGAAACTCTTCTCGAATCCCGGCATGAAGTCCCGCAGCAACTCCCAGTTGTGCACCGCTGTCTTCCGGGTCTTCACATCGATGTAGGTCATCTCCTCCGGGTCGGTCTGGTGGAGCGAGCCCACCAACCTGTGCGACCACACAACGCCATGCTGGTTCTCAAGCAGTCCCTTGGAGAAGAACGGGATTCCACCGCCATCGACAATCTTGCCCTCAGCAGCCTTGAACTCATCGGGCTTCGACGCGCGGAACTCGTCGTATTCGTCGAGGTCGACGTTGCAGATCCAATAGACCCAACCGAACTGCGCGATACGGGTGGAGGGAGCCATGTAGTCGTCGATCTCTACACCTGAAGCTGGGAGCAGGTCACCATCCCCAGTGGAGTCGATCACGACCTTGGCCAGCACTGCCTCGCGTCCGGCCTTGCTCTCCAATATCACTCCCTTGACCACGTTGCCCTCAACGATTGGAGCCACGACGTTGGTGTGGAGCAGCAACTGAGCCCCGGATTCGAGCACCATGGTGTTGAGCTCGTCTTTTGCGATTTCCGGGTCGATCACGGCAGTGTAGAGCGGTACCTTCTCGCCATTCTTGTTCTCGCGAACATAGAAATGGCCCATGTTGGCATCTAGGTACTTGTCCACCAGCGGAGTTGGTTTGCCCCACACCTCCTTGGGTGGGAAGCTCGCGGCGTTACGTGAGGCAAGACGGTCGATGAGCTCCTGACAGAACCCTCCGATGAGATGCTCGCCATATGCGTTCCCAAGGTTGGGGATGATGTTGACGAGGCCGCCGGTTGCCATCCCACCGAGATGACCGAAGCGCTCGATCAGCAGCGTATCCGCACCAGCTCGCGCGGCAGAGACAGCAGCGGCAGTCCCACCTGGTCCTCCCCCGGCAACAAGAACATCAACCTCGCGAATGACGTTGACCTCCCGCGCAGCTTCAGAAACGGTCTTCACGCCATGCATGTTCTTGCTATAGAACTCGTCATCGTGCGGATGGTCGTACATGCTAACAACGAACTTCCCAAATTTGGCCATGATGGCACCTCCCTTGATTATTGAGCACATTATATTTCTGCTGCGACCATCAGAACAACAGTATGGGAAATTCGATATGGAACCTTCGCGAAGCTGCCTATGAAAAACCTAATGTATCTTTCCGAATCTCGCCGAGTCTTTCCGAATCTCGCCGAGCATCATTTTTGATTCGAAAAGAACAAGAAACTTGCCGGAATACCTGTATTTCATACCGTGAATCCAAGAAACCTGAAAAAATTTGTCTTTGCTTATTCCTGAAAGAGCATAACGAGAGTAGAATAATTATTTGTTATGACACTATAAAAATACTTTCGAACTTTGGTTGGGGTAATTCGAAAGTATCGGCAAATTCCAGCAAGAAAGGTGGAACAAGACATGGATGAAAATGAGAATAGCGGGTCACTCCCGCAAGACGACGGCGCCACACAAGACCCGCTAGATGGCAGTGCCTCGCAGCAAAACGACACCACACAAGACCCGCAAGACGGCGTCGTATCTCAACAAGACAGCTCTGCCTCACAGCAAGACGGCAGTGCATCACAAGGAAATGTTCCTGGGAAACAGGATGCAGGTATCCCCCACCCGGTAGTGGCGCCTCAATCCATTTTCCCAACCAATGAGCCTGATCAGGAAACAGGCACTTTCTCTACAGGCGCTGAAACTGCTGCCGAGAGCAGCAACTCGGAAAACTTTGGAGAAACGAATCAGAGCGCATCCTCAGGCGATGCGAACGTCGAAGCCGGCGAGCCCACGCCAGATTCCTATTCGACTCCACTGGAAAATGGCCAAACATCAGAACCCTTTACCCCAGCGGCGGGGGCCTTCACACCTGCTTCAGATGCAGAGGCCTCGATAGATGGAGCAGCCGCATGGAATGAAAGCCCTGAAAATGGCAAGGAGAAAAAGAAGAAAGAACCCAAACGAACGCCAGAAGAGCAGAAGGCCTTCAAAAAGAAGATACTCAAAATTACCGGAATCGTTGTTGCGGTAATAGTAGTCATTGTCGTTCTGGCATTTATATTCAGGCCCGTGCCATATGAACTAGATTCCACGATGGCCAGCTCGAATGTGGAAATTGGGATACCTAGCGATTGGACGCAGTCAAAAGATGACAGTGGAAATGTTATTGCCACCCCACCATGTGGAGGGGAAGTCTCCATTACATTCGAAGATCCAGAAGATCTACAAGATGATGGAGTGACCATAGACTCTGCCTATGACGAAGAGGAATTCGAGGATTATGTCGAATCGCTCGACGGTTACGTCAGAAGTGGAGTTCCAGAGAGCGTTGAAGTTGGAGATTGCGATGCCTACTATTCGCAAGTGACGCTGACATCCGAAAAAGGATATGTCTTTGCTTTCATTGACAGGGACAAGCTGTGCACTGTAAAAGCAATGGTCCCATCAGATTGCGATGAAAGCTATCTTCTGACAACAGAGGAAATAGCGAAGAGCGTCACGATAACGCCCGAGGAATTCACTGTTAAATTTGTTGATGGCGATAAGGAGATCAGCACTGAAACTGGGACGGACCTTGGCGCAGGTGCCGTTATTTCTACACCGGATCCGGGCGAAAAAGATGGGTATCGGTTTAAATGCTGGAAAGACACCAGCACTGGTGAAGAATACACCAGGACTTCAATAACTGTTTTCAAGGATTGCACGTTGAGTGAACAGTGGTCACATGTTTGGACGGTCACATATGTAGACGGTCAGGGCAACACTCTTGATACTCAAGAAGTCCTAGACGGAGAGACCTCGACGGCGCCCTCGGACCCAACCAGGGATGGATATGATTTCATAGGATGGGACCCCGATGAGTCCACGGAGATAACAAAGGACACCACGATAACGGCACAATGGAGAAAGAAGCCCACCGTTTCTCAACAGAACGCCTTGCGAAGTGCTGAAAGCTATCTATCTACAAACATGGCATTCTCGTATAGCGGGTTAGTCGAGCAGCTCGAGTACGAGGGCTTTTCCCATGAAGATGCAACCTACGCAGCAGATAATTGTGGAGCTGATTGGTACGAACAGGCCGAGAAGTCCGCAGAAAGCTACCAGGAGCTGTTCGGCTTTTCGAGAAGCGAGATGATCGAGCAGCTAGAGTATGAGGGCTTTACGGCAGACCAAGCTGCTCACGGTGCAGACTCAGTTGGGTTGTAAAATCTGCCAACCGTTTAATGCCTCGACTTAGCGAGGACCGCAAGCTAAAGAGGGGCGCAGTTCATTGTGGACTGCGTCCCTCTTAACATTTGGAGAACAACCTGCTTCTTCTCTAAATATATCCCTTGGGAAGTCTCACCTAGCTTCGAAGAGCCTTCCTCCGCCCTTACTTGTAGGAGCGCTGGAGCATGCCAAGCACGTCCTCGTCGGTGAGCTTGAGCGGGTCTGCGTCGTTGTTGCCTCCCCAAACCTTGTGGTATAGGTCCACAAATCCGGGGAGCTCAGACTCTTCGATGCCGTTGTCGCTCATCTTGAGGTCAGAGCACCCCACAGCCTCGATAAGCTCGTCGAGCGCTGCGATGAAGTCCTTTCCGGTCTTCGCCTCGGGATGCCCCATGATGCGAGCCATCTTCACCATCTGCTCCTCGCATGCCTTGCGCTCTGCGAAGAAGTCGAAGTACTCGTGGCTGATCATGATGAGGCCGGCACCATGCACCAGCTTTGGATGACGGCTGCCCATCGCGTGCTCGATCGTGTGCTCGGACGTGCAGAGCATGTAGTAGCCTGCAAGCGTGTTGGCCGTGGCCATGTAGCTGCGCGCCTCGCGGTCCGAGCCGTTTGCGACAGCTCTCGGGAGATACTTTGCTATGAGCTCGATGGCCTTCATAGCGAACATCTCACCCACAACGTGCTCGTTGATGTTGATCATCGACTCAGCCGCATGGAAGAACGCATCCATTCCCTGATAGGCGGTGAAGTTAGCGGGGACGCTCATCATGAGGTCGGAATCCACCACGGCAATCGTTGGGAACATCGAACGATATCCGGTCTTCTCACCAGTGGCATCGTTGGTGATGACCGACCATTCGTCGACCTCCGAGCCAGTACCAGCGGAGGTGGTGACGACAACCAGCGGAAGCGGAGGATTCTCCGGGGTCTTCTTGCCACCCGTGGAGCTTGGGCTGTAATCCCAGCACTTGCCGGAATTTCCTGCTACCAGGGCAACTGCCTTCGCGGCGTCCATGGTGGAACCTCCCCCGACGCCAACGATGAAGTCGCAACCTTCCTTGTTCGCTATTCCAGCTGCCTCGTCGACGCTGGTGTCCGTCGGATTGGGACGCAGACCATCGTAGAGAATATGGGAAACTCCGGCTTTGTCGAGCTGGGCTTCAACGGCTGCAAGCTGGCCATGGCGCTTCATCGATCCTCCAGAGGAAATGACTATGAGCGCATGTTTGCCAGGAAGCTTCTCCTCGTGGAGGTGCTCAAGCGACCCAGCACCGAAAAGAACGCGAGTTGGCATGTCATAAACGAACTGCTCAATCATGTTTTTCTCTACCTTTCTATTTGAAAACTAGTTGGAAATATTTTTCGTCATCGCATGTAACAATGCCATTTTTTTCTACTCGTAATAATGGCTTTTTACTGACACGATGTCAAGTAATAAGAGATGAAT
>JBMNUL010000065.1:0-13383 GCA_050946255.1 Coriobacteriales bacterium | reverse complement strand
AAATGGGCTTCAAAGGTCATAGGTCGATATGTGGATGTCATCCTCGTCCTCATTCCAGAAATGGAGCCGATGATAGGACTGGATACTCACAGCGAGCTGCACATCTACGATGTGTGGGAGCACACCCTGGTTGCCCTGGAGAACCAGAGGTCCAACGATCCTGTAACTCGCATGGCCACGCTTTTCCACGACACGGGAAAGACCATCGTGAACGACCCCACGAAGGGGGCTTTCAGGTTCGCTGGTCATGCCGAGGCCTCTGGGAAGATTTGCCGCCAGGTGTTGCGCAGGTTGAAGTTCCCTCGCAAGTTCATCGACGAGTGCAGCTTGGTCATAAGCTCCCACGACCTTCGCTTTGAAGACACTAATTACAGCGTCAGAAAGTGGATGGGAGAACTTGGAGCCGAGACCTTTTTCAGAGTTGTGGACCTGAAGCGCGCCGATATCTGTGCTCACAACCCGGAAATTGCGAGAGACGCGGTCGCGAAGATGGACAGGATCAGAGAATGCGCTCAGCAGGCGCTCGACAACGGGGACTGCTACAAAGTCAGCGACTTGGAGATCTCGGGTGCCGACCTCATGGAGATTGGATTTGAGAAGGGGCCGGAAATCGGCGAGACGCTCACATGGATTCTCGATGAGGTCATGAGGGGCGTATGCGACAACGACAAGGACAAGCTGCTGGAACTTGCCAGGGCAAGGCTGCTGACATCGGGTCGTAATCAGGGCGATTAGCCAGTCGAGCATGCGTCGGCCCAGACGAATCCGGCGCCACCGGTGTGGACAACGCTGGGTCTGAATTGCTCTAACTCGATCAGGCTGGGCTGCCAATACTGGCGGAGCTGCGAAAAACGGGCACACCGTTACCAGCAGGTATAGAGAGCCAGTCCAAGACCTGCGCAGTTATTTTTCAACCAGAGCCGCACGCTTGGACTTCTTGCGCAGAACCACTGCAACGACAATGAGAACCACCATCACCACCAGGAGCATCACTGCCCAAAGTGCTGCCATAGCCTCCCAAAAGCGTTCGGGAAGCGAGCAGATCAGCAGGGAATCATATGGGAACAACCAGCTGTCTGCGCTGAAGAACAACGAGTGGAGTGCATTGAAAATCGTGTTGAAGTCGATGAATGCAGCGATGGCAATCAGCAACAGGAGAGCCAAGACGATCACAACTCCGGCTAGCAAAGTCCTAGAGACCATGAGCTTGAACTTCTGAGAATCACCGGAGGCTTCCCCTGCGCTCGCGGCCAGCCCGTCTGGACCTTTGACGTGCTTCCCAGAGCTGCCCCAGCGTCGAGTAGTCCGCCAAAGTGCAAATAGCACCACAGCCAACACCACCGAAGAGACCACTGCCGCCACCTTCATGCCGGTGAAGAACACGGCAACATCATCCAAGTGCTCGAAGACATCCGGGGTAAAAGAGGTCCGATAGTCATCTCCAACGGGAAGATCCGCATCTTTGTTCCCGTTCGAGTACTCAAGGGTCTGGCATGCCACCTCCACGAGATAGTCGTGCGACATCGGGGAATCGGCATCGTCAACGTACTTGGAAGCGAAGAATTGAGTGGGCCACGGGGTAAGAAGGACCATGAATGTCAAAGTGATGATTGCAACTGCCAAAGAGATGGACCCTATCACGACAAGGATTTTCTGAAGCGGAGTCGAATGCTTCCTCGTAGCACGCGAAGAAATCTGCTCGCCATCAGCTGTCTCGACATTGCGGGCGCTGGGGCTTTCGGTATCATCTTTCACCGTGGTTCCCCTCCCCTAAATTTGGAAGGTCCTTGTACTCGACGTGCCAGAACACCAATCCGTTCGCAGGGGCCTTTGGTCCTGCAGCGCTCCTGTCCCTAGCCTCGAGAACATCTGCAACCCAGCTTGGCTCACGCCGTCCTGCGCCCACTTCCACAAGCGTCCCGACGATTGTCCTGACCATGGAATGCAGGAATGCGTTTCCCACCACTCGAAAGACTATGCCAGGCTCGCCCATTACCTCTTCTTCATATATTTCGAGTTCCAAGATTTCCCGCACGGTGTTCTTTCCCACAGCGGAGGCAGTGACGCAGAAAGACTTGAAATCGTGCTCCCCGAGAAGCGCTTCCGATGCCTCTCTCATCTTTTCAATGTCCAGGCTGCGTGAAGACTTTATATGCCACGTGAAATCACGGGTGAACATCGGGAAGTCCTTGCCAACCGCAATTCGATATCGGTATTCCCTCCAGTCGGCATCGAACCTGGCGGAGAACCCATCCGGTGCAATAGCGACATCGCGGACGACTATGCAGTCATGGGTCAGGGCGTTGAGCGATCTGGCCACGCTCTCGAGGGTCCTGTTCTCAAGATCTGATTTTGGGATAACGGCGCTCACGACCTGTCCACGGGCATGGACCCCGGCATCTGTCCTGCCGGCACACACCGTTTCGACCTCGTGCGCGAAAACTGTGGCAAGAGCGTTCTCCAACTCTCCCTGAACCGTGAGAAGTCCCTCTTGTCTTGCAAATCCACAGAACGGCGCCCCGATATATGCAACTAAAATTACGATTGTGTTTAAAATGCCAGAATCCGACATGTTAGATTCCACCAACTGAACATCATCACTACACATTTTCTCAACATATGCTCGTCATAATAAATCATGCTGAAGGATAAAGTTACCCATTTGCAAGCAGCGGCAATTGGCAACCGACTTCCTTGGTAGCAGCATTACATCCCCTCCTTAAGGATGATTCGGGTAGTTTCCCGAATCATCCTTGCTTTATTATGGGGTTATCACACACTATCTTATTTGCATATCACAATCCAACCAATGCCAAAAGATGGCATGAGCTCTAAGCAGGGTGGAAAAGGCAAATGTATTTGAGCATGCTCAGGTCTAAGATTCACAGGGCCACAGTCACAGATGCGAACAAGGACTATGTTGGAAGCATCACTATAGATTCAGAACTCATGAGGTTAGCTGGAATCCGAGAGTACGAGAAAGTGCTCGTCGCAGATATAGATAACGGCTCAAGATTTGAGACCTACGTGATAGCGGGCGATAAGAATTCTGGATGCATTTGCCTCAATGGAGCTGCCGCACATTGCTGCAGCATCGGCGACCTTGTGATTATCATGGCATTCGGCCTGATGACCGAGGAAGAGGCCGATGAGTTCAAGCCCACGATTGTGCACGTGGACAAGAACAACAAGCCTATCGATCTGGAGTAGCCGTCTCAGCGAGAACCCTGTTCCTAGCAAGCGTTAGACAGCAGGCGAATAGTCCAAGCAGACTCATAGGCCTCGAAGCGAGCAGGTAGCTTTGCGTTGGCCAAACCAGGCGGCTTTGTGCTCGCAGCAACTATCTGTCTATCCCACAAGCCCGAAGCGCCTTGGATGCAATGCTCGGGGAATACCCCTTGGAAAGCAAGTACCTGTAATGGGACTCCCGAACGTTTTTCGAGTTCACCCTGTGGTGCTTCACGAGGGAAATCGCCCTTTCAACCTCTGCATCATCGTCAAAATACTCATCGGGATAGCCGGGTACTTCATCGAGGTCGACGCCTTTCTCCTCTAGCTCTCGCTCAATACGCTGCTTCCCCCACCCGGCCTCTTGCTTGGCACTGATGTAGAAGTCTGCGAACCGGTTGTCGTTGAGCAGCTTCTTGCCCACACCAAAGTCGATGGTTTCCTCAACGACCTCCTCTGGAAAGCCGGCAGACAAGAGCTTGTCCCTCATCATCTTCTTGGTGTAATCACGCATCCCAAGGAGCTTGAGCATCTTGGCCTTGCACTCCTTGATCCCGAGCTCGCTCTCTTTCTTCTTCGATCGGGTCTTGTGCTCTGTTCCGGCACTCCCATCAGAGCCCTCGCTCCTGCCAGAGGAGCCAAAAACTCCGTTACTCCGCGTATGGACCATCACCATTAGACCAGAACCTGTTCTGAACCTTGAGAGAACTGACCGAGAACGAGCTTACTCATCATCCGAAGCGGTGTCGCCAGCACCGGTATCGGTTTCATCGTCCGACGGAAGCAGACCGATCTGCTTGCGCACCAGGGTATCAATCTCATCCCTGAGGTCGGGATTCGAGCGCAGGGTTTCCTTGGCCGCTTCCCTTCCCTGCCCGAGACGCTCGTCGCCATATGTGTACCAAGCTCCGGACTTCTTTACGATGCCCTCTTCGACCGCCATGTCGAGAATGCAGCCTTCTTTGGAAATGCCCTCGCCGTACATGAGGTCGAACTCGGCCTGCCTGAATGGAGGAGCAACCTTGTTCTTCACGACTTTCGCACGGCACCTGATTCCAACGGACTCGTTGTTCCTCTTTATCGTGTCGATTCGCCTGATGTCGATACGAACCGAGGCGAAGAACTTCAGTGCCCTTCCGCCCGTGGTGGTCTCGGGATTCCCGAACATCACACCGATCTTCTCACGAAGCTGATTGATGAAGATGCAAGTGGTGTTGGACTTTGAGAGCGAGCCCGCCAATTTCCTCAGAGCCTGGCTCATCAGCCTTGCCTGGGCGCCGACAGTCATATCGCCTATTTCCCCTTCGATTTCCGCCTTGGGGACAAGTGCGGCCACAGAGTCGACGACAACCGCATCGATTGCACCGGATCGCACGAGCATGTCGCAAATCTCGAGTGCCTGCTCGCCGGTATCTGGTTGTGAGATGAGAACGTTGTCGATATCGACGCCAATGCGGGCAGCGTACGTTGGATCGAGCGCATGTTCTGCGTCTATGAACGCCACGACACCACCGTTGGCTTGAGCTTCTGCGATTATCTGAAGCGCGAGGGTGGTCTTGCCGCTGGATTCCGGTCCATATATCTCGACTATCCTGCCCCTAGGAACTCCACCGATTCCCAACGCTGCATCCAACGGGAGCGCACCAGTGGAGATGACGCCAATCTCAAGATTGTTGCCGTCTTCTCCAAGCTTCATGATGGAGCCCTTCCCAAACCTCTTCTCAATCTGGGCCCTGGTGAGCTCTAGCACCTTCTCTTTATCTTGCTCCATGCTTCCTCTTCCTAACGCCGACGACATGCCCGATACCAGTGTAATCATGCCAGTTCGAACATGTTCTGTGCATCGTTCATAGAATATGCGAACATTTGTTCGTGGTCAAGAACATTGCGTAATTAGATTCTTCCTTTTCCACGAAATGAATGCTAGTCCTGAGTTCCAAACAATCGACCTCGAATTTCCAATTAATTTCCAAACGAAATCTTAATGGAGCCGGATGTCAAATCATGCCCCGATTTTGAACCGCAGTGGTGCTAGATGCCAAATCAGAGCCCGATTTTTGAACCGCGATGGTGAAAATAGACGTCAGATCAGGGCCTGATTTGAACCGCAGTGATGATGGCCGCTAGATCAGGACCCGATTTGAACCTCGGGCATTTTCCATAACAAAGCTCCGGGAATATTGCTCACAGAGACACTTATACGTTCTATGCGGGAAGTTAACCCTTGCGAAAGCTATTGGGAAGTGCCAAGCGAGAGCCATTGGGAGGTTCCGTGCGGAAGGTTTTGGGGTTTTCTAGCAGAGGAGGTTTTTGGTCCCATCCCCCACACATGAAAACTGAGCCAAGGGGAAGAGAGCCCTCACACATGAAAGCCGAGTCATCGGTGAAGGTTTGGGATTTCCCCAAGGAAGAGCCTACCCCAACCTCTCGGACAACATGCGCAGCGCTTCCATCACTGTCTGCTCTCGAACTTGGTCCCTATCGCCCTTGAAGTGCATGACATGCGCCTCGGTCTCTCCCCTGCCGCTGATGCCGAACCAGACCGTCCCGGCAGGTTTGTTCTCGCTTGCGCCAGGACCTGCCACTCCAGTCACAGACACCGCCAGGGCATGGTCGTCATCGAACCCCGAAAGCACATTGCGCCTGGCGCCATCCGCCATTTGAAGCGCGACCGGCTCGCTGACAGCGCCGAATTCTTCGAGATCATCATGGGAGACCCCGAGCTCCGCCTCCTTGACGTCATATGAGTAGCTGATGATCCCACCGTCGAAGGAATCCGAGGAACCTGGCACCCTAGTAATGCTCGCGCCGATTAAACCGCCCGTGCAGGATTCTGCTGTAGCGATGTGAACTCCCAGCTCGCGTGCCCGGTTGAGAACTTCCGCAGCCTTCTCTGCAATAGATGCGGACAAGTCTTGTCCTGCGGTGTTCTCGGAATCAACAGCCCCCGTGGCCTCAGTGCCGTCAACAGCGTCAGCCGAAGCAATAACGTCGGCCTTGGCAGAATCGTCAGCCTCAACAGTGCGATTGATTATCTCGAGATTCGATGCTCCCGCAACAGCACCCTCGGCATTTGTGGAATCTTCGATTTGGAAAACCTGCTGGAAATACTGGATCATCGATACAATCGTCATGATCAGCGCAGCGATCATGACTGCCCAAGACAGCACGTAGATCACAGTGTAAATATCCTCTGGCAGGGCCATGACCACCGAGCTGCGCTTGATGATGAACATCAGGATTGCAACGAGGGTGAGCGCGGTCTTGACCTTGCCCGACATCCTGGCCGCGACGACCACCCCGTCAGATGCCGCAATCATCCTCAAGCCCGAGACTATGAACTCGCGGGCTATGATTATGAGCACGACCCAGCTGGGAAGGTCCCCCAACTCGATCAAGGCCAGAAGGGCTGCTGCGACCAGAAGTTTGTCTGCAATCGGGTCCAGGAACTTCCCCAATCGCGTGACCTCGTTGTTCTTGCGGGCAATATAGCCATCAACCCCGTCGGTCAGCGCGAGGGCCGCATATATCGCCGCGGCAATCCAGGGCTGGACAGCCGACGACACGAACTCATATTGCTGAACCGATACGGTGGGGTCGAAGAACCATTCTGGCCAAGGAGCCAGCAACACCACGACGAACAGGGGAATGAGAATTATCCTGATAAGCGTGATGAGATTGGCCTTGGTTTTCCATTCGCTCTTGATTCCCCCGCTCAACGCTGAATCTCACCTTCCAGATCGTATCCAATTGCCCCGGTGATCTTCACGGGAACAATCTCTCCCAAGCTAGATCTCGGAGCGGAAAAAGTTATCACGCTGTCGACATCTGGAGCTTGAAACATCGCCCTGCCCCATGCATTTGCATTAGGCTCCCCATCTTGTTGGTCATCGCCTAGGTCGGATTCCACATCTGCATCTTCATCGAAGCCACAGACCAGAACATCGTACACCTTGCCAACTCTCTCGAAGGCCCTTCGTTCCCCGCAAGCCTCGGCCATGTCCCTGGCCTCCTGCGCCCTTTCCAGCGCAACTTCTTCAGGAACCTGGTCGGTCCTGTTCCCGGCGACCGTGCCGTCCTCGCGCGAGTAGACGAAAACCCCGGCAAAGTCGAAGTCCGCCTCATCAAGAAATTCCACCAGCTCGGCTGCCTGCTCGTCGGTCTCTCCGGGGAATCCAGAGATCATCGTGGTGCGCAGCGTGATTCCAGGAACAGTTTCACGGGCATGCTCGAGCATCTTGAGGTACTCCGGTCCAGACCCCTTGCGGTTCATGTTGGCAATCACCTCAGCCGAGCAATGCTGCAACGGGACGTCGAGGTAATTGCATATGTTCTCATGGTCCCTCATCGTGATTAGCAGCTCGTCGGAGACCCTCTCGGGCTGGAGGTACATGACCCGAAACCAGGTGGTGGGAAACTTCTCTGCCAGATAGCCCATCAAATTGGCGAGAGTCGGAGAAGGCAACGGGAAAGATTCGGATGATGAGAGGTCGTCCCCCCAGACTCCAGTATCTTGCCCTATGAGGACGATCTCGCGAACTCCTCGCGAGACGAGATACCCTACCTCGGAGATTATCTCCTGGGGAGGTCTGCTCTCATAACGTCCCCGAATGAATGGGATCGTGCAGAACGAGCACATGCGGTTGCACCCGTCGGAGATCTTGACGTAGGCGAACGGCTGCTGATCCCCAGTACGGCTCTTGATTCCGGCATCCATGCCGCCAAATGTGTCAGCATCAGAGTGGCCCGGGGCTCCAGCTCCATCGCGGACGGAAGCATCACCTTGCGTTCCCTCGGGCCCCGCAAGCCCTGCTGGCTCCGCATTTGCCCTGTAGCCCGCAGAGCCTTCGGCCTCTTCGGCGAGAGATCCCCTGCGCCGGGATACCACATCGCATACCACCTCGACGATGCCAGTTTCGTCCTTGACGTTCACGAAAGCATCGACTTCCGGAATCTGCTCGGCAAGGTCCTTCCCATAACGGGAGGGCATGCATCCGGTAACGACTATCGCGGGACCCTCATAATTTCCATCTGAGGCCTCGGCTAGGTCCTCTCTCCCGGCGACAACCGCCAGCACTGCATCAACCGATTCCTGGGTAGCCTCCGTGATGAAGGAACATGTGTTCACGACGACCACGTCGGGATCTGATTCAAACGGGTCGAAATCTCCAACGGCGGGGGCCTTCTCAACTGAGAATCCAGATGCCTCGAGCGCAGCGCACATGTTGTCGGTGTCGACCTCGTTCTTGGCACATCCCATGGTGATGAACCTCACGAGAGGGGAACGGCGAACTCCTGGCATTTCGGTACCTGCTGCTACCTGTAGTTCGTGTACTGAAGGGGCTGGCCGTAGTCCTGCTCCCTCAAGAAGGCGATGACATCCTGCAGGGTGTCCTTGCTGGCGGAGGAGACCCTGAGCTTGTCGCCCTCGATCGTGACCTTGGCCTTGAACTTCTTGGCCTTGATGTCCTTGTTGATCTTCTTTGCAGTGTCCTGGTCGATACCCTGGACGAGCTCGCCCACGATTCTCACCGACATTCCGGTGGCAGCCTGAGGAGAACCCCACTTCACGGCCTTGAGATCGACCTTGCGCTTGACGAGCTTGCTGCCCAGAACATCGATGACCTGGTTGGCGACGAACTCGCTGGGAGCCTGAACCGTGAACTTGCCCGCGGATTTGTCGAGTTCGACCGTGGCTCCGCTGTCCTTGAGGTCGTACCTCTGGGCGAGCTCCTTGCGAGTCTGCTGATAGGCGTTGTCGACTTCCTGCATGTTGACCTCCGACACGACGTCGAAGCTGCTCTCCTTGGCCATTTGCACCCCTGTTCTCTTACTGATTTCCCGTTCTGGTATCCCCGCTGGTTTCGCTATTGCGTTTTCCAATTGCGGCCCTATCTGCGCCCCTATCGTTTGCAGGAAACGCATATGTCCGCAGTACACGTTCGGTTATGATGAGCTTAGTATATGTCAGGCGGCTGAGCTGCCCAAACTTCAGACGGCGAACAAGCGCCGGAATTCGACAAGGAAGACAGGGAAGGGACAATGACCAGCGGAGAGAACCGATACCTCGACACACGCGCAAACATGGACGACACGCTATCGTTTTCCGAGGCCATCGTGAAGGGCCTTGCCCAGGGAGGCGGGCTGCTCGTCCCAGAGCGCATTCCCGACCTCAACCTGGATGAGATCGTCTCCCTTGCGGGTCTGCCATATTCCAAGAGAGCCGCATTCATCTACAAGAAATTTGCGACCGACTTCACAGACGACGATGTGGACAAGCTCATGGACATAGCCTACGGCGACAATTTCGACGACGAGCGCATCGCCCCGATCACGAAAGTCGGCGACAATTTCGTGCTCGAACTCTGGCATGGCCCCACGAGCGCATTCAAGGACATGGCATTGCAGTGCCTTCCGGTCTTCTTCTCCAAGGCGATCGAGATCCTGAGGGGCAGGGGCCAAGCTAAAGAAGATTTCCTGATTCTCGTGGCAACTTCCGGCGACACTGGAAAGGCCGCACTCGAGGGATTCAAGGACCGCGACCACACCAAGATCATGGTCTTCTACCCGCATGGCGGCGTCAGCGACATCCAGTTCAAGCAGATGGCAACCCAGCTCGGAAGCAACGTGTACGTTCTTGGCGGACGAGGCGACTTCGACGATTGCCAGACCTCGGTCAAGCAGACCTTCAACGACGCTGAGTTCTCCAAGAAGCTCGCAGAGGAGCACAACGTTAGGCTCTCGAGCGCCAACTCCATCAACTGGGGCAGGCTTCTCCCGCAGATCGTCTATTACGTTAGCTCCTACTCGCAGATGGTCGCCGACGGTGCGGTCAAGGCGGGAGACCCCATCGAGGTTTGCGTGCCCACCGGCAACTTTGGAAACATTCTCGCCGCCTACTACGCAAAGTGCATGGGGACCCCGATTTCGAGGCTCATATGCGCCAGCAACGAGAACCGCGTGCTGACCGACTTCATCGAGACCGGCGTCTATGACATCAGGGACCGCCAGCTCGTGCTCACCCCTTCCCCTTCCATGGACATCTTGGTGTCTAGCAATCTCGAGAGGCAGCTCTTCGAGCTCACCGATAGGGATGCCGCGAGGGTCAAGGGATGGATGGCGAGCCTTAGCTCGAAGGGGATGTTCGAGGTAGACCCCGAGACCAAGCGCAGGGTGCAGGAACTTTTCATCGCGGGCAGCGCGACCAACGACGAGTCCCTCCAGACCATCAAGCGCGTTTATGACGAGCACGGATATCTCATGGACCCCCACACCGCAGTTGCCTGGACGGTCTGCGAGCGAATCGAGCACAAAGACCCCCTGCTGATCGCATCCACAGCGCATTGGGCAAAGTTCGGCCCCAACGTCTATCGTGCATTAAATGAGATTCCCGCCGGGAACGACCTTCCGGAAGATGTTTCCAAGCTCACCGGAGCTGCCCTCAATTCCCTGATCTCGGAGAAGACAGGAGGTTCCCCGGTACCGAGGGGGCTCAGCGTCCTCGATGAGATGGAGCTGCGCTTCACCGACGTCTGCGATGCCACGAAGGAAGGCGTGGAGAAATCTGTTTTGGACTTTCTTTCCTAAATGTTCAAAAAGTAATACTTCGCACATGAAACCGTTGAGTATGTCCGCATATGTTGGGATTTTTCCAAGACATTATTCACGATTAAATAATGTCTTCGATATGTTTTTGGGAAAGTCCCGGATTTTGCGTATATATTTTCCTTATTTAAATTATTTATAATTTAATTTGTGATAAACTTTATATAGTTAGTCTTTGTGCAGACACAATAACTGCATATTGCAATGACACAACATGGGTTCTGGAGCGCATGCACCTATTTGGCGCACATGAACCTTTATTTTTGTCTGAGTTTGGCAAGGTGCTCAAGAGACAAATTGGATTGGAGCATTAATGGGCGAGTACGATAAGCTGTACGTCTCTTTGAGAATGACGATCATGGCAGAAGACGATGGAGCTCTGGGGAAAGGCGTCGTTACATTACTAAAGGGGATATTGGAAAAGGGTTCGCTCAACCAGGCGGCGAAGAGCATCGGAATGGCTTACAGCAAAGCTTGGAGGATAGTCAAGGAAACTGAGGCTGGCTTCGGGTTCTTGCTTATCAACAGAGATGGAGCTAGAGGATCGACCCTCACCAAAGAAGGCAAGCAGTTGGTGGAGATGTACGAAAACCTGCAGAAGGAACTCGAGGATTATGCCAACACCCGCTTCAAAGAGGAAGTCTCCAAGCTGGAGTCATGACGATTAAGCTGGTCGTTCCTGGAGTCACAACGATTCTGAAACATGGCAACTGGGCTGGTTCCTCTTGGAATCCCTGGCCCCGCCAGAAGTGCCAGAGGTCATGGCAACTGGGCAGACTCCGTCCCATCCTTCCTTTCGAATTCCACTGTCCTCTTCTTCCACCTGCCGGTCTTGTAGAAGACAAGGCAGATGGTTATCCCGACTATTGAGGCGAGCGGATATGCCAGCCCGATATAGAACAGCGATGTGTTGGGAAGCTGGCTGAAGAAGATGGCGGCGGGCAATCTCACGCAGAACGCCTGCACCAAGCCTTGAACCATGACAAACGTCGTGCAGCCGCAGCCGTTGAAGAACCCCAGCATGTTGAACAGCACGCAGACAAGCATGCAATCTATCGCATATGCTTTGAGATATAGCGCGGCGTTTGCAACCACATCTGGCTCGCTGCTGAAGATTCCCGCCAGAACGTCTCCAAACCAAAAAGCCAACACGAACATCAACACGCCGATGCAGAAGGATACTTCAATACCATATCTGAGGGACTTCTTCGCCCTGTCCAGCTTCGCAGCCCCAACATTTTGAGCGGAAAAGGTCCCCACTGCCTGCATGAACGCCATGGGGACGAGCATGATGAACACACATACCTTCTCGCCTATTCCCAGTGCGGCAGATTCGGTGAGACCCATCCCGTTCACAATTGCAAAGATCATCAGGAACGTGATGTTGGTGAGCATGTCCTGGAGCGCAACTGGAAATCCAAGCCTGAGCATTCTCTTGACCAGCATCGCCCTTGGCCTCAGATGCCTGCGCTCGAATTTGAAGGGAAGCCCGGTGTGCTTTATGACGATCAGCGACACGACGACGCTTATCCCCTGCGCAGACACAGTGGCTATTGCCGCGCCCAGCGAGTCCATACCCAGGGCACCGATGAGCACAAGGTCGAGAACAACGTTCGCAACACAGGCCACGGCCACGAAAACGAGGGGCAGGTTGGCGTTCCCGCATGCACGGATGATATTGCTGACCAAGTTGTAGCAGACTATCGCTATGGTCCCGATTCCGCAGACGAACACGTACTGCACGGCCTTGTCAAAAGACTCCGGAGGCGCATCCATAAGCTGCACGAGCTGCGTGGGGAGGAACACGAGGATGAGCGTGACCACCACGGTAACCACGGCAAAAACCACAATCGAGCAGCCTACTATTCCGGCCGACTTCTCATCATCGCCCGCCCCGATGAACTGAGAGAGCGAGATCATGGTTCCTGCTCCAAGCCCTGCAATCGCACCCGTCACGAACATCATGATCTGGCTGCCGATCCCGACGGCGGATATCCCGGTGGAGTCCCCAAATATTCCAACAACGAGCAGGTCCACCGCACCATATGCAGCCTGGAGGAAAAGCGCGCCGAAGAGAGGTATCGCGAACTTCACCAGAGGACCAAGTATCTTGCCTTGGGTAAAATCGGTTGCTACTTTTGACAATTCTCCCCCGAACGCCCTTTATCATCTTCCCGGGATAGCGAAACTCCCCATAAGATTCCCAGCCAGCTTTCCCCTAACAATGATAAACAACAAACTCCAATACCTTATTGAAACCAAAATGCCTCTGCAAGTTTCACTGATAAAGACATACAATATTGAACGTTCCTAATTTTTGGGATTGGTGTGATTCAATCGCACAGAAAAGGAGAGACAGATGGGATCTAAGTATGAGCACGTGTTCGAGCCTATCAGGATCAGGGGCATCGACTTCAAGAACAGGATCACCCTGGCCCCGCCCTCGGCAAACCACACGAACACAAACAACATGATCACCCACGAGTTCGTCGACTGGTTCCGCCAGTTCGCCCGCGGCGGCGCCGCGATCCTCTACTCCGGCAACGCCTC
>JBMNUL010000064.1:0-13450 GCA_050946255.1 Coriobacteriales bacterium | reverse complement strand
TTGTGAACAGGGTTCCAGAGAGCGGTCTGCCCAAAGGCGTTCTTGATGAAATCGAGGCGCAGGGGCTCGAGCTTCTTGGCACCGTTCCGAACGACGAGACGGTCTATGAATACGATTGCGACGGCAAGCCGAGCAGCCAGGTTCCTTCTGACTCTCCTTCGAAGGTTGCCGTTGAGAAGCTGGTCGACGAGCTTCTCGAAATTTAAGTTTGGGAACATCTCTCCCATATTTTCAGGGTTGCTTGGATGTGGGAGATTTTAGGAGGGGCAACCCTTCTGCTCCGACCCCGTTCCGGTTGGGATGGCGAATTTAATTCGCAAATTGTTTTGGTATTGACTGTGGACTTTGGAAATAGAGGAGGCAAAGAGATGCCATTCAAACGCGTGCCCCAGACGTTCACCGCGTCCATCAACTCGGTGACAATCGGAACTGGGGACAAGGCGCTTACGTTGGGCGGAGAGAACGTCATGCCGCTCTACACCTTCGATGCGCCTATCGAGAACCGCCCTCTCATCGGTGTCGAGGTCAACGACCTCGGGGTCGATGAGAAACTGCCGAAACTCGTCGAGTTCTATGCTGGTGCCGACACCGTTGTGGACCAGGCCAAGAGGGCCATGGAGATTCCCGGTGCCGACTTCCTGGTGCTGACGCTTGGGAGCAGCGATCCCAATGGCGAGGACAACTCGATCGAGAACTGCGTCGAGACCTGCAAGCAGGTTGCAGATGCAGTCGATGTCCCGATTGCAATTCAGGGTTGCGGTGGCATTGAGAAGAACGCGAAGATGTTCGAGAAGATCTCCGAGGCGCTGCAGGGTAGGAACGTGCTTCTCATGAGCGCTCGCGAGGAGAACTACAAGGCGATTGGCGCTGCAGCTGGACTTGCATATGACCAGAAGGTCAGCGCGGAGTCCGCAGTCGACATCAACCTCGCCAAGCAGTTGAACGTCTTGATCACGCAGCTGGGAGTCAAGCCCGAGAGCATGGTCATGAACCTCGGTTCCGCTGCTTCAGGCTACGGTTTCGAGTACGTTGCCTCCACGATGGATCGCGTCAAGTCGGCAGCTCTCGCCCAGAACGACCAGATGCTGCAGATGCCGGTTGTGACCCCGGTCTCTGACGAGGCTTGGAACGTCAAGGAGTCCATCGTCTCCGAGGAGGACTTCCCGGAGTGGGGACCTGTTGAGGAACGTGGCATCCAGATGGAGATCTCCACTGCCGCCGCCTGCCTCGCCTCCGGCTCCAATGCCGTCATCCTCAGGCATCCAGATTCGATTGCGACCATTTCCGCTCTCATAGCGGATCTTATGTAGGGAGGAGAGACAATGGCACTGAAGGGACTGGACATCTTCAAACTCACTCCCAAGACCAACTGCAAAGAGTGCGGCAACCCGACCTGCATGGCATTCGCAATGAAGGTTGCCCAGGGAGCAATAGATATCAGCAAATGCCCGCATTTGTCCGATGAGGCTCTTGCGCAGCTCAGCGAGGCCACCGCTCCTCCGATGAAGACCGTCAAGATCGGAACTGGCGATGCCGAGCATTCCATGGGCGGGGAGACCGTTCTATACCGTCATGACAAGACCTTCGTAAGCCGCGACCTCTTCGCGGTGTCCATGACCGCTTCCACCTTCGATGAGAAGTGGGAATCGATTGAGAAGATCGATTACGACCGCATCGGGGAGCGCATGTACGTCGAGCTGCTATACCTCGTCTACGAGGGCGATGCAGATGCATATGCCGCGCTGGTGGAGAAGGCAAAGGCGACCGGCAGGACGCTCGTCCTCGAGTGTGCTGACGCGGCTGCCGCCCGCAAGGCCCTCGAGGTCTGTGCGGATTCCAAGCCGCTCCTGCTCGGCGCGAACTCCTCGAACCTCGATGACTTCGCTGCGATTGCCAGCGAGTTCGACGTCGCACTGGGAGTTTGCGGTAAGGATCTCGACGAACTCTACGACAACACCGCCGCCCTCGAGGGCAAGGGGTGCAAGCAGCTCGTGCTCGACGTTGGCACCACCTCGATCAAGGACGCATTTGCCGCTGCCGTCCAGATTCGCAGGGCAGCGCTCAAGGACAACGACCGCACGTTCGGATATCCCTCGATCGTCAACGTTGGCAAGCTCGCACCGGGAGACCTCCACATGCAGCAGGCCCTCGCCTCGCTCTTCACTGTGAAGTATGGGTCGATTGTGGTTCTGGAGGACATGACCTACGCGATGGCGCTCCCGCTCTACGGCCTGCGCCAGAACATCTACACCGACCCGCAGAAGCCCATGACCGTCGAGCCTGGAATCTACAAGCTCAACGGCGCAGATGAGAATTCTGTCGTCTGCACCACGGTCGACTTCGCCCTGACCTACTTCGTGGTCTCCGGCGAGCTCGAGCGCTCTGGGGTGCCGATCAATCTGCTGATCACCGACGCAGGTGGATACTCTGTCCTAACCTCTTGGGCCGCGGGCAAGTTCTCTGCGGGGACGATCTCGAAGTACATCAAGGAAAACGGCATCGAGGACCAGGTGAAGAACCGCACGCTGATCATCCCTGGAAAGGTCGCCGTCCTGAAGGGCGAGCTAGAGGAGAAGCTCCCTGGCTGGACCATCGTGGTGGCGCCCAACGAGGCTACCGATCTCGTGCCGTTCATGAGGGATCTGGTTTCGTAGCTTAGGCGTTAAAATCGGGGAGCAGCCAGGGTTTCCTGCTGCTCCCCGATAGTGCCCCGGTTTCTCCGGGGATATCTCCGGGAGAAATCCTCAGGTTCTGAAAACTAATAATGGAAGGAAGGGCATATGAGCAAGTTCATGGTTATCGGGGAGAGGATCCATTGCATTTCCCCAGTAATCCGCAAGGCGATGGACGAGAAGGACCCCGAACCGATTCTGCAGAGGGCCAAGGAGCAGCTTGATGCGGGAGCCACCTACCTCGATGTCAACATCGGTCCCGCCGAGAGCAATGGCGAGGATCTCATGAAGTGGGCCGTGCAGCTTCTGCAGGAGAACTTCGACAATGTGCCCCTCTGCCTCGATACCTCCAACAGGAAGGCCATCGAGGCCGGAATCTCCGTTTACAACAGGGCGAAGGGAAAGCCGATCATCAACTCCGCCGATGCCGGCGACCGCATCGAGAACATCGACCTTGCCGCCGACAACGAGGCCATCGTGATTGCCCTCTGCTCCAAGTCTGGCGTTCCCGCCGACAACGACGAGCGCATGATGTTCTGCCAAGAGCTGCTCGAGCGCGGCATGGAGAAAGGGCTTGATCCCACGACCGACATGCTGTTCGACCCGCTGTTCCTTGTCATCAAGGGGATGCAGGACAAGCAGCGCGATATTCTCGAGTTCATTGGCCAGCTCCGTGACATGGGATTCCGCTCCACCGGAGGACTCTCCAATTGCTCCAACGGGATGCCGAAGGACATCCGGCCGATCATGGACAGCGCGATGATTGCCATGGCCATGCAGATGGGTCTCGATTCTGCAATCGTCAACCCCTGCGACAAGAGACTCATGGAGACGGTCAAGTCCTGCGATGTCATCCGCAATGAGACCCTGTATGCGGACAGCTATCTTGAGATATAAATTCAGGCGCCCAAGCATTGTAAATTGGGCGATAATGTTTGAATGCGCTTAGCAGAGACCATTAACATGGGAATTCGTCCCAAGTCTGTAAAGTAGGAGGAAAGCCAATGAGTGCACTTACCGATTTGATATATGGAGGTTCGGATGCTGTCATAGGCCTCACCGAGGGCGCTGTAAACGATGCCATCGGGAAGTATGGGGCAGATGAGCCTATAGCCTTCCCGGACACCGCCTATTACCTGCCCACTATTTACGCGGCCACCGGCGTCAAGGTTGCCAAGCTTGGAGATCTTCCCGCATGCGTCGACGTGATGAAGAGCCTCGTCACCCACGAGGAGGATCTGGGACAGGCGCTGAACGCCGGTCTTGCCACCGCAGTGGGAGCAGAGATCATCGAGGCCCTGAAGTACGTTCATGGCGCGAAGCCCTATGAGAACGAGGGTGGCATTGGATTCGTTCCCGACCCGGTCATCCGTTCTCTTGGCGTGCCGCTGGTCACAGGAGATATCCCCGGCGTAGCAGTTATCTTGGGTTCCTCCGACGACGTTGACGGCATGGCCGCGATTGTCAAGGAATACCAGTCCAAGGGTGTTCTCTCGTTCCTCGTGGGAGATTGCATCGACCAGCTCGCAGAAGCCGGTGTGAAGATGGGCCTCGACTACCGTGTCGTACCGCTCGGCCATGATGTGACCGCCGTCACTCATGTTGTCACAGTTGCAATTCGCGCGGCCCTTATCTTCGGTGCTCTCGAGGGTGGCGACCTTGCCGGCCTGCTCCAGTACACCAAGGACCGCGTCCCCGCATTCGTCAACACGTTCGGTGCAATCGGACCTGTCGAGGTTTCCGCTGGCGCTGGCGCAATCGCTCTAGGCTTCCCCGTGATCGTGGACATCGACCTCGGAGAGAACCAGGTTCCGGGAGCGCTCGTCTCCGTCACCGACCATTCCGAGACCGCAGCCAAGTCCTATGAGCTTCGCAACATCAAGATCAAGGCCAAGGCAGTCGAGCTCCCCGTCTCGTTTGGAGCTGCATTCGAGGGCGAGATCATCCGCAAGAAGGAGACCTACGCAGAGTTCGACTCCGACCACAATTTCACCTGCGAGCTCGTCACGATGTACGAGAACTCAAACGATGTCGAGGACGGCAAGGTCACGATCGATGGCCCCGATATCCCCGAGAACGCAGACGATATCGTGAGGCTTCCCCTTGCCACCACGGTCCGCATCTACGGTGCGAAGATGCAGAAGGACTTCGAGTCGGTCATCGAGCGCAAGATCCACTCGTGGTTCAACTACATTGAAGGTGTCATGCACACCGGTCAGCGCAACCTCTTCCGCATCCGCATAAGCAAGGATTCCTATGCTGCGGGACTTCGCCTGCATCACTTCGGCGAGGTTCTCGTCAGCATGATCAAGGAGGAGTTCGGCGAGGTCGCGGACAAGGTCGAGGTCGTTTTCATCACCGACAAGGACAAGGTGCAGGATTTCCTCCAGAACGTTGCAATGCCCACCTACCGCGCTCGTGATGACAGGCTGGAGTCGCTCACCGACGACAGCGTCGACACCTTCTACACCTGCGTGCTCTGCCAGAGCTTCGCGCCTGCGCATTGCTGCGTCATCACCCCCGAGCGCCTCGGCCTCTGCGGTGCAGTTTCCTGGCTCGACGCCAAGGCCACCAAGGAGCTCTCCGATGCCGGCCCAAGCCAGCCGATTCCGAAGGAGGGCCTCATCGACGAGCGTCTCGGCTCCTACACCAAGGTAAACGAGGTCGTCAAAGAGGCAACCCACGGTGCAGTTGAGAACGTCACCCTCTACTCGCTGATCGAGGACCCGATGACGAGCTGCGGATGCTTCGAGTGCATCTGCGGAATCATGCCCGAGGCCAACGGCGTCGTCGTCGTCAACCGCGAGTATGCCGGCATGACCCCGACCGGAATGACTTTCGGCGAGCTTGCATCGATGACCGGCGGCGGCGTGCAGACACCTGGTTTCATGGGCCACGGCCGCAACTTCATTCCATCGAAGAAGTTCATTTCCGCCGAGGGCGGCAACAAGAGGATCGTCTGGATGCCGAAGGAGCTAAAGGACGACATTGCCGACAGGCTCAACAAGTCTGCAAAGGAGCAGTACGGAATCGACAACTTCACCGATATGATCTGCGATGAGACGATCGCAACCGATTCCGAGGGAGTTATGGAGTTCCTGACCGAGAAGAACCATCCTGCGCTTTCGATGGACCCGATAATGTAGCTTTTCCAGGTACCACATCTGGCGGCCCGGTCTATTGGCCGGGCCGCTTTTGCTATATTTATGCCCTGAAGACTATTTGCCTTTCTTTGGAGGTTCGATGTACACAATCGAGTTCAAGACCGAGATCGGAGTGGAATACAAGGCGTTCGCCGATGCGGGTCGAAATCTATTGGAGGTGGCGCAGGAAGCCGGAGTGGATATCGACGCTCCTTGCGGCGGAAACGGAAAGTGCGGGAAATGCCGCGCGAAAATCGTCTCGGGCACTGTGGAGACGACTCCGAACATGCACCTTTCCAAAGATGACATGGACGAGGGCTGGCGTTTGCTCTGCCAATGCACGGTACTTGGAGATGTGATTTTTTGGGTGCCGGCATCGGCGGGCACCTTCAAGCAGGGAATCCGAACCGCTGACCTTTCCACCCCCGAAGAGCTCGAGAGGTACAGACGGGGCATCGATGCGATCTTCAACGCTGGAATCGAGCGCGGTCGCGAGGAGAAGGGCCTGGGTGTTGCCATAGACATAGGAACTACCACCGTGGCATCCGTTCTCATGGACATCGGCACCGGGGAAATTCTCTCCAAGACCAGCATGGGCAATGCCCAGATCCGCTATGGCGCCGATGTTATCAACAGAATCATCAGCCAGGGAAAGAAAAACGGTGTGCACAATCTCAGGAGCGCAGTGCGCGAGGAAACGATAATCCCGATGATAGGGAAGATGTGCCGTGAGGCAGGGGTGAGCACCGAGGATGTGAAGTACTGCTGCATCGCGGGAAACACCACGATGGAGCATCTCTTCGTGGGAGAAGATGCTTCCAGCATCCGTCTGGAGCCGTTCGTCCCGGCATTTCTGGAGCTGCATGGCAAGACCGCATCGGACTTGGGGCTTCCGTTCGATCCCGACGCCCCGGTGGCTTTCGCCCCGAATGTGGGCAGCTATGTAGGAGGAGACATAACGGCCGGCGTCTTGACCAGCCTCATGTGGAACTCCGAGGAGATGACCTTGTTCATCGACCTTGGCACCAACGGTGAGCTGGTGTTCGGGAACGCCGACTTCATGCTCTGCTGCGCATGCTCCGCAGGACCTGCTTTCGAGGGCGGTGACATCTCCTGTGGCATGAGGGCGACGGATGGCGCCATCGAGGCCTGCAAGATCGACGAGGAGACGATGGAGCCCACTTTCACCACGGTGAACGGAAAGGCCCCTGCCGGCATCTGCGGTTCTGGAATAATCGACATAGTTGCGGAGCTCTTCAAATGCAAGATCATCGGCCCGAATGGGAAGTTCATCCGCGATGGAGACCGCGTTGCGCGCTCCGAAACCAGCGCTAAATATATCTTGGTGTCGGCAAAGGAGAGCGCGACCGGTTCTGAGATATTCATCAACGAGACCGATATCGACAGCTTCATCAAGGCAAAAGGCGCGATTTTCTCTGCGATCAGATCGATGCTCGGTTCTCTCGAAATGACCATCGACTGCATCGAGAAGATTATCATCGCAGGGGGAATCGGCAGCGGCATCAACATCGAGAACGCAATCTCCATCGGCATGCTCCCCAAGATCCCGGTCGACAAGTTCAGCTACATCGGAAACAGCAGCCTCACCGGGGCATGTGCGATGCTGCTCTCCTCGGCAGCTGAGGAGAAGGTCTTCGAGCTGGGACGCAACATGACCTACATCGAGCTCTCAACCCATCCGGGATATATGGATGAATTCGTGGCGTCGTGTTTCATTCCGCACACAGATGCCAGCTTGTTCGAATAGGAGATCGAGATGGAAGATCGGATCGGCAGGGGAGACGGAACGCAGGACTTTCCCGAGGAGGATCAGAACGGCCAATCTCAGACCGGTCGCCCTCAAATTGCCAAGCCGTCCAACAACAAGATGCGCATGCCCATAGAGCACTATTCCGAGGTGTTCGCCTCATCGAACCCTGTCGAACTTTCGGCCAGGAGCGGGATTCCCTACGATGCCGATACGCAGAAGTTCTCGCTCTGGCTGCTCAAGAGGGCGGCAACTGTGAAATGGCCCGAGATGACCGTCGAGGTGGATTCGAATGTCACCGTAGATGCCGTGACCTCAGCTTCCGTGAAGTCGGACTCCGAGGGTTCGGGGGGAGCTGTGGTCTCTGCCACTTCTCAGGTGAGGATCCTGTTAGGCAGGCTCATCTTGGAGGGGAAGCTCGTCCCTGGAACTGGCGTGTTGATTCCATATACCGACGTCCCCTGGGGACAGACCTACTATCAGGCTTTCAAGCGCCGCTGCATAGACAGGCTTGCAAAAATGTTCGAGACCGCAGACGAATTCGCCTCTGCAGCCTGGGCCCTCGGCGGTTCTCCTGCATCAGATGGCGATGCCTCGGCGGATTTCGAGTTCGTCAACGGGGTCATGATAAGGCTTGCAGTTTGGGAGGGCGACGACGAGTTCCCACCATCAGCGCAGTTCCTGTTCTCGGACAACGTCTCGTTCGCGTTCACCGCAGAGGATCTGGCCCAGGTCGGGGATGTGCTGTTGAACGCGCTCCAAGCATCAGCCCCGTCGGCACACTGACCTGCGAAGATCTGAATCCACTGATGACTTTGACCTGCGGCGAGCTAGGCCCGCTGCTGCAATGGTTTGAGACGAGCTAGGTCCCATTGATATACAGCGGCCTGGACCCTCTGGAGCTTGGACCTGCTGCGGGCATCAGCTCCAGCGTCGTATCGACCTGCGGTGGCCTTGTCCTACATGCTCTGCTCGGTGCGTGTGATGAAGTCGTCCTGCGTTTCCTTCATGAGCTCCACGAAATACGCTGAGTAGCCCGCAATTCGCACGACTAGGTTCTGGTAGCTTTCCGGGTCTTCCTGGGCCTTGTGAAGCGTCTCAGTGCTCACAACGTTGAATTGCACCTGCATTCCCGTCAACCCGAAGTACGTCTCGAACAGCTGCCTGAGCTTTAGAGTGCCATCCTCTCCTTGAACTGAAGTCGGGTTGAACCTGATGTTCAGCTGGTCTCCATTGGAGAGCTCGCGATGGGGGAGCCTGGAGGCGCTCCTCATGTATGCTGTGGGGCCACTGATGTCGAAGCCCTGACGTGGGGATATCGCGTCTGCAAGCTTCTCGCCGGAGCAGCGCCCGTCGGGGGTTGCCGGGACGAAATGCCCGTAGTAGAGGTGGGTGAGCATCGTGAAGGTGCCACCGTTGTAGCGTCCGCGAGGTCCTTCGAGCGTGGGGAGGTATTCGGAGAATATCCTCATGGCCCTCGCCGCGAGCTCGTCGACCTCCTCTATCCCATTGCCGTAATGGGGAACTTCGTGCTCGATCTTCGCCTTGAGGTCCTCGTGGCCGACCCAGTTGTCGCACAGGGCTTCGTACATCTCCTCGAGGCTCACGCTCTTGTCGTCGAAGCAGAGCTTCTTGATCGACTCGAGGCTGTCTGCAGTGTTTCCTATCCCGACGCAGGTGAGCCCAGTCCGGTTGTGGATGCATCCTCCCTCCGTGGCGTCGCGACCGCTCTGCATGCACCCGTCCATCATCACCGATGCGGAAATGCACGGGAAGTAATGCGAGTACATCAGCTCGAACATGTTGCAGAGCGAGATCTGCCAGTCGAGCGAGTATCTTGCCTGTCTCTCGACCTCGGCGAAGAACTCCTCGAACGACTCATACTCGGGAAGCGTCTTGCAGGGGAGTCCCTTTGCTCCCGATATCGGGTTGACCCCACCATGGATGGCGAAGCTGACGCAGCCGAGGATGCACCAGATGCTCTCCTGCCCGGTGAGTCCACATGCGGGCCATTCGTTGCCGGCCGAGCACGAAGGCTCAACGCATCCCACGATTCCATAGTCGCGTGCCTCTTCGAGGCTCAGGCCGCGGTCCATGAGCGATGGGATGATCACGTCGTCATTCTGGAACTGCGGCATGCCACCGCTGCGTTTGGAGGACTCTATCGCGAGTTCCCAGATATCGTCCGGGGTGTTCTTGTGGATTCTGATCGCCACAGTGGGGTCTGGAACTCCCAGATGCCCATAGGCCTTGAGCACAAGGCGTGTCACCTCGTTGGTCATGTCGTTTCCGTAGGCATCGACCCCGCCCACAGTCATGTGCTCGCCGGAGGTGAGCGTCATGTGCTGGCCGAGGAAGCCCAGGAGCGTCTTCCCATGATTCTGCAGGTCGATGATGATGTCGTTGGAAACTCCCGTGTCCATGCAGAGGAAGTCTCCCATTCGAAGGATGAACGCATCGGTCATCTCCTGCGCTTCGTACATGGTGATTCTCCCGGCAGCGAGGTCTGCGTCCAGCAGGTCCCCGAGGTAGGTGTCGATGCGTCCGACCGACTGGCCGTGCTGCTGCGCATCGGTGACGAGGAAGGCCTGGTAGAGGATTATCGTCTCGAGGCCCTCCCAATAGGTGCGCGCGGGGTGCTCCATTATCCAGTCGAGGGAGTCGGCCATGCTGTTCAGCTCATCGCGCCGCGATTCATCTTCCGCCGACTTCGCCTTCTCCCTGCATGCCTCTGCATATCGTTTGGAGAGGGTGATCATCGCGTCGCAGGTGCGGACCACGGCGTTGTAAAAGACCTGTTTTCTGGCATTGTCGCCAAATACCCTGCCGCGCATCTTCTCGAGCTCGTCGAGCGCATCTTGCCTCACTGCCCCGAATCCATACGAGACCGCCTTGCGGAACCCCGCGATGTAGTGGCCTTGGGGCTTGCTGCACATTGCAACGAAGTCATCCTTGCGGGGGAAGTTGTTGGTCCCGTTCGCAGCCTGCTCGAAGAAGTCATCGGATACTATTCCCGCCATCATCCCCGGAATGTCGTGGGTGGGCCAGTACTCGCCGGCCTCCTTCATCCACTCCCGCTCCTCATCGCTCATGTAGACGGAGCCCTCGGACTGCCAGGCCTGACGCCACTTATCGTCATCGTCGTTCATCATCGGCTTCAGCCAGCCCGACGACCATTCGACATAGTGGTTAATCATTCTGGTCTCGGGACCGAGAGCCGCAACGATGATATCGCCGTCGTCTACAGGGGTGGAGCAGTTCTGCGCCCAGTAGAGCAATGCGCCTGCCCGCTTTAGCATCGGCCACTCGTTCTCATGTGCCTTGTAGTAGTCGGTGAAGAGCTTGGTGCGCTCGCAGTTGATGCGCATATGTCCCTTGTCGACCCATCTCCTGTGGTCGATTATCGCCTGCACGCGTGGGCTAACTGGATCGAACTCGAACATGGTGAACCGCCTCGTCTCGTTGCGGGATGAACTTTAATCTCATTAAAATTATAGGACAGCATTTCGAGGTGCACGAGTGCCCGCATGAGGTAATCCTAGAAAAATCTCAAGACGTTCCAAGCGGCTTTGGGTTCAGGCGTGTTGCGGCGGTCCACAAAGCGCTGAACCGGGCTTTTGACTTGGGCGAGCCTGCTTCTCGAATCATGGTGTGGAGTCTATTCGGAGATCTCCAATTGCATCGGGATGATGCCTCCGTCGATCTCGTCGGCTATCTCGGCGGCCCTTTCAATGCTCTTGAGCTTGGAAATCGAGAACGAGTCCGCATTTATCTCATCCAATACCTGAGCTGAATAGATGGCCGTGCCATCGATCAAAATGGCGATGTACCCGTTGTTTTCGGCGAGTTCCACGCTCTTTTCGTGGAGGATTTCCTTGGCTTCATCGTCAATTTCAAAGGTCACATAGGTGCTGGTGTCCATCCCAACCACGACGTTGCTCTTCACCAGGTCGCTTCCGGTCAAGAACGCCTCGTATCCCTTGTTGGAGGAATTGGGGTCGCCGACCTTCACGGATATGTCCTCCTGGGTCTTGTTCTCCAGCTGCTTTCTCACCGAGGCATCCTCGATCGTGCTGGTGTCCACGAACTCCACGGTATGGAGGCTCAGCAACGAGTTGATATAGTCGGTCGAGTAGACGGACTTGGGAACCTTCAACGTGATGGTCCCGTCGTCGTTGACCTCGGCTTTGCCCATGGTCTTGCTCGAATATTCCATACGAGCTGTTAGCGCCGTGGCGGCTTTTTCAAGATTCTCCGGAGTGGCGTACTTTGAATCTGTTGGAGCCAAAATGACCGAGACGAATACTTCTTCCTCTGATTCGGTGCTGGAGCTGGAGCTCGCATTCGAATCACTCGAATTGTCGCTGGAGCTGCATGCGGAGAGCAACATCATGGAAAAGACCAGGGCGATTGCGACGATTGCAACGGCTATGGTGCGCTTCATTAGCGATGAACGCGTCATCTGGACTCCTTTGTCTGGAGGACATGCTGATGTAGATTCTTCAGGGAACGAGAAAGACTATAGCATTTACACGCAATCGAACTTGCGGGAATTCAGCTGAAGCCCAGTGTCTGCAGGTTGTGGGTACTGATGTGATAGCAGTGTCGGATGAAAGGCCGTGCGCCGTCCATATGCCAAAAGCTAGAAGGTTTGGGTGTTGGTTGTGCTCCAATACGCTGGTTGTGCGCCAATACGCTGGCTGTGCTCCAATAAGATGAAAGGCCTTCCGTATACCAACGGCTGGGAAGTTTGGAGTGCTGGTCGTATTCCAACAGTTGGAAAATTTGCCGCCGCGGACTAATTTTCCTGACGATGGTGCAAGTCTCGGGTTTTTTGTCCTCGCGAAATGTCAAAATGTGTTTAGAGGAAATCACGGGCGTTGGGTTCCGAAGCAGCGTCGGCTCTTCCTGCAATCTCGTTTGAAAAGAATATTCTAAGGGGGACTGGTGGATACAACTACGTTGATAATCTGCGCGGTCTTGGTCGTCGTCATTGTTGTGGTGGTTATCGTCGCGGTTGTGGCCAGGAAGAAGTCCAAACGCTCGGCTGTCCCAGAAGAGGAACAGGAGCAGGTTGCAGAGGAGGTTCTAGAAGAAGAACCCGATGAGGAGCCAAGGGAAGAAGAACCCCCGACGCCAGACGACATCGACGACCTGATCGAGGAGCCCCGCACTGGGGAAAAGACCAAGCCGGCTTACAACAGCGAGACCGTGTATACCTCGATCGACGTCACCCGACCATGTGGTTTCGATTTCTCAAATGTTGTGGAAGGCTACCGCACCAAATCTGTGAAAAGCCAGGGCGATGTCCATTCGGTATACGCTTCAGGATCCAACTTCGAGAAGATAAAGTCCGATGTGGATTCGCTGCGCCCGCTCTTAGATTCCCTTTCCGGTGAGGAGGCCAAGAGAAAATACAGGGTGTCTTTCCCAGATTGCTCCAAGCTGGTATTGGCATTGCGCCCCTTTGGGGAGAAGGATTCCCTTATGCGCGGAATGAAGGACCTTGCGGTGATTTCCGTGATAGCCGATGCGGGTCCAAAGGTAGATCATCCGGTTACGGTCCGTGCAGTTACCGTGCGGCGCGGGATTCTGGAGCCAACTGAGAACGGTGGAGTTGTCAGGGCGCAGGATGACAGCCTCGTGGTGGATCTCCGCTATGCAGATGACGGGTCAGTTGAAGATGGCCGCATCGTGAGGTGGTCGGGCAGGTCCGGATATCTTTGCGAGTTCAGGTGGAGCGACATGTTCAAGGGGTTCCGGGCGGCGACCGTGAAGGTGGCCAGCACTCCCGGAAACTGGAAGACCACCTATAGCGCTTAGCTCGATTGGCAAGCTGATGAAACGGGGATGAGCAAACGCGAGGC
>JBMNUL010000063.1:0-13541 GCA_050946255.1 Coriobacteriales bacterium | reverse complement strand
GGCTGCTTGTAGGTCTCCATGAAGTAGCCGCGAGCGTCGCCGTAGGCCTTCACGTCGACGATGGTCACCCCCTCGATCGAGGTCGGGGTGAAGGTGAAGTTTCCGGATGTGATTGTCTCAGCCATTAGACTCTCCATTGCTTGACCGTAGATGTTCTCAGTTTACCGACCTAACACAGATTTCCAAACCTCGTAGAGCGCTACGATAGGCATTCGAATTCGCGTCGAGTCTGCAGACCATGTTCCGCACTGCTCTGATATCCTGCATTCTTCCCGCTGATGATGCTATTGAGAAAGAGAACGCTTTGGAATCACGGCCCGAGCCTCTTGATATCAAGAGAAACATGCTCTTCAACACCATCGGTAGCCTGACCTACCAGGGATGCCTCTGGGTCACCACCGTTTTGGTCGTCATCCTCTCCGATGGCTACACCGACTCAGGTATTCTCTCCTTCGCCATGACCGTGGGGAACATGTTCACTGCCATCGGCACCTACAGCATGCGAACCTACCAGGTATCAGACGTTCGTAACAAGTATTCGCAAGCCACCTACGTCGGCTTCCGCCTCCTTACCTTGGTCATCGGGCTAGGAATCCTGTCGGTCTATTCGTTCCTCGTCTGCCCGGACAGCCAGACGTTCATCGCAGTCATTGCCTTTCTCATCTTCAAAATCGACGAGGGCTTCTGCGACGTGCTCTATGGCGTGGACCAACGCGGAGAGCGGATGGACTACATAGGCATCTCCCAATTCATCCGCGGCCTGTTGGTAGTACTCGCATTCTCCGCAGGTATGATGCTCACACAAGACATAGTCATCGCAATCCTCTTGATGGTCCCCGCAGGACTGCTCATCACATTCTGCTGGGACATCCCCCATTCCAAACGAATAGTCGACATCAGGCCTCGCCTGTCGAAGCAGGATGCCAAGGAGTTGCTGACTAGTTGCCTACCACTTGTGGCCGAAACCCTCTTCCTCGGCATGATCGTCTCGGTCGCCCGCCAGTACTTTGCAAATGCATATGGCAATGATCAGCTCGGCATCTATGCCACCATTGCGACGCCCGCAGTGTTAGTCCAAGCAGCTGCTCGCTATCTATATGCACCTGTTCTCGTGCCCCTATCGGAAAAGTGGGACGAATCGCCCAAGAAGGCCTTCCTTCCCTACTTCAAGAGAACGCTCGCAATCATGATGACAGGCATCCTCATCGCCATCCCGTTACTCTCATTGGTTGGCTCTTGGGCGCTTGACCTGGTTTACGGCGAAAGGGTTTCCGGATACACCTACCTTTTCACCAACGTCCTCATCAGCACCAGCACGCTGACCTTGCTCTATTACCTCACAGACGTGTTGGTTCTCTGCCGCGACATAAAGGGCTCACTCATCGTTGCCAGCATCTCGCTCATCATGACGCTGGCGTTGATGGTGCCCCTCGAAGCCGCTTTCTTTATGCAGGGCATCAATTATGTGGTCATCCTTGCCACGTCTGTCGGCATAGTCGTTGCATCCGTACGGCTCCGATCCAACAAACAACTCAGAAGAAACTCCCAAGCACCTCAACAGAAACCATAAGGATGGGTAAAGGTGCTCCCCACCCTTCGGCGGCGGAGACTATTCATGCCTGTCTTCGTGCCCGGGCACAGCAAAGCATGTCTTGAACCTACGACCCGATGACGGGCTTTGAGACCGATTCCGACTTAACGATCAATTCCGCACGAGCCAGTGCGCAACGCGATGCGCGGCGAGTTCGCCAGAATACGACGCCTGATTATCTCTGCATGCTTGAACACAACGCGACGTTTCGTCGATTGCTAGGCAATCGACCCAAGGGGAGGAAGGGCGCTATCATATGCCCTGTCCGCTCGGCAAACATGAAGGCAGGGGGAATTGGTGCGTCCCAGCGTCGTCGTCGTGATGTCCACCTACAACGGCGAAAAGTACCTGAGGAGGCAGCTTGACAGCGTCCTCTCCCAGGATGCGGTAGACCTAGACGTGGTCGTGCGCGATGACGGGTCACAGGATGACACCGTCACCATCCTGAAGGAGTACGAGCACAGTGGGGCAATCCGCCTCATCCGTGGCAGAAACGTTGGGTACGTGAAATCGTTCTTTGAGGCACTTTCCGCTACGGGGAACTACGACTACTACTGCTTTTCCGATCAGGACGACATCTGGATGCCCGACAAGGTCTCATCCGCAGTCGAGAGGCTCGAGAAGCTCCCGCCGGGACCGAAGCTCTACTGCTCGGACCTTCTCTTCTGTGACGAGAACTGCGAGCATCCCCACCCCTCACACCTCAACAAAATCGGGCTTGGGGGACAACTCATGCTCTATGAGACCATCTGCTCCGGCAACACGATGGTCTTCAACCACGAAACCAAGGACCTCGCCCTTGTCGGAGGCGCCGACGACGTCTTCGGGCACGACTGGTGGTTCGGTCTGGTGACATGCGCCCTCGGCAAGGTCGTCTGGGACGAAACGCCACACATCCTCTATCGGAGAACGGGCGACAACACGAGTCCAACAGGCAAGAATGCCATCGAGCTCGCCGTCTACCGTATCAGAAAACTTGTCGGCGGGGGCAAGCTCCCGAAGATACGCGCCCAGATTCGTCGCTTCTACGAACTCTACGGACGCATGATCGATGACGAAGACCTTCTCCGCAAGGTGCGCAACGCCTCCGAGGGGAACCGCTTCCAAAAGGCGTTCGCGGGTGGTCGGTATCGCCAGAAACTGGTTGACGAAATCCTTCTTCGCTTGGTTCTTCTGCTAGGCCTACTCTAGATCCAGTGCACTCATTTCGAGAGCCAAACGGAATTGGTAGACAATCACATGGAGGATTCCAGGAACAGGAAGACCATCCCCGAGCTCTTGGCTTCGGCATGGGTCCCGATCTGGAACGTCATCGAGTCGACCGAATAGTACTCGTAAGGCACATGCGTTAATCCCACCAGACAATTCTGGCTAAATCTTGGTGACTCTAGGTTGTCATGACGCAGATGAAAATGGTGCCCCTTTAACCCGCCTTCAATATGCAGGGCATCAACTGCGTAGTCATCTTTGCAATATCGATTGGGGTAGTCATTACGTTCTCACTACTCCATTACAACAGACAGCTAAGAAACAAGCCCCGAATCTCCCAATAGCTACACTGACGATAGCCGACAGCGGCTTTCTTCGACGACCAACGTGCCATTTGACTTCTCGACGAGTTGTCACGAATACAGCATTCGGAGTGCATAGCGAGAACGTCCTACCGCCTAGGGTGGTCTTCGTCTTCCTTCTCATGAAGGGCAAGCTCCTGCGCAAGCTGCTCGACCTTGTCTGTCAGCTTTGAGACATCGCAAGAGAGATTGAAGAGCTTGATAAGCATGAGGACGATAATCATGCAGAAGACGAAGTTACTAGGAGACAAGAACCCAAGAAGATGGGCGAAGAAGAAGGCAATGCCGGGAAAAGCCGCGAGGAGAATCATTATGGTCGCGCAAACAACCCAGTAGACCGAGTCGGCGATGCGAATCTTCTTTCCCCGCACGCGACTAACAACAACCCAAAGTGCGAGCAGGGAGCCGATCACAAGCAGAATACGCAATATTGGAGACATCTTCTAGGATTCCTTATCTAAACCATTGGAACAGAAGCAGGGACAGACATGTGCGCGCCATGTAAGAGATAGCGCTGAAAGAATGGAGGTAGCTTGTTCCTCCCTGGCGTTCGCGCATCTCCGCTGGTATCTCAATAATCTTGGCTCCTCTCCTAATCAGGAGAGAAATAGTATCGGGCTCAGGGGAGAAGTCAAAGTCCTTTGCGAATTCTCTAATCATCCTCGCGTTGTACATGCGCATGCCGGATGTGGGGTCAGTGATGGTCTGCTTCGTTGCCTGCCTAATAAGCGAAGTAATCAACTTTGCACCCGTGCCGCGCGCTCCAGCCGCTCCCCCTCCGGCAAGATTACGGGACGCAATGACCACATCTGCTCGTTCTTCTTTCATCGCCTGGGCCATCCTGGGAATATATTCAGGCCGATGCTGCCCGTCCGCATCAAATTGAACGGCAGCGTCATACCGATGCCGATAAGCAAATTTCATGCCCGCTTTCATGCCCGAGGCAAGGCCGCAATTCACAGGCATGTCAATATGGTTCAGATGCAGCTCGTCACATATTTCAGGTGTATGGTCCTGCGACCCATCATTCACAACGAGATAGTCAATCTCGGGACAGACGGAAGTAAGCTCTGAAATCGTATTCTCCAAGCATTCTTCCTCATTGTACGCTGGAACGATTGCCAGGACCCTCACGGTATCCTCCCCGACTCATGCACGTTTTCCTAGCACAGCTGAAAACCCTCGAGACCCAAGCTGTAACATGTATCTGGATTCTAGGCCCCTTATCACTGCTTGGCAGACAGTGCACAATAGTAACGTAGGAGACGATACTATTAAATCATGCATTCGCCCGCTTTTCTCCCGTGCGACTCAGGAGGCATCCTCTCATATGCAGGACATCGCCACAGACCCCAAGCTGAGCATCATTGTTCCCTGCTATAAGGTCGAGAGGTACCTGCCGAAATGCATTGCCTCCCTCATCGGACAGACATTGGATAACTACGAGCTCATCTTCATCAACGACGGTTCGCCTGACCATTGCATCGACATCCTCAAGGAGTGGCAATCCCGCTATCCCGAGCGGATTGTAATAATAGACAAGCAGAATGAGGGGGTTTGGAAGGGCCGTTGGGATGGCATCGCAAAGGCGCGAGGGGAATACATCGGCTTTCTCGACAGCGATGATTATGCAGAGCCAAATTTCCTCGAAGACCTCTATGATGCCGCTCATCAAGCGGGTGCCGACATTGCGGTATGCGGATTCTCCCGCATCGATTTGACGAGCGACAAGGTCCTGTCCCGAGAGATGTGCGACCAACGAGAACCTTTCATCATCGCCCATGACCCCGGGCGCCTGCTTGAGCTCAACGGAGCCCCTTGGAACAAGATCTTCCGCGCTTCTGTGCTCAAGAGCCTACAGGACCTGTCTGCAACACCACCCGTACTCGAAGATCTGCTCTTCCATTGGCTCGCATACCTCGAGATGCAGGGCAAAGTCGTATTCGTTCCAGAATCCCTCGTGAACTATATGGTTCGCTCCGATTCCATCATCCAAACCGTCAAGCCGCAGCAAATCGAGCCGACTTATGCAGCATTCAAGGAGGTCAAACAGCGCTATACAGAAGAACGTGCCCCAAAGAACAAGCAAGAGGCATTGGATGCCGCCGCATTCCTGCACCTTGGCATCTCCTTCAACTATCGCCTTGCCGCATCTCCCGATTGCGACCTTGATGCCACCATAAAGAAGTGCACCGAGTTCTTGAATGAGAACTTCCCGACGTGGCATGACTCGCCCTACATCAACGGCCGCTATGCTCGTCTTCACGGTAAGACCTATAGACGCCTGCTGACGGTTTCGCGCTTCTATAAGCTCGGTCTGCTGCCAGCATTTCTCTCAGCATATTCTGCCATCACCAGTCATCTCGGCATTGACATCAAGTGGTAGGGGCCTGTCGATATTTCGCTATTCGTGGCACCTCTCGCACCAATCGTCCAATGACCTTCTGAACATGGTATGGGCGTTGTGAGACAAGCCGAGATGCACTGGATGTTATCGAACCGCCAATATCTCCATCCGAATACGAAAAGATCTCATCATCAATATGATTCCACGCTTCGACTTGAATAAATTGGATATCGATTCAGTCTACTGCTCTTAAGACGGCTAAAATATATAATTTCTAACAGTATTCTCGAAAGTATGCAATAACATTGATTGAATCGCCGCTCGCCATCTCTTTTGATGACGAACCGATTTCTACAAGGTCAAAGCGATTGAAAAAATCCTTGTGAGGATTGCCGCGTTAATAAAGACAGAGGACAAGACCACAACCCCGAGAGACTTGCCTTCTACTCGAATTCTCAGAGGCCTTATGCATATGAGCAGCAGCGGAAGAATCGGGAGCGCGTATCTCCCTTGGACTCCCATTATTATCTGCTCCGTGTCAAATGTATGGCCAACCAACATTGAAAGGAATACTCCAAGAACTGCTACCGTACAGAGAAGGAGGCCGACTACCCGAACCGATAGTGGGGGTTGCCAGGAATCCTCGTCTGAAGCGAGCAATGCATATCCCAGCAGCGCATAGAGCAACAAGACCCAGTATCCTGGTAGGGCTATCTCGCTCTGGAACCAACCCAGCGACCCTCCGACAATTCCCTCAAGATAAAAAGCTCCATATTGATCCAAAGTTCGAACAAGCATAATGATGAATCTTATTGGCTCATCGAGTACCTGGGATACTGTATAAAAATGCCCTGTCGCACTTCCTCTGACATCAAGCGTGTTTGAGGCCGCTCCAGCCTGAGCGATATTGAGCAGATCGGGAAGGCGAATTACGACGAGTGATGCAAACACCAAAGCAATAGATCCGAATTTATAGACGATCTCATTTCTCTTCGACGAAAATCGCCTGGCGGGAATGAAAAAAACCAAACACACAATCGGCGTATAGATCAACTTGCAAGGGGCGAGCAGAGCAGCAGTGATGATGATTTCGGCAGCCTCGCGCGCTGAAAGCCTATTAGTCCTGAAAATCGCGCGCAGGCAGAGCGAGGTCAACAGAATGGCGAGCCCTATCGTTCCCGCATCGTATGAGTAGGATGCCGCGAGGTGCAACGTCATGGGCAACAACGACGTCGCAACGATTACGTTCTTCCCAATCGGGGAAACACGCCAAGCCAAGTAGACAAGCACGGCGAACAGCGAAAAATTGAAAAGTCTGCCGAGGTAGAACAGATAGCAAGGCCCCAGATGCAGTAGCCGCGCGAGGGTAATCCCGAGGGCGGAAGGAAGCTTGAGCTGAATAGGATTCTGGCTTGCCTGAATCTTTCCCGTGTCAACAGGTCTAGACACCATCGCTTCGGAATCACAGAAAAAGGTTCCCATTTCAGCTGCTATGACTTCGTAGTCCGACCGTTGCACCGTCCAAGCACAATCATCCGTAAACTCAGCGTCACACTTCCGCATAGAAACATCGGTAATGGAGCTTGGATATCCCGAGCCCATCAACGCATTTGATAGCTCATACGACGCCTGGAAGTGATAGCGCTCGTCCGGGACGGTCATCGGCGTGAAAACCATGCAGTACACGAGGCCCGAACAGCATAGAACCATAAGATACCATCGGCCCACATTGGGCTCTTCATTCGAATTGCGCGCGTAGAGAAAATACGCGAGGAGGAACAGCACAATGGTAGTTAGAGAAAAAATAAGTGACCAGTACGAATCGGCCACAGAAAACCAATAGAGGGCATTAACGAGCAGGAAAGCCCCCGCAATCAGGACGATACCGAAATGCGGAAAAGAAGATAGCCGATGCGTGACACGAGCAAGCCATCGGGAGTCTTCCCCCTTCTGCTTGCTCTCGTCCGCTTTCTCTTCCATAATCAGCCTCTCGGTGATAGCGCAATATGAATTATTGTGGCCGTCCGGCTCTAGCCTCTGCTACCTGCCCTCGTACATGCGCTTGTAGTAGTCCTGATAGGCACCGCTTGTGACGTGCTCCATCCATTCCTTGTGAGAAAGGTACCAGTCGATGGTGAGCTTGATGCCGTCCTCAAAGGCGGTCTCGGGATACCAGCCGAGGTCGGCCTTGATCTTGTCCGGCGCGATGCCGTATCGGCGGTCGTGGCCCTTGCGGTCGGTGACGTAGGTGATCAGGGACTCGTTGATGGCAGGGTCGCCCACGACGCGGGAGGTCTCGGCAATGATCGTCTTCACGATGAAGATGTTGGCGCGCTCGTTGTGGCCGCCGACGTTGTAGGCCTCGCCGAGCGTACCACCCGAGCAGACCATGTCGATGGCCTTGCAGTGGTCCTCGACGTAGAGCCAGTCACGCACGTTGAGGCCATCGCCGTAAACCGGCAGAGCCTTGTGTGCGAGCGCGTTGTTGATCATGAGCGGGATGAGCTTCTCGGGGAACTGGTAGGGCCCGTAGTTGTTGGAGCAGCGCGTGATGATCGACGGGAATCCGTAAGTGTCGTGGTAGGCACGCACGAAGAGGTCGGCAGAGGCCTTCGAGGCCGAGTAAGGGCTGTGCGGCGAGAGCGGCGTGGTCTCGCGGAAGTAATCCGTGTGCTCGGGGTCGGCCGGGCTACCGTTGGGGTTGAGCCTCTCGGGAATGGCGAGCGTGCCGTAGACCTCGTCGGTCGATACCTGCAGGTATCGGTGGTCGCCAAAGCCCCCGTCCGGCTGCTCCCAAGCGGCGCGGCAGGCGTTCAGGAGCGTCACCGTGCCGAGCACGTTCGTGTCCGCGAAGACCTCCGGCGTGGCGATCGAGCGATCCACGTGGCTCTCCGCCGCGAAGTTGATCACGTAGTCCGGCGAGTACTTCGCCATGAGGGCGTCCATCGCGGCGCGGTCGCGGATGTCCTTCTGCTCGAAGTCGTAGCGTGGATCATCCTCGACCTCGGCCAGGTTCTCGAGGTTCCCAGCGTAGGTGAGCGCGTCGACGTTGACGATGCGAACGTCATCATGGCGTCTGAGCATGTAGAGCACGAAGTTCGATCCGATGAACCCGGCGCCGCCGGTCACGAGGTAGGTCTTCATGGGTTTCCTTTTCCCGTCCAACAATCTGCATACTGAAATCGTACCTTAGTAGTCTATTACAAGGCGCAAACCTGATAGCAAGCGTCTCCGATATGACGAGATCAGCTCCCCTCTGGTATCACCGCGCCAATCAACTCGCCATGACCGGTCCCTGGTTCAAACCACTTGCTCATGAAGGGATCATCGGGTGTCATCCCCGCGCTCCGTTCAACAAATCGAGAGCGGGATTCCTCCTCTTCCCTACGCTCAGCGAGCGAACGTATCGATGCGTCTCCGAGAGTTGCAACCGCAAGGGGCGTGTAAATCGTTCTTCGTCCTTCTGCCCGACGGTCAAGACACCAGCTCATCGCCGAATAGGAAGGCGTCAGGTCGGCGTCGAACCCCCCGGTTCTCACGAACTCCTCCCTGCGAACCATCATGCATAGCGGAATCGCAGCGCTTCTGCCTTGCTGGTAGTTAATGAAATCCGGAAAGCACGGCTTTCCTATCAGATAGTCTTCTCCGGCATGGGCAGGCACGCCGCCCACCAAGGCGATTCCGGCATCAAAAACGATGCCGGACGGCAGAATGCTCTGCCCCGTGGTGCAGCAGACGTCTTCGAAGGAGAACGGGCGGGCGAGCTCGATGAGCCAATCATCCGACAGCGCTTGCACTCTCTCATCGAGAAAGGCAATCAGCCTTCCGTGGGCATATCGAGCGGCATGAAGGTATGCGCTCGTATAGCCGACTCCTTCGGGGAGTTCCAGGAACCGAATTCCTTCTCCATCCAAGGCCATGCCCTCTGCCGACGAGCAACCCTTCCCGATGACGATAATCTCCGAGATTGCTTCGGAACATTTTGAACGAATGGCATGTACGCATCTTGCGGTCGCCTTGGCATCGTTCCGGAAGACGACCACTACGGAAGCGCTCGTCTCCTTCTCCAGATCCCACTGTGCCCGAAAATGGCCAAGATGCCCAGGCATCTCGGAGACCTGGGCGGGGATGCCGATTCGCTGGTAATGCGCCGCAAGCGCTCGTTGTCCGGCTTCATAGGCCCACGACTTCGCATCGCCCTTCCCAGCAGACGACCCCTCATGAATCCGCCAGTGATACAGGACGAGCGGCACATGGCAGACCCTACGCGCTCGCTCGGCAACGAGTAGCCCAAGGCAATAGTCCTGGGCACCGTCAAACTCGGAAGACGGAAGCTCGTCGAGCTCGTTCAAGACAGAGCGACGTACTGCCAGCAGATGGTTCAGGTAGTTCGTCGAACGATATGCCGCCCAATCGAAATCAGCCTTCAGCGTCCCTTGGCAAAAATCGCCTTCGAGATACTTGTCCTCGTCGCAATACAGCATGTCACAGTCGGGATGCTCGTTGATCGCACGGACATATTCGTACAAGAGGTTCGGCTCGAGAAAATCATCGTGGTCGAGGAATGCGATGAACTCCCCAACGGCAGCCTCGATTCCGACCGCGGTATTGGAAGCGATGCCCCGGTTCTCTTCAAGCAGGATCAGACGGACACGCTCGTCGCCTCGCTCCCAGCGTCTTGCCGCGCGCTCGAGGCTCTCCAGCTCCGGAGAAGCATCCACCAACAGAAGCTCGAAGCGTCCATATGTCTGTGTGAGGACTGAGGAGACCATCTCGTCAAGGTACTCGATAGGAGTCCGATAGAGCGGGACCACGAAGGAGAAGGTGGGCTCAATCGGGAAGCTAACTTCGCGTTGATGCCGAAGCTCGTCGGCTGTCGGACGCTGAGACCTCTCGAACCATGCAGAATATCCGCTGCCTAAGCCTGTGCGCTCTCGGAATCGAGAACTGAGCCGAAGCTCTCTCATGGCAAACGGGTCGTACGTGGCCCTGACATCGGGAATCGCAGAATCACCATATGAGGCACAAAGGGAGATGCGCTGCGCTCTTGCCGAAACTATCGTCCGGAAGGTCGTCTCACGATATGTGGAGCCAAGCGATGTGGATTTCAGCACATCATCAACGATTGTCACGTCCCCCATCGTGCAGGAACTTCCATGCTCGTCCGTCACCGAGACGCTTACCGAACACGCCTGATCTGAACCGGCAGGAATCTCAATGCACACCCTTCCGCGGATGACATCTCGCTCTGGGAACACTCCTTCGACCGCTTCAAGGACGAGCTCGTCCTTCGAATCTTCAGCGGCATGCCGCCCAGAAGGAGCATGCTCCTGTTCTGCACGCTGCCCTCGCCTGCCGAAGCCTCGCATCGGCCAACGAATCGCCTTGAGGAACGGGAGGCGATCACTAGACATTCTCTTGTCCGGTCCCGAGCCGATAACTCGCATCCCCAAGTGCGAAGTTCGGATTGTAGTACGGGTCTCCGAGCGCGAAGTATCCCGGCCACCGCTCGCTGAGCCTTGCCTTCGACAGGACGAAAGCCTTCTTCATTGCATCGCTCACGTGGTAGCCACGCGAGACAGATTCATAATGGAAGAGCTCCACAGAAGGATCCACGGTAACGAATCTGCCGGTCTCGCAGACCTTCAGGCAGAAATCGACATCGTTGTAGTCGGTGGGGAACCCCTCGTCCATGCCACCGACCTCCTCATAGACCTTACGGCTCGTCATGAGGCACGCAGCGGTCACAACGCTCACGTTGTGCATGATGCGCAGCGTCTCGACATATCCTGGATCATCATCGCTGGCATACAGCCCGACATGGCCAGGGCCGACGGTCGTCATCACGACGCCGCAGTGCTGGACCGTCCGGTCGGCGAACAGCAGCTTGACCCCGACGGCACCGGTCTTGGGGCGCATCGCAAGGGCGAGCATGCGTTCCATCCACTCGGGAGTGATGACTTCCGTATCGTTGTTCAGCAGGAGCAGATAGTCACCATGTGCCTCCGCTACGCCCTTGTTCATGATGGCAGAGTAATTGAAGGGGCCATCGTATCGAACGACACGGATACGAGCATCTCGCTCGCAAGCGCGCTCATAGAACGCGAATGTCTCCGGATCCTCGGAATTGTTCTCCACGATGACGATCTCGTAGTTCTCGTACGTGGTCTTCGCGATGATGGAGTCGATGCAACCCCCGAGAACGCCGATCGCATCCTTGTTCGGGATGATTACCGAAACCAGCGGTCTTGATTGCAGGTCATAGACCACCTCATAGCGGTCTGGTACCCGCTCGGAATGAACGGCGCGCGCGTTCGCGCCGATTCGGTCAAGGTGGGCTTGGACAGCCAGGCGTCCGGCCTCAACGGCATAGGGCTTGGCCCCGATGTTGTTCGCAGTCGATGCCTCATGTATCCGCCAGTGGTAGAGCACCCTTGGAACGTGAGCCACTGACCGGGCGTACTCCCCGACCGCGAGTGCAAGGTAATGATCTTGGGATCCATCGAAGCGCGCATCCGGGAGCTCGATCTGCCTGAGGACGCTGGCTCGCACACAGAGGAAGTGACAGACGTAGTTCATCCCCAAGAGCAGGTCAGGGCTCCAGTCAGGCTTGAAGTACGGATTGACGTATGACCCGTTCTGAAGATGGTCCTCATCGGAGTAGAGCATGTCGATATCAGGGGTGTCATTGATGGCACGTGCGTAGCAGAAAAGGGCATCCAGGGCGAGCGTGTCATCATGGTCAAGGAAGGCGATAAAGTCTCCAGTCGAAGCTTGGATGCCTGCTGCCGTGTTCAGCGCGATTCCCTTGTTCTCAGCAAGCGTGACCACAGAAATCCGTCCGTCACTTGCAGCACGTCGTTTGATTGCCGCATCCAGTTCTGCATTGTCCGGAGAAGCATTCACGAGAATAAGCTCGAAGTTGCCATAGCTCTGGCGAACGACCGAATCCACCATCGTCTCGAAGAACTGAAGCGGAGTGTTGAAGACCGGAACCACGATCGAGAACATTGGCATCCAGTCGAAGGAACGATGGCGCTGCATCGCCAAATCGGCATGAGATGCCTCGTGGAATTCCTTGTACCAATCCGAATACCGACCATCGTCGAATGCGCGGAGCCTCTCCGAATTCCGAACGCCCCGCAGGGCGGATACGTCATAGGACATCATGTCGCGGAAACCTGACGTGTCACATCCCCTGACGTCTACGATGAAAGCGTCGAGGTCTGACGGAATTCTGAACGAGAACTGGAAGACACGAACGAACCAACCAGGGCTATCGTCCGCTTCCTGAACGAGATCCTTCAGCTTGATCCAAGGTCCGATGGAACATTGCTCTCCACGATGATTCAACACCGAGAGGGAGACCTCCCCCTCCAGAATATCCTTCCCATCGGCAAGCAGACGGGCCTCTCCTTGGACGATATTGTCACCTTCGCTTGCGAAGATGATCCGTTTGACATCTACCTGCCAAAGACCAGGCAGTGCGCGCATGTCATAGTTCCGGACATGGAGGATATCCTCGTTGTCCATTATCGTGTTCCGCGCAGAATCGAGCCGAGCAAGCGAGGGCTGGATGATGCGGCGATCGTGCATGACACAGGCGCCGTCCGCGTCATGCACGCTCACGAGAACTTGTTGAGACACCTTCATTATCGGAAGGATGAGCAGCCATTCGTCACCATGGTAATGAACGAACGTCGAGGGAAGCGAGAACCCGTTGACGGCCGACACCTCCGCCTTTGCCGACCCTCCTGTCGGAAATTCGGTGATAGTGATCAGGCGATAGATCTTGCCGCGTCCGCGAGTCATCCTCCCGAAGTGAATGGCCATGCAACCCTCCCCTACAGCTCCACCGTGCGCATGAACTCGTCGAGCGCGACGTCCCACGAGCGCATCTCGTCGCCGACGGTGTCGCGCAGGCGCTTGTTGTCCAGGATCGACCACGCGGGGCGCGGGGCGCTCTGGGGGTTCACCTTCGTGTACTCCTCGGTAGTCACGGGCGCGACCTCGCAGGCGAGCCCGGCGTTGG
>JBMNUL010000062.1:0-14053 GCA_050946255.1 Coriobacteriales bacterium | reverse complement strand
TAGCCTGATAATGCTGGCGCGATTCTACAACCTTGATTTGGATTACATTGCGGGTATTAGCAGATACCCAAAGGTCTTTCCAACTGAATAGTTGAAACACATGCTGATCTAAGCATGATGCAATTTCGTGAGGCAATCCAAGAGAAATCGACTTCGCTCTCCCTAAGCTGCTGCAGCAAATTGATTCTGACTGTTGCAGCTATAAAGCTATCCGACGAGAAAGGAATGAAGACATAGATGGAAGATAGGGATTTCGACATCATCATCGTGGGATCCGGATGCGCGGGAGCAACGGCAGCTTTCGTCGCTGCTACAAGTGGGAAGAGCGTGCTTGTCGTTGAGAGAGGCGACTATGCCGGCGCCAAGAACATGACCGGCGGAAGGATATACACGCATTCGCTCAGAAAGGTCTTCCCTGATTTTGAAAGCGAGGCTCCACTTGAGCGCAAGATTGTCCATGAGCGGATAGCTATGCTTGACTCCGAATCTCAGACAACGTTGGATTTTACGAGCCCTGAACTCAGCGCCAAAGGCGCAGAATCCTACAGCGTGCTCCGTGCTGACTTCGACCAATGGCTTGCCTCTAAGGCAGAGGATGCCGGTGCTGAATACATCTGCGGTATTCCAGTAGAGGAGCTTGTGAAAGACGACTCCGGTTATGTCATAGGCATAAAAGCTGGCGATGACGTGCTAACCTCACACGTGGTAATCCTCGCAGAGGGGGTGAATTCGTTGCTCTCCGAGCGCTACCTTGGCAACCCCAGACCGAAACCAAACCAGATGGCTGTAGGAATCAAGGAACTGTTCGAACTGTCTCCCGATCAGATTGAACAGCGCTTCCTCTGTCAACCCGGAGAAGGTGCTGCGATGCTCTTTGTGGGAGACTGCACGAAGGGAAGGGTCGGCGGCGGTTTCCTCTACACCAACAAAGAATCTGTATCGCTCGGACTCGTTGCAACGATTTCCGATGCAGCCAGTGCGTCCAACCCCGTGCCAATCTACCAGATGCTCGATGACTTCAAAAAGCACCCCGCTGTGGCTCCCATGATTGCAGGAGCGAAGATGATCGAACACTCCGGGCATATGGTCTCTGAGGGCGGGTTCGATATGATTCCGAGATACGTCTTCGACGGGGCACTTGTCGCAGGTGATTCCGCGATGCTTTGCATGAATCTCGGATACCAAGTGCGGGGAATGGATTTCGCGATTGCCTCAGGCCAGATGGCAGCCATGGCTGCGTGCACCGCAATCGACTCTGAGGATGTCTCCGCCAAAGGACTTTCAACCTACAAGACGATGATGGAAAACTCGTTTGTGATCCAGGACCTCCAGAAGTTCCGCGGTTGGCCTTCCACAATGGAAAACTGGAACCAGATGTTCACCGATTATCCGAAAATGGCTCGCGAGCTCTTGAATTCAATGTTCGTAGTCGACGGAAGACCACAGCAGCATCTCAAAGACCGCATGAAACCGATAATCAAGCGGCGTGGTCTGCACAACCTCTACAAGCAAGCGAAGGGAGCTCTGAAGTCACTATGAACGAAATTTGCAAGATCACGGTCAATGTCGATAAGGCCTTGGCGGCCAACAAATACAACGTAGACGAGGGCAACCCCCACATCGAACTTGTGGATAACCCTGACATCGATGAGTTCAAGAAACTCGTACGGGTATGCCCGGCATCTCTCTACAAGATCACCGAAAATGGCGACTGCCTGTTCGAATACGCCGGTTGTCTGGAGTGTGGCACCTGCAGGATAGCATGTGGTAGCACGATAGTGCGCAAATGGGAGAATCCGCAGCCAACAATGGGAGTCCAGTACAGATTCGGCTAGGATTCGTGTCGAAGGCCATACTAGAAGAACGTCCCTTGAGGACGAAAGAGTTGTTGCCACCTCCCTGACACGCAGCAAGGACACCAATACCGACGAAGTGAAGCACCTAGACTACATGCCTGTGAGCTACGTGTCTACCAGAAGGAGGCATTCGGTTTGTGACACACTGTCCACCGCACATACGAGAAGGCGTCAAGAAAAACGGTTGCCCGTTTCTACATAGAAAAATTGCCCGCCAGACAGAATGCCGGCGAGCAATTTCGTCCATATTTGAAACAGCTGCTTAGACGGTCATGAAAAGAGTCTTGCTGTTTCTGGAAGCGATTTCGCCACCTTCATGGGCGTCCACGATTTGCAGGCAGTTGGCTTGACAGTGCTGCACACAGGCAGGTAGCTTACCTTGAGCTTGGCGCTCTCCACACAAGTTGCATTGATCGGTGATTGCAGGGATATACGTGTACTCCCATTTTCCGTCGCCATATTCCCATGGTCCCACTTGGCACAGCTTGATTCCGAACTGCTCTGGGGGAAGTTCGTTTGCCATCTGACAGGCGAGCTCGCATGAATGGCAGCCATCGCACCAGCGATAATTAACGAGTAGCCCCATCATCTTACTCATCCTCCTTGGTCATTTCGGACTCATCTACGGCATAGATTTTGCAAAGCGTGCACTTGTAATTCGCACCAATGCCCGAATCACCTGTCTCCCAGCTGAGGAGATTGTTGATGTTGAGCTCATCCACGTCGAAAAGGCATTCCGGATCGGCTTCCGGGCGCCACCACCCGTGGTCGGTACTCACGACACGGGGGTCGATGATAGATGATATTTCAGCGATGCGCTTCGCCCTGCCGGTGCGTCCCGTGGTATCGATTGGGCCTTCAACCCATACCCATTGCCCATTGGAAATTCCCAGCTTGGATGCCGTTGCCGGATTGATTGTCACCGTGGGTTCCGGATGGATGGCACGCAGATGGGCGCTTTGCCTGTTTTCGGAATGGAAGGTGTTATGCCGGCGTGCTCCTGTCGTGAGCACGAGCGGAAATTCTTTGGCCAGCTCCGGTTGCGAATAGGGCGTCATGGTTGGCTCATGGTAATGGGGAAGCGGATCTTTCCCCATGAATGCAAGCCCCTCTGAATAGAGCTCGATTCTGCCAGAGGGAGTTTGAAAGCCGATGTTTCCATCTCCACGTAGCTTGCCCGACTCGTACTTTTTGTATTCGAAGGGCAGGTAACTCGGGGCAGTCTCGCGGACCTCTTCGAAATTCATGCCGGTTTCAGAGAGGATGCTGCTGAACATATCCTCCACCGTATCCCATGGCCAAGCTTCCGGATTGAAGCGTTTCCCGAGCTCAAGATTGATTTCCATGTCGCTGCGACATTCACCTTGAGGGTGCACTGCTGCGTTGATGGTTTCCCCGCGCTGCGCACCGTCTCCGCAGCGGATGCCATTTCGTTCTGCATACGTGGCCACGGGGAGAAAAAGGTCTCCATAGGCCATCGCAGTGGGTGTCATGAACAGATCGACGATGACGTTGAACTCAAGATTGCCAAAAGCTTCCTTCGTGCGTTCGGTATCCGCACCACCACAGGCGATTTGGTTGACTGTCTGGATCCATGAAGCTTTGATGGGGTAATCGTCGGATTGTTCAATCATTTTATCGATGAGGATGTTCATCGAGCACACCTGCAAGCCCAGCTTGTAGAAAATGAGGTCGTTGGCCCCCACGCGTCGTTCTTCCTCATCAAAGGACAGCAGGTCGCGCCCCCATCCGGTAATGTACCTCAACAGTTCTGGTGCAACGATGTTCGAGCCGGGTTTTTCCATGTTTCCAGTGATGACGAACAGGTCGAGGACGGCACGAGCCCCGTCGACGCAATCGATGCGCTGGTCAAGCGCAACTCCCCATTGCAGAAGCGCTGGAGAGTTCTCTGCTAGGAGATGAGCTGCGGCTTCGATTTTTCTTGCGGGAACCCAGGTGACCTCCTCGGTCTTCTCAAGTGTCCATTCTGAGCACATATCAGCGTACTCGTCTAGACCGTAAACCCAAAGGCTGCAAAATTCCTCGTCGTAGAGTTTCTCCTTCATCATCACATTGCCGATTCCCAGCGCAAGGGCACCATCTGAACCCGGTCTAACCTGCAACCACAAATCGGCATGGGCAGCAAGCCAAGTGAGCCGTGGGTCGACTACCATCAACTTGCTCCCGCGTTCCAACACATCGGTTACCCAGTGGCCGTAGGCACCGTCGGAGTTGGCAACAAGCGGGTTGTTCCCCCATACAACGGTAAGCGCTGGGCATTGCCACTGCGGGTTGTCGAATCGATCGATGAACTGCTGTGAGTAGTCCCCCACCATGAACACGCCGGTTGTCATCATGCTGGCGAAGATACGGGGCCCGAAACACGCCACGTTGCTTAGGCTGAAAGTGTAGTTCGGCGATCCGAATGACCAGGCGAGTCGTGATATGTAGGCTGCAATGTCGCGGCCAGTGCCCTGGATGAATACAACGCTCTCAGCACCATACTTCTCTTTGTATTCGTTGAATTTTTTCTCAACGGTGTCCAAGGCTTCTTCCCAGCTGATACGTTCCCATCTGTTCTTGCCTCGGTCTTCTCTCGCGCGTTTCATGGGATAAAGGATGCGCTTGTCGTTATTGAAAATTTCCTGCACGGCGATGCAGCGTGGGCAGAGCCTTCCCTGGTTGTATGGATTGTCGGGATCTCCTTCCACTCGGACGACTTTGTCGTCTTTCGAGTAGATGAGCACACCACATCCCAAATGGCATCCTGGCCCGCTCCAAGCGCTCCCACGGGTGACGGTCAGCCCGTCCTCCTCATATCGCCATGGCTTTTCGTGCTCGAAATACGTCATCGCATTCGCATTGTGCTTTTGAAGACTTGCTGGAACGGTCTTGCGTCTCAGCAGCGTCTCGTCTTCGAATTTCACATGGTGCTCGGAATATTTGCCTCCGTGAGTAGAAGTATCGATGACACTATGCGATGTTCTGTCAGTCATTTCATCAGCCCCCTCATGTTGCCGGTCGTTCTACCAAAGATCCGCCGATTTCATGGGCAGCACTCCGATTCGTGCCTTGGCCACACCGTCGATTTTTCCGTCGAAAACCTTGCCTTCAGCTCGGCCTTCCATGGTTCCGAGAATAGTGGTGATGGTGCATCCGCAACTGAAATTACCTTCGTCGTCGATCTTCCCGTCAGAAACGGGTGCCGTAGAATTGAGCACTGTGAACTCTCCGTCGAATGTGCCATCTCCGTTGCGATTGATGGTCAGTCGACATTCTTTCTTGCCCATCGGAAGCTTGATAATGGCGTCGTAGACCTCCTCCATGACAAACCCCTCTCCCTCGTGGTTACTGTATAATATGTGACAAATGTCACATATTGGGATTATCATGGCATGTGACGAGGGAATATAACAGGGGTCAGTTTTCCTGTATTGCATGTTATGTTGCAAATTTTGAAATCTGTCTCAAAAATCAATGGAGGACTTTTTGGATATCAGATCTGAAAGAACACGAAAAATGCTGTGCGAGGCGTTGGAGGAACTTCTCGGCTCGAAGAAGATAGACGAGATCTCCGTGAGCGAGATATGTGCGAAATCCACTGTCAGGCGCGCAACGTTCTACAGGCATTTCGAAGACAAGAACGATTTCTTTCGGTACTACCTGACCACGATTACTGATCGCTTTCTTGATGGGCTGGATACACGCGAGGATGTCGATGACTTGGAAAATTACGCCAATGAAATGCAGGGCGAACTAATCGAGTTTCTTGACTCGCACGAGAATATAATGCGCTATAACGTTGGCACGGGGGCTTTCGCTGGCACGCTGGATATGATGATGGAGCAAATTGCGGTTGGCATCGAGGAACGCATACGGATTTTTGCTAAAAAGAAAAATACAACGCTCCAATCAGAACCCGGATTTCTAGCTCGCTATTACGCAGGCGGCATGCTGCACACTCTTCGATGGTGGTACCGGGAGAACAAGCCAATTCCTGCCGATGAACTCATTGCGCAATCAACAACTTGTCTCATGAGCATCGTGAAGAGCGATTGCCACAGCTGAACCTTGAAAAACAGTGCAGGAACCCGGAAAACCTTGGACTCATCGTAAACTCAGCCGAACGAGAATAGATGCAAGAAGAATGGAGTGAATACTCTGACCTGCGGTTATTCGGGAATGTCGCATCGGCTGACTACCATTCCTGGGAATAAAGTACTAATCGCCGTGAATAGTCACAGACAGACCGATTTCAGCAGGCAGTCCGGTGAACGAAGCGTCCAAAGATGAGGTTCGCTCTGAATGGAGGGCGTCACAGGCTAAACGATTCCCATGGCGATGAGGCACTCCGCGGTGTCCGTTATGGTATCGGCGGCGGGACGCGGATCCCAACCAAAGACCCTTCTCGCCTTCGAGCCGTCCCTATGGTACGAGAGCCCGACCATAGTGTTCAGGACCTTCATTGGCGTGTTGAATCGCGCGGCTATCCCGATGATGGCATTCGGTATTACAAGATGGCTCACCTTCCGCCCCGGGTAGCGCCCTTTGAGCACCTCGGCCATCTCCGGCATCGTCATCTCCTCCGACTGGGCGATGAAGCGCTGCCCTGCCGCCGCCGGGCTGTCGGCGGCGAGGATGTGCAGGTCCGCGAGGTCGCGCACGTCCACGACGGGGTAGACCGCCCTCGGGACCGGCACGCCCTTGAGCAGCATCTCGCAAATCTGGTCGGTGCTGCTGCGCCTGCCACCGAGCGAGGGCCCTATGATTGCCCCGGGCAGGATCGTGACCAGCTCGATGCCCGACCCTCCAGCCATCTCCCACGCCAGCTTCTCTGCGGATATCTTCGACCGCATGTAGTTGGTGATCCAACGGTTATCGGGGTCGGTCCAGAAATCTTCATCTACTGCAGGGTCCGTGCAGGACTTGTCAGGGTAGTTGGCGGCGGTGGACGAGGTCATGACGAACCTCGGGACGCCCCGCCGGATGGCGGCGTCCAGCACGTTTCTCACCCCTGCCTCCGCGACCGGGATCAGCGAGGGGTCCTCGTGGTCCTCGCCGCCGAGAGGTGACGCCGTGTGGATCACGGCTCCGACGTCTTCCATGGCCTCGTCCCAACCGTCCTCGCTTCCGAGGTCCGCGACCGCGAACTCGAGGCCTGAGGCGTCGACGCCCTCGGAGGCCAGCATGTTGCGGACGATGTCGGCCTTGGCCTCGGAGCGCACCGTAGTACGGACCGCGCGGCCTCCCTCCAGGAGCTTCTTTACGATCCAACCCGCCAAGAACCCCGTTCCTCCCGTGACTAGATAGATTCCCCTACTTTCATTCATCGCCTTCTCCTCTCGTTTCGCAACATGAGTTGCATTTTGTTCACGAGTCGAAGATAATCAACGAAACGCACTGAGAGAAGGACACATTCGGGTCTTATGACGCATCCGCAACACGGGATGCGAACGTGTTGCGAAAGGAAGGGCAATATGGACCGCAGGACCGCCTACACGAGAATGGTGCTGAAGGAAGCCTTGCTCGAGATGCTCGAAGACCGCCATCTGGAGGACGTCACGGTCAAGGAGCTCTGCGCCAGGGCCGACGTGAACAGGACGACGTTCTACCGCAACTTCGGCGACGTATACGACCTGTTCGAGCAGACCGAGCGAGAACTCACCGAGGAGGCATTCTCCTCCGGGGACATGCGAAACGACAGGTTCGCCCTGCTGGACGTGGTCTACCGGAACCAGGCGTTCTACCGCGAGTTCTTCAGGGCCCACCTGAAGAGTCCCCTGGTCGAGGAGACGGTGAGGGCGTTCGGGAAGGAGATGCGAGACGAGCTGAAGGCGAGGGGCTCCTACGACGAGAGAGCCTTCGAGGTCTTCTACCGCTACAACGTCCACGGGGTCGTGGGCGTGATCGGCGACTGGCTCGAGGACGGTTGCAAGGAGACGCCTCAGGAGCTCGGCGAGCTTCTCTACTCGGTCGTGGACAAGCAGTACCGCTGAGCCGTCCTGGCAAGATGATCGATGCTGCGCAAGGTTCACAGGTAATCCGCACCGACCAGGAATCTGCTGCAGCATACAAGGGGTGAGGTGGGAGCTTGCCTATCTCTAATGCAACATACCCGCAGCCAGGCCGAGGACTTTCCCGATCCGATCATGAATAACCAGCTCGGCTTCTCTGTCATACGGAGTATCCGTTTTATTGATGACAACCAGATGCTCCCCGCGGAAGCTGTTCGCCATGGATGATGCCGGGTAGACCAGCTCTCTCGTGCCGCCGATGATCAGAGTATCCGCATGGCTGAAGGCCTCCCCTGCCCCCAGCACATCCTTCTCATGCAGCATCTCACCATAGAACACAAGATACGGCTTGATGATCCCCCCACATTTCCTGCAGCGTGGAACGCCGTCGGTCCAGTACGTATTGTCCAGCATCTCCTGTAAAGTCTCGTGTGCTCCGCACTTTACGCAATAGTTGTCCTGCGTCGTTCCATGGAGCTCGTACACCTTGTTGCTTCCCGCTTTCTGATGAAGCCCGTCAATGTTGATCGTCACCACCGCATCAAGATGCCCCGTTTGCTCCAGGCGAGCCAGTGCCTTATGCGCATCGTTCGGCTCCGCATCAGGCCAGACCATGTTGTTGACGTAGAAATCATAGAATGTGTCCGGGTGGTGCTCAAAGAATTCGTGAGACATCAGGATTTCCGGTGGATACCCGTATTTTTCCATTGCGATTTCCGGACCTGTCCCAGAATAGAAATCTGGTATCCCGCTTTCCGTAGATACCCCTGCTCCGCCATAGAAGACAGCGTGATGGCTCTCCTGCATGATGGCCTGCAGTTTTCCAATACTTCCCTCTGCAATATCCATAAGCAAATTCTCCCTTGCGAGAGCTTTCGTTTCCCATGTTCTATAACATGACGTTTACTATCGCGAGTGCAGAATGTCCCAAAATCCGGTAGTCAGCTGGTAATCAGGCCTGATTACCGCTCTGTAATCAAGTCAGACTAACACTCTGGTAGTCACCTTTGCGAGTAAATTACACAAACCGAGAGCAGAGCCTTTGAGCTGTGGAAACATTCTTTGAACTGATTGCCGTCGACGAACGGGTGGTTGCGCACGATTCCGAACGCGAGTCGGGCGGCCTTGTCGACGACGGTGGGATAGAGGTCTGTCCCGTCGAACGTCTGGGCGGGCTGGGAGAGCGCCGATTCGAGGAGGCCTCGGTCCCTGACCCCCGCGACACCTCCGAAGGCCTCGGCCATCGCCTCGTTGACGGCGACAGCAGTCTCGTAGGAGATGTACCGCGCCCCGGCGCTTATTCGGCCATCCGCCTGAAGTCCTCGGGGAACCTCTCGGAAAACTCGAGGGCGGCCCGGAGGGCCTCGGGATCGACGGCATCCGGCTGCTGCCTTGCCGAGATCTCAAAGGGTATACGGCGCTCGCGGACGACCTGGCGGACGAAGACGTTCACGGCTGTGGTGAAGCTCATGCCCATCTCGCCGAGCACCTCGTCCGCCTGGCGCTTCAGGTCCTCGTCCATGCGTATGGTGACGTTCGATGTTGCCATGTCCCTGCCTCCTTATCCGGCGGTCACATGGCTTAATTATACTAGAAAATACGTGCATATAATATCATTTACAAGTGAAATACACATTATTTGCAGTGCAAGAATGTCATTCCTACTCAATCGACACATATCCCAAATCAGTGCGTTCATTTCACTGGAATATTTCCCGCTGACCGAAGAGTGACACGTCTGACCTGCGGAAAAGCATTTTCCGCTTCAGGCTGACTGCAGGATTCGCATGGCCGGAAGCCGAGCGCATCGTTGAATCACCCCGCGTCCGCATCGCTCGTCATCGCTCTCGCGCGAGATGAGCGGGCTTGGTTTCCCGAAACTACGATTCTGAGGAAAGACGGAACGTCGGAAACAATCAGCACAGACGAATACATTCGTAGGAGTGTAGAAGCCGCAAACAACGCGGCCAAGGGAGGAAAGCTCCCTCGAGAGTGGTCCGGAATCGATAACCAAGGGGTCAAATGGCGAGGATACGCCGGGAGCTGCGAGATAAAATCGTTCTACCCCGAATTTCAGGAGGTTGCACTTGAGCGAACTGATACTTAGCGATAAGGACCTTATCGCCGAAGACCATTGGCCCGTCGAATGCGCGCTTGGTTTCTACAGCGAAAGGTCGAAGGAAGAACACGAGGAGTTTCCCGTTCTTGTTGAGGCAATCAGCAGGGGGGAGGGCTACAACGACGATGAGCACGGCTGCATCTTCTGGGATGAGCTCGACGAGTACGACAAAGCTCACGAGAGCCGTTTCGATGTCGAATGCTACGCGACTGAAAAGGTATGCAGGCTCACATACAAGAAGTTCTACGGCTATCTCGAGATAGCATGCGAGCGTTACTCGCGGCGCTACCCATCCGCGCGAGAGCTCCTCGAAGGATCGCTTGCCGCGTACAGGAAGAGGTTCCTGTAGCGGGCTGCCCTTTCTGCAATTTCCAACACGTGCGGGAGGCGCATGGACGAAAAGAGCTTAATGCAAATCGTACGAAAAAAGAAGCCTCGGGGTCATATGGCTTTGGGGCTCCTTGTCGCTATTCATTTACCGAAAGCCTTGACGGCTTTGCAATAGCCTTATCATCAAATGCAAGCCACTGTTAACAAACCGAACCAGATACACTAGATGGAATAAAACCCCAGACTACCCCCTCTCTTTCGTTTGGGCCGGATGAGTTTGAATTGATCGGTGGGGACAACTGGACAAATATTAGAGAGTTTCTTCATCAGGTTCAGGTTCAAGACCTATATTACGCAAAGCCAATATTCCTGAAAAAGAGGATGAGGTCATAGGGCTTTTATGTTTTTCCAGCTCGGTAAATTCTTCTTTCCCGTTGAGTCCTTCTTATTTGCAGGGAAATGACAGGGATGATGTAAGGTGGTTGGTTGGATTTTTTATCAAGAAAATGAGGATATCATGGGGACGGTTCCCTACGAGGAATTTTTGAATCATACAGATACCACTAAGAAACTTGATGCAGCAAGGCATATAGTCAAGGAGGACCTGGAGGAAATGAAGAGTATTTTGGGGAAATACGGGGAGGAACAATAAATCAAACTGAAAATATCGCATGTGAATCTGAAGCCGGGGAAGAAAAGATATAGAAGGACATTTTCATGGGACTGTTTTCAAAGAAGAAAAAAGACGATATGACAGATGAACTTTTAGTTGGAAACGCGAAGTTTACATATGACAGCAAGCTGGGTTTTTATTCTGGAGAATTAAACGTTTGGGAGAGAAAGACTAAGATTCTCCTTTTGATTAAGAACAAAGAAGAAAATACAGGCAATGTTGTTCTTGAAAAAATAAATTGGCTCAATACTCATCGAGAGAAGATCCTTCAATCTTTCTTTGAAGAATATGATGAGTTTACAGATGCGGTAAATGAAATGATAGAAGATGGAAACTTTGATACTGATAAAAAAATTTCACAATCTGAGCTTGCGGAAGCAATATTTGTAAATAATGCATTGATAAGAGTGAATGGGAATGAGACTGATCTTTCCATAGACCTGGGAGCAGAACCCGATTATTTTATGGGGCATCTGGCAAGTGTGGAGATTGACTGTGAAAATAAAGTAGAGGTCGGCGGATTAAACGGATAATACTCATTTGCAGCTCTTGCGCAGTATCAATAGTAATTTCATTGCTTGCGATGACACGGGGTGGCTGGGGCTATTCCTCTTGGCTCCCAATCCACCCCGTGATTTTGAGTATCCAAGCTGATGACATCAAAGTGACATCACGAGAATTGAATAAAGTGCGCCGCTCCAAGTCTTATTTGCCTTTAAACCGTATCGCCGCCCGTAGTTCCAACAAGAGCTGAAAAACGGCCGGACGTTAATAGTGGAGTTCCGTAACTTTCGGATCGAGAAAGAGCGGAGCCGTCCACAAATTGTGTTCAACCCAAACCTCCCTCCAGGGTTATACGGAAGAACATATAAATCCAACCCTTTTGTAATTGAAATTGGCCCTTCAGCTTTGATGAGCGAAATTGAGCTTGCAAACACAATTGCACATGAGTTGAACCACGCCCGGTCTTTCATCCGAGGAGAGAATGCCCCAGAACCAACTGCATATAGATCTGGGAATGCTCTGGCTGCTTACATGAAAGGAAAACGCTGACATGTGGAATGAAGAAGATAAGATGTTGGATTTGGTCTACAGCATCAACGAAGGACCCCTGCACATGCCGACAGCCTGCCCCCGCTGTGGGAAAACAGACGCGCACTTCCTGCTGCACCGACCACTTGACTCCGGAGACCATGGGACCGCATGGATTTGGTGCAGCTCTTGCCGAGCCTATTCGCATTTCTCGTTCAAGATCCCATACTGGTGGGAGAACCCAGACTGGATCGAAGAGCGGAAACTGGACTCATTCCCGGACTACCCCGAGAGCGTCAAGCGCGAAACCGACGCGTGGGTAAACCACCTTCTAGCGAAACGCGGTGAATGAGGAGAGACGACGGCCAAGATGCTCAAGCTTTAGCATGGCGTATGCTTTACGGGGATCCACCTATTGGGAACGATGGAAAAGCGGTGCGGCTTCGTCATGTCCTGAGAAGAGAGCGGGCCCATGGCGGAAGTTCGAGAGGTTGCACATTCCGAGGACCACCGTGTCCTTCACGGTCTTGTCGGTAAAGGAAGCAGTTTCAGAAACGATCCAGACCTGGAAAAGCAATATGAGAATTTCCGTCGGAGGTATTGGAGATGGCGCGCTCGTCAGTATTTGAAAGGTGGTAAACAATGAACGAGAAGATTAGAAAGATAATCTCAGAACATGAAGAGGACAGTTTCTTCACTAACGTGAGCCCCTCTGACGAGATGATCTCTGCAGCACAAGAAAAACTCGGGGTCGTTCTCCCAGACCAGTATGTCGAATACCTCAAGACTTACGGCCATGGCGGAGTTGGCGGGGTCGAAATTCTCGGATTCGGGTTTGACGACAGCGCGATGTTCGTGGACGATACTCTTGAATACCGTGGTTTCGGATTGCCCGACAACCTCGTTGTGGTGGAGAACGTCGACGAATGGCTCTACTGCTTAGACTGCGATACCGGTGCGGTTGTGTCGTGGAACGAGGCTGACGGTCTCCGTGCGGAATACCCGGATTTCGACGAGTTCATCTTAGATGAGTTCAACGACGCGATAGACAACCTCTAGCTGCTCACCTGAGGGAAGGACCGGCCAAACTATAGTTACGACTGGCCGGTTCTTCCCTGCCCGAACAGCGCATTTTGTTATTTATTTTTTTGGACTCAATTTGCACACCCGGTTGCACCGCTCCTATTAACGAGCATGAAGATGTTGCCGATAACTTATTAATCGTTAGCAACTTTTTCAACCGCTGCTTCAATAACTATGAGCATCTGAAATTAGATACCTGCTATTCGAATTGCCCTGGGCTTCAATCCGCTTTCGTCCGCGTCGTGTAACCGTCCTGCCAGCTCCTGTGCTCCTCCTCGGCGATCTCGCCTGCGAGCACCTCCAGGGCAAGTATCGTTTCCTCCTCCGTGCGTTTTTCCTCTTCCCTCATTGAAATGCCTTGCTGTCCTTCACAGCAGCATGCTTCGTTTTCGGTCATCTGCTGAAAGCGACTACATAGCGCACACAGAAAGCTACTCTGCTGGCAATGGCTGCAACTCCTTCATGTTGAAAGTAACCACGTCGACAGGGTATCCATCTTCATCCCAAATCTCCACTTCGCAGCCAGGTCCGCTTCCATATATGCTGACAACCACACCGATAGATCCAGATGGAAAACCATCCTTTTCCACCATTGTCTTAACCCTAGTGTTTTCAGTTATCATCGTTTTCCCCTTCCAGATAATTTGTAATCATCCTTGGCACAGTAGTACCGTTATCAATTTGATATACAGCGATAACGTTCTTTGTCTTTCCGTTTGGACCTGTTATCGATATTCGATATTTGCATTTTGTCCCATATTCAGATTTCTGAATTTCATACGGCACACTTTTCCCGGACGATACCTGAAAATGTATCTTATCTCGAAGCTCCCTGGCGTTTTCCTCCGTATAGCCAAGCCCTCTTTTATATGCCTCGGCCTTTCCCCCTGGCATTGGGACTGTCTGGGTCGAGGGAGCAACGACAATGGAAGATGGAACAGTTTTT
>JBMNUL010000061.1:0-14147 GCA_050946255.1 Coriobacteriales bacterium | reverse complement strand
TGCTTTTCATAGCTGCGACTGCGGTGGCATCGGTCTCCCCGAATTTCCAAGTGCTCCTGATCTGCCGTCTGCTGCAGGGAATCGGAACCGGGATCGGGCTTCCATTGATGATGAACATCGTGCTGGAGCAAGCTCCTTACGAGAAGATGGGGACGATGATGGGCATCGCCATGTTCATCACCGCAATCGCGCCTGCAGTAGGTCCCTCGCTCGGTGGCTACATCGTCACGAACTTCGGATGGAGGATGATCTTCACCTCTCTCCTGCCGCTTCTCATCGTTGCTGCTTTCATCGGGGCATTCAGCATCCGCCAGGCATCTCCGGTGCACAAGTTCAGGTTCACATGGGTAGATTGGATTCTCCTCGCCTGCGCGTTCACCTGTCTGGTGATCGACATGAGCTACATGTCCTCATGGGGCATCGTCGACCCGAGGTTCCTCTCCCTTCTGGCAGGTCTGGCGGTTTTCCTCGTGCTGTTCGTGCGCCACACACGCTCCGAGGCCACTCCGCTGGTCAACCTGCAGACGTTTAAATGCAAGCCGTTTTTCTTCAGCATGCTCGCGATAGTGCTGCTACAGTCCGCAGTGCTCGGCCTTGGATTCCTAATCCCCAACTGTGCGCAGATAGTCTGGGGGCAGACGGCGCTGGTGGCAGGATGCCTGTTGCTCCCCGGTTGCATAGTGGGAGGGGCAATGGCTCCCCTCAGCGGGAGGATCATGGACAAGCTGGGGGCCATGCGCCCGATTCTCACCGGGTCTGGCCTCCTGGCAATCGCCACGGTGATCTTCGCAATCTTCTTCCAAGGCATGGACAACAACATTTGCATGGCGTGCTACACGCTGTTCGCCTTCGGCCAGAGCACCTGCGTGGGAAACATGCTAACGAATGGGATAAGACAGCTTCCAGAGGACCAGAGTGCCGACGGAAACGCCATCATCAACACGTTCCAACAACTAGCAGGGGCAATTGGCACGGCCATTGCCTCTACGATCGTCGGTTCCTACCAGTCGTCTCTTGGGCTAGTTGCAGGAACCTCCGCTGGAACGCAAACCGCGTTCGTGGTATTTGCGGTGATTGGAATCTGCGTGTTCTTGAGCGCCGCCGCATCTTTCAGGTCGAAGCGCGTGAGGGAGCAGAGTCAGACTTCGGAGATGGCAAGGGAGTCTTAGCCTGAAGCTTGCAATTCAAGACACTGCAGGAAAGCGCAGGGCAAAAATGGGAAACCAAGAGCTTTCGAATCTTCTAGAAACTCTCTGGATACATCTCTCGAACCTTGGAGGCCACGAGCCTTGCGGCATCTCTTATCGACATGCCGCCAACATCGACGGTAATATCGGCATACTTCTCGTATAGGGGGCATCTTTCCTCAAAAAGCGCCTCGAGGTCCTCCCCCATTCCCTCCTTGAAAACGACTCCCCTCTCGTCGAGGTCGCCGATTCTCTCGATCAGCTCGTCGAGTCCGACCTTCAAGTAGACCACGACGCCGGTTTGGGAAAGGTTTGCCATCGCCTGCTCTGAATAGACTGCAGAACCGCCTGTGGCTATCACCGTCCTGGAGAACTCCATGTTGGAGAGGACGCTGTTCTCAACATCCAGGAAGCCGCTGGCACCGCGCTCGTCGATGATCTGCTGCAGGGTCTTGCCCATATGCGTCTGGATGCTCAGGTCCATGTCTGCGAAAGAGAGGTTCATGATCTTTGCCAAAACCACCCCAAGGGTCGACTTGCCGGAAGCTGGCATCCCGATCAGGACGATGTTGCTCTTGCTTGCGCCGCTCATGTGAATATGACCTCCATCGCAAATGGGAAACTACGTTTCGCTTCCGTTAATTATCAGTACCCCGCCCGACTCGTCGTTGATAAGTGCGCGGGGCAAATCATAAAATCAAAAACAGTTGATAGGAAAGGATGGTCAAATTGTACATTGTCTGTCTAGACATGGAGGGCGTTCTGATCCCAGAGATCTGGATTGCCTTCTCTGAGGCAAGTGGAATTCCCGAGCTCAAGCGCACCACGCGGGACGAGCCCGATTACGACAAGCTGATGCACTACAGGCTCGACATCTTGGACGAGCACGGCATGAAACTCGACGACATTCAGAAGGTCATCGCCACGATCGACCCGATGCCCGGTGCACGCGAGTTCCTCGACGAGCTGCGCACCTTCACCCAGGTCATCGTCATCAGCGACACCTTCACCGAGTTCGCCAGGCCCATCATGCCCAAGCTCGGATACCCCACCCTCTTCTGCAACAGCCTCGAGGTTGCTCCGGATGGGAAGATCACCGGGTACAAGATGCGCGTCGAGCAGTCCAAGCTGACCACAGTCAAGGCATTGCAGTCGATAGGCTTCGACACTATTGCCAGTGGGGACAGCCACAACGACCTCGGCATGATTCGCGCCAGCAAGGCGGGCTTCCTTTTCAAGAGCACCGACAAGATCAAGGCAGAAAATCCCGACATCCCCGCATTCGAGGAGTACGGCGATCTTCTCGCTGCGATCAAGGGAGCAATGGACTAGCACTCACCTGCCAGCCCGCGAGCTTCCATGGAGGTATTCCAGAATACAATTTTCCAGATGGCGATCCTGTTCATCTTGATCGGCGCAGGAGCTCTATGCCGCAAGATCAAGCTGACGAATGATAAATTCGACACGATGTTGTCGAAGATCATCATGAACATCACCATGCCCTCGATGATTCTGGGATCCGTGCTGAACAGCGACAACCTGCCATCTGCCGCAACGATATTCAACCTGATCGGGTTCTCATTTCTCCTATATGCGATCCTGCTCGGTTTGGGGGAGCTCATACCAAAGCTCTACCCCAAAATGAGCAACCGCGAGCGGGGAGCCCACTCTTTCATAATCGCGTTCGGAAACACGGGGTTCATTGGAATGCCGGTCACGCAAGCGATATTCGGGTCGCAGGCGATTCTCTACATGGCGGTGATCGGCATTCCCTTCAACCTGGCAGCCTTCACATTTGGAATCGCAATGCTCAGACAGGGTTCGGACAATGGAAAGGAAGGCGTCGTCGAGGCAGGGGGTCCAGGAACTCCGAGGTCAAAGGCAAGAAACCTTGCCAGAAACATCGTCAACCCGTGCAACATCGCAAGCATTATTGCGCCAATCCTCACTATTCTTGGAATCACGGACCAAGGTGGGATCTTCGGAGAGTCCCTCTCCACTCTCGGGGAGTTCACAGTGCCCGGATCGATGATGGTCATCGGCTCATCGCTCGCCAAGATGAACATCAAGGACACGCTCGGCAAGTTCTGGCCTTACGTCACCTCGATCATCAGGCTAATAGCAATGCCCCTGGTGGCATTCGCCGTTCTCAGCCCATTCGTCACCGACCCGATGGTGCTTGGAACACTCGTTGTCAGCACCGGAATGCCCGCAGCGCCCCTGGGAGCGATGCTCTCGCTTGTATACGGTGGAGACCTGGATACGGTCATGCGCTGCACGTTCATATCCACGATATTGTCGATTGTGACTATCCCGCTAATTGCGATGCTCGTCTTATGAGAAACGAGTTGGACCGCCAAACCGGCTCCCTGCCCTCAGGAAGCATCCCCTTCCGATGCCACCCCAGAGGAGACCTTTGGCCCATTCCCGATTTTTTCCTTACCATCCATACCTGCCCACTTGGACTTCCGGGTATGACGGTAGAGCACGATTGCGAGCGCCAGGGAGAGCACGTCGGCCACAGGCTGTGCCCAAAGTATTCCGTCCATCCCCATGAACTGTTGCAGGATGAAGAGCGCAGGAAGGTAGATGATGCCCTGTCTGCTCAAGCTCACTATGAGGGACTCCGTTGCAGCTCCAAGGGACTGAAGGGCATTTATCGTCACATAGAATGCCCCGAAAAGGAAGCTGGTCGTGAGGAGGATCCTGGAGAATTCTAACGCCGAGTCGAAAGCGGAAGGCTCGGTGAGAAAAGCACCGACGATTTGCGAGGTGAAAACATAGCAGAGGATCGTCAAGGAAGTCGAAATGGAAAATGCGAACACAATCGAGAACCGGAGCGACTTGCGGTAACGGTCGCGCAGGTTCGCCCCATAGCAGAATCCGAGCAACGGCTGCACTCCCTGGCCGAGCCCTATGCAAACCATCCCGGTCATCATCGACACTTTCATGGCAACACCCAAGCCGGCCACAGCCATGTCGCCGTAAGCCGTCATCTGCGCATTGGCCACAATCTGCGACACGCTCATCATCAAGTCTCCGATTGCAGCAGGGATCCCAATCGCCAGCACTCCCTTGCAGATTCCGTCTCCCAGCTTTGCCTCGCGAATCGAGATCGAGAGCGATGACTTTCCCCTCAGGAAGTAAAGGAGATAGTAGCCGGCTCCAACGATGTTGCCCAACACTGTTGCAACCGCAGCTCCAGAGATTCCCCAGCCAAATGCAAGGATGAAAATAGGGTCTAGCACAACATTGGCGAGATTTCCCAGCGTCATGCCCATCATGCCCTTCCCGGACTGCCCTTCGGCACGGAGGATATTTGAGAAGCAGTTGCACAGAATCACAAGCGGTCCACAGCAGCAAACTATCGAGAGGTAGCTCTCGGCAAGCGGAAATGTCTCGGAGCTTGCCCCGATCAGCACCAGGATCTGCTCCATGAAGACGAACATCAGCACCAGAAGCCCGATGCCAGAAAAGATGCAACCCCAGAAACAGAAAGCGCAGATGTGCTTTGCGTATTCCTGCCTGCCAGCTCCCAGACTTCTGGAGATCAACGATGTTCCACCGATTCCGAAGACCGTCCCCAAGGTCATGAAGATCAAGTAGACCGGAGTTGCCAGCGAGACAGCTGCGACCTGCAGGGCATCTCCAGTCTGACCGATGAAGAAAGTGTCGGCTATGTTGTAAATGAGCACCATCAACATGGCCGCCATGGCAGGCAATGCGTTCGATACCACGGCTTTTGGGACCGAGGCGTTTCTGAACACCTCCGTCTTGGCCATCTTCCTCTCGTTCATCTTCCACCTCCTATCCCTTGCATCTCCAGAATCTAAATGGGAATGTTTGGGGAATTTTTAATAGCATGCGATTGTTATATTCAAAAAAATATGCATTTCTGCATATGAAAACCTAGGTTAGGTTAGGTTGGAAATCGACTTTTCCAACAGCTTCTTGAACTCATTCGCCTCCCGGTCAGTGAAACCCTCTAGCAGGAGAGAGTCTGTGGATTCCATATGGGATTGGGCAAATTCGCAGCATTTCCAACCTTTGTCGGTGAGGGTGACCAACTTGACCCTGGCGTCTCTCGCATCTGCCATTGAAGAAAGAAGGTTCTTCTTCTCGAGCCTCTTCACTAGACCAACGACTGTGGGCTGAGATAGGTGAATATCCGCCTCGATCTGCTTGAGGGACATCGTGCCGCCATTCTTCCGAACGCTCATGATGACAGAGACTTGAGACACTGTTAAATCGTCATCGCGCAGCTCGTTGTTCGCCTTCTTCTCGAGCATTGCATCCAGCGTCTTGATGAGCATTCCAATCGGAATCGGCTTGCCAGAACCATTGCCCAACTCTGAGCACTTCCTCTCTGAGATGCAATCTGACTTTTCCCGCTACCAGCAGATATTCTAGCAGCATGATTTGCAAATTCAATAGCATAATATTAAAAATTTGAACATTCCCTCGCGAAAGGTTGATGTTTTCCCTGAAATGTCCCGGATAACCCGTCAGCTATCCATATTCCGTCGTTCCACCACTCTCAGTCCTGCTAGCCTGCCAGCCACTCCGCTGCAGCGGTCTTCGTGGCAATGAGGACAGAATTGCGCTCACCGTATGTGAGCGGCTTTCCCTCCATGTTCGAGACATGGGCACCGCATTCGATTGCGACGAGGGATCCGGCGGCGTAATCCCAGGGAGCCAGAGTCTTCTCGAAGAACAGGCCGTAGCGCCCATCGGCCGTATAGCAGCAGTCGAGTGCGGCCGAACCGTCTCGCCTTATGTCGTTGAATTCACGACCGCGACGCGCGAGAAGGTCCATCGTCTCCTGATATAGCTCTGGGAAATAGAGCGAGCTTCCCACGCAGACGAGGGAATCGGCGAGACAAGAATCTTCGATTTGCGGCATCTTATCCCCGTTCAGCCATGCACCATCTCCGGCAGAGGCCGAGAAGGTCTCTCCGGTAAATGGGTTCCTCACCACGCTGATCAGCGGCCTATCATCCTCGACCAGGGCAACGGAAGTCGCACTGCAACCAGTTCCATGGACGAAGTTGGAGGTCCCATCAATGGGGTCGATAATGAAGCGGAGGCCTTCAATCTGTTTCAAGCCCTCGCCCTCCTCGCAGAGAAAACCCGCATCTGGGAACGTCTTCCCCAACCTGTCGACGAGCTTCTCCTGGATCATCGCATCGAACCTGGTGACAAGATCTCGTCTGCCGCTCTTCTGCTTCGTCCCCATATCCTCGGAGCTTGCCTCGAGCATGAGCCCTGAGATCTCCTCGACAATATCAATGAGCTGCGCCAGATCCGACTTCATCTGAAGCCCCATGATTCCTCCCATCTGCGGTCGCCTCTCTGCTCGCGGCAACCTCCGAAACGCGCTATTCCCCATCCCCCAAGGGGGCATCGTCTTGCCTTTGAGCTGCATCCACCATGTCGAACATCTCTTCTCCGACCATCAACTCAGCACGGCCGTTGCACATGTCGGAAATCTTCGCGCAGACCGAATCGGCCTCCTTGGACAAGACCCTGATGTGGAGCGTGACGTCGTCTGCGAAAGATGTGTCCAGCACCTCGATTCCGCTGGATTCGAGATAATGCATCAACTGCTCGTAGTGCGAGTAGGCGATGCTCACGAGAATGTCGCGACAAGGTGCCATCAACACGATGTGCGCCTTTTCGAATGCCAGCTTCGCGGACTTGCTGTAGGCGCGGACCAGTCCTCCCCTGCCAAGCAACGTGCCCCCGAATATCCTGGCCACGACGCAAACCACATCCTGCAGCTCCAGATGTTGGATGACGTTCAGGACCGGCATCCCGGCTGTGCCAGAAGGCTCCTTCGCATCCGAGAAGTGCATGTAGTTGTTCTCATGGAGTATGTAGGCTGAGACATAGTGGCTGGCATCTGGAATCTGCTCACGGATTCCATGGCGGAACTCGATCGCCTCTTCCTCGGTGGTCACGTGGGTGACCTGGGAGATGAACCGGCTCTTCTTGACCTCGAGCTCGGCCACCGCCAGACCCTGCACCGTGTTGTATGGCATCAGCTCTGCCAACGTACCTCCCGTAGATTTGGTTTGCCGTGGTTCCTCTGGATATCTTAGAGCAACTACGCACCAGTTCCGCCAATCGATTGCAATCGGCAATCTCAACCAGAAATCGAAGCTGCACATCCATGTGAGAATCGGACATAGACGGATTACAATTGCGCTGTAAAGAAACTTGGAATCTCCTCGTATTCCAACCGTCAAGCCGAATTGCTCAAGACCATTTGCGTGCGGACGGAACGAACGCCGGAGAATTAGAAATCTGGAGGGACCATGTTCAAGTCGAGATACAACGTCGAGGTGGAACGGGATAGCGGCGAAACTCTCCCCGAGCTCCTCCTCTTCAACACCGCAAACGGGGCGTTCGCCTCTCTGGAGGGCGATGCGCTCAAGAGCTACATGATGGGAACGGACCTCCCGGACGGGGGCCTTGCGAAAAATGGATTCCTAACCCCGATGTCCCCCGAGGAAGAGCTGGAGATCCAACGCAGGAACTTCGATATAGCCCGAGGGGGCAATGGGGAGTTCTCGATTTGCATCTTGCCCACCTATGTGTGCAACTACAGGTGCCCTTATTGCTATGAGGTGGGGCACAACTCCATCGGGGGAAAGCTCACAGATGAAGTGGCTGATGCCATCTACAAGTACATGGAGAGAAGCTACGCGGCCAAGCCGTTCAAGGTGATGACGGTTCAGTGGTATGGTGGCGATCCCTCTCTCTGCCTGGATGTTGTGGAGAGCTTGTCCAAGAGGTTCATCGATTTCTGCGACTCCCACAATGTGGTCTACAGCGCCATGATGCTCACGAACTGCAATCTCATAGACGAGAAGGCTGTCGACCTCCTCAAGCGCTGCAAGGTCACAGGAGTGCTGGTGACGATAGACGGCTTAGAGGAAACCCACAACAAGCGCCGTGTGGCGGCGGACGGGTCTAACTCCTTCGAGCGGAACATGAATGCCGTGCACCTCTTCAAGCAAAACGGCATAGACGTCTTTGCCGGATGCAACATCGACAAGGTTAATTGGAAGGAATATCCCGAGCTCAAGCATATGCTCATGGAGAAAGAGGGCGTGAGTATCTCCGCGAACAAGCTGAACGATTACGGCTCCACATTTGGAACCGGTGAATTCAAGGAACCGGATTTCGACCTTTTCACTCACGAGGAATTCTTCCAAGCACAGCACGACTTGCTCGCAGAAGAAGGCTTGGACGCCCAGACCCTGAGGCAGATGCTGAGGCCGGTGGGCCGGTTCTGCAGAGGGCAGCTCGACAGCTACATCAACATCGACCCGACCGGTGATGTGTACAAGTGTGATGGGGTGGTGGGCGAAAAGGACCAAGTGATGTTCAACATCCTGGATGAGGATGTGGACCCGATCCAGGCGAGCAAGACCGTAACATTCGACGCCACCAGGGACCCCAAGTGCAGCGAATGCAATATATTGCCGATTTGCCAGGGAAGTTGCTATTGGGAGAGGTCGAGGTCGGGAATGCCCTGCCATCCACTCAAGACGACCATGGACCAGTACCTGAACGATTACAGGAACTGCTTCGACCTGAACCCCGACAACAGGGAGGAGTTCGAACTGCTCGCCCAGCCGTTCGATCCAGATGACGTGCTAGCGCTTTAGGGCAGCGAGATGTGAGCATATACGAAATGAGCCGGAGCATAACATGATTCAGCGCTCCGGCTCATTGAATCTTACGTTGTAGCCTGCTGGTCAGTCGATCTTGATCAGCGAGTAGACATCGGTGTCGGTGTACTTGGCGATAGCCTCGCGTGGGTTGAGGTATGCGAGCTCCAGCATGAAGCACATGCCGACGATCTTGGCGTTGAAGTTCTCGACGAGCTTGTATTCTGCCACGGCGGTGCCGCCAGTGGCAACGAGGTCGTCGACGATAAGCACGATGTCGTCCGGGTCGATAGCGTCCTTGTGGATATGCAGCTCGTCAGTGCCGTACTCGAGCGCGTACTCCTGTCCGTAGGTCTCGCGTGGCAGCTTGCCAGGCTTCCTCGCCGGCACGAACCCAGCACCCAGCTTGTACGCCATTGGGGCGCCCATCATGAACCCGCGGGCCTCTGCTCCCACGACCTTGGTGATTCCCATGTCCTTGTAGTAATCGCACATAACGTCCACAGCGTCGTGGAATCCCTGCGGATCCTTGAACAAGGTGGTGATGTCCCTGAAGATGATTCCCGGCTGCGGGTAGTCGGGAATGTTGGTAATCAGATTCGCGAAATCCTTTTCGTCCATCATGGGTGAGAGCCCTCCTAGTCTCGAGACCTTTAATAAGTCCGTGGAACATTGTAGCTAAAGTTGAACGCAAATCGGAGAATCGCATGTGGGCAATGCAAATTGATTTGCCCAATAGCGGTTTATGCTTGGATGAAATTGATGAGGCGGAAGCTCCAGTTGTCAGATCTTCAACAAGACCGGGCGCAAGCCTCTCCCCTCTCTAATGCAAGTCCCTCTGCTGATACAGCCCTTTGTCATGGAAGCCGAGCTTTCGATAGTATTCTCTGGTGCCCACGGAACTGATCACGTTGATCTTCTCGAACCCAGCTGAGGCCGCACGTCTGCAAGCTTCCTCCACAAGCGCCTTTCCCAACCCCATATGCTGAGCGCCGTCGACTGAGAGATGGAGCTTCGCGGCCCTCCCATAGACGTGAACCTCCCGAATCATCGCCTCGCCTGGGCCAATCGGGAGCTCGCCCGAGTGTTTTTCCACATAACCCTCGCGTGGAAACGATAGCCTGAGGAACCCGGCGATCTTTCCCTCCCCTGTCACCCATTGGAGGAACGTCTCCAGCGTGGAGTCGGTTTCATAGCGGAATTCCGCCATCTTCAGCTCTCCCAGAGAAACTGAATCGGTGCGAATCTCCCTGAACCTGATCTCGCGCACACTGCTCGATAAGCCAAGTTCGCGTATCTTTCGCTCCACCAACTGCCGGAGGTTGGTCATCTTGTTGCCATCGATGATGTCGACGGAGGGGATGTCGCGAATCATCCTCGAGACCCTAATGAAATCTGGGGTGCTCATGATATCCGAGACCAGCACATCGATTAGCTCTTCTCGACTGTATGGCTTCCACTCTCCGCTCTTGTAGAGGTCCACGAGATCGGTTCCCGGGGTGAGCGAACAGGGATAGAGCTTGACCTCATCGGGAGAAAATCCGGGAGAGGTCACGAAATTCGAATAATCCTTCTTATCCGAATCGGGGTCTGCGCCAACGAGGTTGACCATGAAGTGGGCATGGATCTTGAACCCGAAGGCACGTGTGAGCGCAAGCGCCTCGGAAATCCTTGAAGCCTCGAGTCCACGATGGTTGGCCCGAAGCACCTCGTCCCTGGTGCTCTGCACCCCGATCTGCACCTTCGTGCACCCGAGCTCTCTGAGCAATGTGAGATTCCTGGCCGTGATCTTGTCGGGGCGTGTTTCCACAACAAGCCCGACGACCCTGTGATCTGCGGTCTCGTTTTTCCGGTGCTGTTCGGACAATTGCTCCATTGTGGCAACCTGCCTAACAGAAATGGCTCCCCACTTGCTATCTTTGCCGTAAATCTCGCGCACCGCCTCGTTGAAAGTCACTTCACGTCTGGTGACCTCCCCTTGGATCTCCTCGACCTCATGTTCGATCACATTGGGGTTGTACGAGATTCCGGCAGCTCGGTATTCCCTCCTCCGATTGCGGGAAAGCTCCCACGATTCCTCCCCATCGTTGAGAGCTCGGAACATCTCCTCGATGAACCAGATCCGATACCCCTCTGGGTAATCATCCCAAGTGCCACCGAGGACTATCAGCTCTACCTTGTCGGTTGGATGGCCCATATACGAGAGAGCACGGATTCTCGAGGCCACTTGCAGGTAGGGATCGAAGAAGTTGCGCTCGGCACGCTGGCATGCAGGCTCGTCGCAAAGATAGCTCTTTGGCATGCGCACGTCATTCGGACAGTAGATGCAGTTGTTGGAGCATGTCCACGGCTTGGTGATGACGGTGACAGTTGCCACTCCAGATGCTGTGCGATTGGGCTTGACCTGGAGAAGCCTCACCAGCCTGGTCTCGAGCTCTGGGTCCAATCCCCACTCCTCCAACAACTCCGGATGGTTTTCCTTCAAGTTGATGAAGTACGGCATTAGCTGCTTCTTCGCGAAATGCGTTTCGCCAAGCCTGAGCCTGCGGTTATGCCTGCGTATGATCTTCTCCAGGGCAGATTCGCCCATGGATGGATACTCCCGCAAGTTGTGCAAGATGTCTTTCAGCAGCTCTTCCATGATAGAGTGATTCTAGTACACGCAAGATGGGTAGACGATAAGGCAGATGCTCGGGAGGAAATATTTTCGAATGGTGATTGCGAACGGAAAGCCCGTATTAATTTGCGAAGGGGAATCATGAACAGAGAATCCGCTCTTATGCTCAACGAGATGAACCGTGATTTCTACTCGCGCAATTGGAAGACCTTTTCCAATACCCGAGGAGAACCCTGGGAGGGATGGAACAGGCTTGCATCCCTCCTGCATCTGGAATGGGACTTTGACGAGCTCGAATGCTCCGACAAACACCGCCGGGTGCTCGACATTGCCTGTGGGAACCTGAGGTTCGAGGAATTTCTTGAAAGCGAGTTCCCAAATAGCGAGCTTGACATTACCGGAATCGACTCCACTGGGTATCTCGTCAACGACGGGAAGCCGGAACCTGGCGCCAGGTTCGAATTCGTCGAGGCCGACATAATCGGCGAATTGGCATCGGACATGGATGGAAATGGGGCCTGGCTGTCCAAATCAGCCCCGGCCAGCTCAACAGTGGAACGTGAGAGGGAACAGCTCATCAGGAACACGGCAGCACAAACGGCAAAGAGGCTGCTCCAGGCTCCGTCAGGAGATGAAGCTAGCTACGACCTGTCTGTCTGCTTCGGGTTCATGCACCATGTTCCAGGCAAAGAGCTCAGGCGAGCCCTGCTCGACATGATGGCCTGCTGCACTTCAAGCGGAGGGCTGGTCTGCCTGACCTTCTGGATGTTCGGGGAAGACCCGCGCATGCTCGACAAAGCCTACTCGGAGACAGAGTCAGGACTTGAGGTCCATCCCGAGGTGCGGCAGATTTTAGAGCCGGGCGACTTCCTGCTTGGTTGGCAATCCCTGGAAACGGAGTTTCGCTATTGCCACAGCTTCAATTCGGAAGAGGTCGACGAGCTAGTAGACTCCACGGTGGGCGCGGAGAAAATCGCCGACTTCAGGGCAGACGGCAGGGGATCGAAATCAAACAGGTACATCGTGTTGAGAATCGGTTGATGTGTTCTAGACTTGCATTGGCAGCCCGCCGTTCGCATCAGAAATTTCCCAACCTGAACATTCTGCGGATAGCGTCTGTGCGCCCATCAGATACAGTTGTTGAATGCTTGTCGAGCTTGTCCTATATTGCCCACATTGCCCACATTTCCCAAAGCATGGTTGAGAGGCAGACGCTTTGACAGACGCTACAGCAATAAACAAGAAACCAAGGACCGCATCGGAGAAATTTGCCGAAGCGGTCAGAATCCTTTCTGCACCCCCGATGGTTGCCTTGTACCTCATGCTCATCCTATGGTTCGGCAACACCGGGGTGTTCGTCGACACGGCATCGTTCGTGGTCTCAATCGTGTGCTTGTTTGTCCTCCCGTTTCTCGCATACCCAATCCATGCAGCGATTCCAAAGCTCCGCGCGAAGGGACGCGACCTGCAACGAAAGATGGCGTTCGCCTTCAACTTGGTGGGTTATATCGCCTTCGGGATCTACGCATATGCAACCTATCAGACACCGTTGTACCGAACATACGCCCTCACCTATGTTTTCACCGTCGTGATACTCACGATCGTGAACAAGGCGTTCAAGTTCAAGGCAAGCGGGCATGCCGCAACCGCCACCTCCCCCGCTACCTATCTTGCCCCGTTCTACGCCCCGGCATCGGTCATCTTGGGAATAGCGTTCCTCATTCTCGTGGCATGGTCGTCGCTCAAGATGAAGCGCCACACGCTTTCCCAGTTCATCGGTGGCATAATCATCTACCTGTTCTCGTTCGGGCTGGCATACCTAATAGCTGTGGTGCTCTAGATCACATCTCAACGTTGCCGCAACTCCAACGAAGCTTCTCTTCTCTAAAGATGAAGGACAAGCGCAGGTTCACCGTTCGGACAGTTTGTCATGGCATATGTCTTGTCATATGTCTTTACCATATTTATACTCACAGCTAAATCTTCGGCTGGACGAGTCCGTTAAGGAGAGAGATGGAATCCAAAGAGACACTGCTCGGCCAAATCGAGCAACTGAAGAAGGAACGCGATGCTGTCATCCTCGCCCACTACTACGTGGAAGGTGATGTTCAGGATGTCGCCGATTACGTGGGAGACTCCTTCGGATTGAGCAAGCTCGCAGCAGAACTGGACTGCAAGGTGCTGGTATTCTGCGGGGTTCAGTTCATGGGAGAGAGTGCGAAGCTGTTGAGCCCGGACAAGACCGTTCTCCTTCCCGACCCTGAGGCCGATTGCCCGATGGCCCACATGGTCGACCCCGAGGTGATCGCCAAGGCCCGCGCTGAATACGACGACCTCGCCGTGGTGTGCTATGTCAACTCCACAGCCGAGACCAAAGCTCTCTCGGATGTGTGCGTCACATCCTCAAATGCCCTGAAGATCGTCGGCAAACTGCCCCAGAAGAACATTCTCTTCATACCGGACAAGAACCTCGCCCACTATATCTCGGAGCAGTTGCCCGATAAGAACTTCATCTTCAACCCCGGATGCTGCCCGATCCACGACGAGATCTCCCTCGACGAGATCAAGGAGCTCAAGGCCGCCCATCCGGAGGCGATGGTCCTCATGCACCCGGAGTGCCCGCCAGAAGTTCTCGCAGAGGCAGATTACATCGGCTCCACCAAG
>JBMNUL010000060.1:0-14192 GCA_050946255.1 Coriobacteriales bacterium | reverse complement strand
CTAAAACAGAGACTCGCCTATTTGAGCCGCACCTCAGAATCTCGGGCTTGGAAAAGCTCGGGGTTCGGGGTGCGGTTCTTTGATAAGGCAATGCGTCTTCGAATCAGTGCCCGAACACCCAGGCAGAACGGTTATGGGCTACAGGTTCTTTGATTCCGGAACTACATCTTCTAATCAATGTCCGAACGCCCAAGTTCAAGCTAGAACTACATAACCACACATGTTCCCATCCAACTCCATTTTTCGAAAGAACACTTTATTACAAAATTTCTGCCGTCGAGAATATGTGTTTTCTTATTACTACTCGTAAACTAGGATTAAACTTACAATGGTATTTGGGCAAGAATAAATAGTGATTGAGCCGTTGAAACATGGAATTGTAGATTTCATTGTGCATCGGAACAAATCACGTTAGGAAAGAAAGGATCATTGATGACGACTCCTGTTGCAACCTATTCGCGTTTAGTACCTTCTCTTTTCGGAAAAGACGCCATGAGCAAAATGGTGAATATAGCCAAGGATAGCGGTAAGAAGAAAGCTTTCATAATCTGCGATCAGGGCGTGATGATGTCCGGTGGAGCCGAGCGAGTCTCCAACGCGTTCAAGGAGGGCGGACTCGAGACCTTCGTCTACGACGATGTGCAGCCAGACCCTTCCGATGAGGTCGTGGACAAGGCCGGAGACAAGGCCAAGGAAGTCGGAGCAGACGTGATAGTCGGAGTCGGCGGCGGATCTTCCATGGACACCGCAAAGGGCGTCAGCGTTCTCATGTGCAACCCTGGCTCCATAGTCAAATACATGGAGGAGAACGGCGCCAAGGATTACAAGCTCGACGTTCCCGTGTACCTCATTCCGACTGCCGCTGGAACCGGCTCCGAGGGTTCGCCGATGTGCGTCGTGCACGAGCTTGCGAGCGACATCAAGAAGACCGTCATCAGGTATGCAGACCTCGCAGTGCTCGACCCCACGATGACCTTTACCTGCCCCGCCAGCGTGACAGTCAACTCCGGACTCGATGCCCTTGCGCATGCAGTCGAGGGACTTACCTCCAACATCTACAATCCGTGGAGCACGACCCTCTCCGAGGAAGCTGTTCGAATCGTTGCCAACAACCTCGAGACCTGCGTCAGGGAGCCCGAGAACTACGAGGCCAGGGCAAAGATGCTCTATGCCGCAAATGCTGCAGGCGACGGTCTCGCCAACCTCTCCGTCCACGTTGGACATTGCTTCGGCCATGAGCTCGGAATGCAGTTCCACCTCAACCATGGTTATGCATGCGGAATCGCACTTCCAGAAGTCATCGAGTTCTCCAAGTCTGTTTCCGCAGACGCCGTCAGGGATATTGCCGAGTGCATCGGCATCAAGATTCCAGCTGGTCTCTCGAGCGATTATGTGGCACATTGGGTTTCCGATTGGATGCGCGACCTCATGAAGAGGCTCGAGGTGCCGTCGCTTAAGGATCGCGGAATCACCCGCGAGCAGACCGTGGGAATCGCACAGGCAGCAATCGACCATTGCCCGTTCCTCGGCGCAACCCCAGGCGGACTCACAGTCGAGCAGATGCAGGAATTCTGCGGAAACGTCTACGACAACTACCAGTAGGCCAGCTTGCAGCCGACTTGCCAAGATGACAGCTGATTCCCGGCGATAGCTTGAGACCGACTTGTTTCGGATATCAATTGAAGACCCGGCGCCCTGAAGAGAGATTCAGGTCGCCGGGTCTTCCCATCTCGCGACCCTGCGTACCGGCCGCAAGTTGTTTCCAGCTCGCGACCCTGCACGCTGGCCGGAAGTTTTTTCCAGCTCGCAGTCCTGAGTGCTGGACGCAAATCATCTCTATCTCGCAATTCCACATGCTGACCGCGAGCCTTTTCGAATTCCAGGACTGCCAGTAAGCATCACAAGGCTGTGCCCCTCGTGGGGACCTTGAGCTTGTCCACGTCCACTCCCTCCAGTTCGAGGAGGGCTATCTTCCTGTCAATCCCACCGGCATATCCGGTAAGGCTACCGTTCGAGCCCACGACCCGATGGCAAGGCACGAGGATGGAAATCGGATTGTGCCCCACGGCCCCGCCTACTGCTCTTGCCGAAGAGCGTCCCCCGGTTTGAAGCTCCACCCTCTTCTTCAACTCCCCATACGTTGTGAGCTGACCATAGGGAATTCGTTCCAGCTCCTTCCAGACGAGCTTTCTGAACTCGGTGCCACGGGGATTGGTCGCGGGAATCTTCCCAGGGTCCTTCCCCTCAAAATAAATGTCGAGCCAAGAGCGCGCCTCATCGAATATCGAGAGGTCGTCCTTTTCCTCGTGCTCTTCAATCCCGAGCTCGAAATATTTCTGCCCTTCCAGCCATAGCCCAGTCAGGGCCTCGCCATCACTTGCCATAGTCAGGACCCCAACCGGGGATTCATATCTGGTCGTGTACTCCACGATGATTCCTTCCTTCCGAACTTTCCACTTGTGGCAGCCCGTCGACCTACCCACGTGGCTTGGCAGCAGACGGAGCTCCCCCGTGCGGCGCGCACCAAAGCGACATCACGGCATAGGAGCGCCAGGGGCTCCAATCTCTGGAAAGTTTCTCTATCTCCCGCGGCTTCATATCCGGGAACGCATTCTTGACCCCAAGGTCGGAAGCCGGGAATCCGTCCGGGTCACCGTAAGCGCGCATCAGCAGATACTGGACCGTCCAATCCCCAACTCCCTTGACCCCTGCAAGCTCGCGGGATTCCATCTCCAAATTCGCACCTGGACGTAGTGTGAGCTTTCCGTCGACCATCTTCCGAGCTATCTCGCAAATCGCGCGTGCCCTTTGCCCGATGACCCCAAGCTCTCCAAGTCGCTCGGCAATCCCCTCCTTGCAGAACACCTCTGGAGATGGAAATGTGTGGTCGAGGTTCGCATGTGGCGTTGAAACCTTTTCCCCAAGCTCTTCCACCAGACGACCTGCCATTGTGGATGCGGACTTGACCGTCACCTGTTGCCCCAAAATCGCACGCACCGCCATCTCGAAGCCATTGAAGGAGCTTGGCAACCTGATGCCCGCGATATGGTTCTCTTCTGGGACGAGTTCGTAAAATCCAGAAAGTCCCTCCTCGACGTTTCCCGGGATGCAGTCGACGTCGAACAACCTGCGGACGCGCTCCACAACATAGGACAGCTCTTTGAGGAGACTTGTGGAGACAGTCACGGCAAGACGGTTCCTCCCGGGCTCGTCTGCAACTTCTATCCAGCCCGATACCGGTGATTTCACTTCATCAGGACCACTTCTGTCCAACCGGACGGTTCGTCTATATACCCCGTCATCAACGGCCTCCACTCCGGGAATCGCCCTGAGCTTTAGAAAGTCGATAAGCAAATCGAAGCGGTACGGGGGGCGATACCCCAAATGCAGGACTATCGAGTCGCCTTCTTCCCCGGACCCACTTGAAGCTCCCTTTCGAAATCTGGACGGTGACATGGAATAGCTGCGCGAGAAAGAATCGTTGAAACGCCGCACTGATGAAAACCCGCAAGCATAGGCCACGCGCGTTATCGGAAGGTCGGTATCGGTGAGAAGCTCCTTAGCGAGGAGCAATCTCGAGGTGTTCCGATATTCAGACGGCGTGACCCCATATGTGCTCTTGAACAATCTCCTCAACTGCCGGTCCGAAAGCCCCTGTTGAGAAGCAATTTCCGAGATGTTTCCCGAATCGGCACCCTCCCTGATTCGCTCGGCCGCGTTCTGAACTGCCTTGTGGGTGTCTGGAGTCAGCGGGACACCGGGCGCGAGCTCGGGACGGCATTTCAGACAAGGCCGATACCCTGCAGCCTCGGCCTCTGCCGCGCTTCCGAAGAACGTGCAGTTCTCGCGTTTCGGAGTCTTTGCCGAGCATACGGCACGGCAATATATCCCGGTTGAGCTGACCCCCACGAAGAAAAGGCCGTCGAAGCTTGCATCTCTGGCCTTGAGGGCTTCCCAGCATCTGTCATCATCGGGACGGGTGCCGGTAGCCAGTTCGGAGACATTTTCAACCAGGGCTTTTTCTCTTTTCATCGGTTGCTCCAATTCGTCTTCCTGTACATATCGAACCACATCGAGAGCCATCAAGCTAGCCATTTTCGGACATCAAAATGAAGGGAATTTTGAGCTTTTGGGCCTTTGGAAATCCTGTTGATCTCGAGAACTTGAAAATCAGGAGAGAATTGAGAGAACTCGTGCATGAGGGCATTACGATCCCAAACTCAAATCCGGGACCCTGAGAAATCCAAGGCAGTTGACTAAAAAGCAGAGCCATTGACTTTCGCAGGGAAATAAATGTCTGCTCTATTGGCTCCGTTCTCATTGCCCGGTTTTCAACTGAAACCTATACTAATCTCGGTTTGAAAGCTTTCAGCTTTGGAATGTACGACCCGCATCGGAAAGATGCACAAGGAGGATTGGAGATATGAGCGAATTCAAGTACCCTCATCTGTTCGAGCCCATCACGATTGGCAATAGATATTTCAGGAACAGGATCTTTGCCTCGCCCACCGGCTATCAGAACCTTCCCGGAAACGGGCACCTCAACTGCGGCGCACCGTATTACTACGGGCGTAGGGCAATGGGCGGCGCGGCAAGCGTGGCAACTTTCGAGGGAATCGTCGACCAGGAGTACGGCAAGGGTGGTCCAAATCACATCTGCCTGGACGTCCCAGGCCTCGATGCCGAGCTTGGGCGCGTGGCACACGCGATCAGCGACTACGGCGCTGTTCCTACTCTCGAGCTCACCCATGCCGGAATGTTCGCCAACAGGGCGCTCGGCCAGTTCGGGGCCAAGTCCTTTGGACCTGCCAAAGGACCGGTGGAAGTCGACCAGGGCGACCGTATTGTCGAGGCAATGGACGAGGAGTTCATCGAGCGCACGATCCAGAAGTTCATCGACGGCGCGGCGCTCGGACAGAAAGTCGGGTTCGGCATGGTGCTCATCCACGCTGGACACGGCTGGGGGCTGCACCAGTTCCTATCTCCAATCATCAACACCCGCACCGACAAGTGGGGCGGCCCGGATGCCGAGAACCGCTGCCGCATGCTGAATGCGATCATCGACGGAATCCACAAGCGCTGCGGACGCAACTTCCCCGTCGAGGTCCGCATCTCCGGTTCCGAGTGCTATGACGGCGGATTCGGACTCGATACGGGAATCGCAAATGCCAAGTCCATTGCAAAGCACGCCGACCTCATCCACGTGTCCGCTGGAAACCACGAGGTCGACGAGGTGTTCACGATCACCCACCCATCGATGTTCCAGCCGGACGGCGTGAACGTCTACATGGCAGAGGCAATCAAGAAGGAAATCGACATCCCGGTCTCGACGGTCGGAGCCCTCTCCGACCCGGAGCTCATGGAGGAGATCATCGCCACGGGCAAGGCCGATATCGTGGAGTGCGCGCGCGAGTTCATCTGCGAGCCGGACTTCCCCAACATGATCCGCGCTGGCGAGGAGAGCAACATGAAGCGCTGCATGAGGTGCCTTGCATGCTTCTCCAACGAGCTCACCCACGGCGAGCCGTACTGCGCGATCAACCCCCGCTCCGGTCGCGAGATCGAGGCCTATTACGCAATGCCCGAGGTCAAGAACAAGAAGAAGGTCCTCATCATCGGCGGAGGCGTTGCGGGCATGGAGGCCGCCCTCGACTGCGCCGAGCGTGGACATGAGGTAACGCTCTGCGAGGCCAAGAACGAGCTCGGCGGAACCATCCGCTGCGAGCGCAACGTCGACTTCAAGACCAAGCTCGACTATTACCTCAACCAGCAGCAGCGCAAGTGCTTCGAGAACCCCAACATCGACGTTCGACTCAACACCAAGATGACCCCAGAGATGGCCAAGGAGATGAACGCAGATGTGATCATCGCCGCCCTCGGCTCCAAGCAGTTCATCCCGCCGATCCCGGGAATCGATGGGCCCAACGTCATGAACGCCGTCGACGCCTACAACGCCGCCGACCAGCTCGGCCAGAAGATCGTGATCATGGGCGCCGGCCTCGTGGGAATCGAGCTCGGACTCCACCTCTGCAGGCTCGGCAAGGACGTCACCAACGTCGAGATGCTCGACCATATGAGCGACGGCGGGAACTTCCTGCACATGTCCGGCGTGCGCGTTGAGATAAAGAAGCGCGGACTCAAAGTCAACCTGCAGAACAAGGTCAAGGAGGTCAAGGAGAACGGCGTCCTCTGCGAGACCCCGGATGGCGACAAGTTCTACGAGGCCGACAGCGTCATCGTGGCAATGGGAATGCGTCCACTGCAGGAGGAGACCACGGCGTTCTACGATTGCGCACCGCAGTTCTTCCCGATTGGCGACTGCTTCGCAGTGAAGAACATCGAGGCTGCCACCACTGCCGGTTACATGACGGCGAAGAACATCGGCAGGTTCTAGAGAACCAGGCCGAAATCTGGTTGGGAATCTACTTTCCTTACCGGAAACAACGGCAAAAGGAAGGCGACTCGGGATTTTTCCCGAGCCGCCTTTTCGTTATCGCTTGAAGCTCTGCTGCGGTCTGTTCCCCAAATGAGGACGCAAGCCCTACTTCTCCTTCACACCGGTGAAGGTCGCGATGTCGATCATGCGCTTTGCACGACCAAACGATGCGTTGGCCGGGTAGAAGCATCCGGGAGCGAGGATGAACCCGCCGCCCTCTGACATGTCGTCGATGCGGTCGAAGCACTCCTGGTCCCACTCGAGGTCCGTGCCGAACACGGAGTTCCAAGGTGCCACGCTTCCCATGAGGCAGACCTGGTCGCCGTACTTGGCCTTCGTCTCCTTGTAATCGGCACAATCGTCGGGAACATTGAAGAACGAGATGATCTCGGGTTTGATGGTCTCGATCTGAACGTCGAAGAACACGTCGCGCTGGCAGCTGTGGACGATGTTGATGCCGCCCCTGTCGCGCACCATCTGCGCGAGCTCTGCCATGCTGTCGCCCTCGACATCCTTCCAGATGTTCCTCGTCGTGGTCGCACCTGCCGCGAAGTAGGTATCCCACATGATTCCATCGATTCCGGTGTCCATGAGCATCTCGCCGAACTGCTTGAGGGTAACCGCGATGTTGTCGGCAGCAGCCTTGACGGCTTTTGGATTGGTGCGGATATCGCGAGCCAGTTGTTTCTGGCCACGCAGCTCTCCAAGGGTGGACAGCGGGCCCATGACATAAGCAATCACCGGCTTGTCATCCTTGAATTCGGCAACGAGCTTCTCGCAGACCTCCTTCATGAGGATCATGCGGTGAGCCTCCCTTGCGTCCACGGGCTTGATCTTGGAGTAATCGCTGATGGTCTTGACCACCATCTGGGAGTAGTCTGGCACCCCGGGATTGTTTCCAGAGTAGATGATCTTCTGGCCCCAAGCGGTGCACTCCACGACAAAGTCGATTGCGGCGATGATGAAGTCCTCCTCTGGGAACATCTTCGCCATCTCGATATAGCCTCTGGAGCAGAGGTCGGCGTCGGTAGCCCACTTGTGGTGGTCTGCTCCGACGAGAATTCGATTGGCACCTGCAATGAACGGGTAGACCGGCACGCGGTCCACGGGCTTGTGCTCGATTGCAGCGTAGAAACGCTCGCGCGAGGTCATCGTCGGCACGTGACGTGGCGCGGGCTCCGGAGTGGTCTTCTCCTCGCCGTAGAAATCATTGACGGCCTTGAAGAAGGCGTTGATGTTGTCCCAAGGCGACATTGGTGGAATGTCACAACCGCTGGAGATGATGAAGTTGGGGTATTTGGAGCAGGCGTGCAGAACCTCGAGCGTTGAGTTGTAGACGCTTTCCGGGGTCCCGTTCCTGAACTGGCTCGCAGGGTCGACATTTCCCATGCAGATGACATCTGAGGGGATGTGCGGCATCATCTCGGACATGACCACGGCGTTGCCGAAGTGGAATCCCTTTGCCCCGGTCTTCACGATGCTGTCAACGGTCTGCTTGACGCTCGACCCGCAGTTATGGAGGAAGACCACGAAGTTCTCGTCCTGGGTCTCATCGACTATGCGCTTGACGTACGGATTCGAGAACTCCTCGGTGAGCTCAGGCGAGAGCAATCCGGCAAGGGGCTCTGCCATGAGCACTCCGTCGGCCCCGACCTCCTTGAATGCCTTAGTGTAGTCGATGAGGAAGTCTGTGACCTTGTCGAGCACCTTGTGCACGAGCTCCGGCTCGTCATAGCACATGTACATGACCTCGTTGACGTCCATGAGACGTCCTGCCAACGAGAACGGACCGATATTCCCGGCGATCACCGGTTTGTCGTGTATCTCAGCCGCCACCTTGCGAACTGCCTCTATGCAGACTCCACAGCGGCCCTCATGGCAATCGGGAATCTCCATCGCATCGATGTCCGTGTCCTCATCGATGATCGAACCGACGACCGTCGGCACCTCGTCGTCGGAATACCTGATCGTGCTGCCAAACGACTCTGCCTCTACTGAAAGGTCCATGAATGCGAGGGTGGCACCCATATCGGTTTTGTCATGGATGATCTTCATGGCCTGGGCCTGATAGTCAGAAGAGTAGATAAGCTCTTTTACCGTGATGCCCATTTCCTGGATTGCAGGAAAAGTGAGGACAGGGATCGGCTTCTTCTCTTTTGCCGCAATAGCCTCCTCAACCCACTTATTCATGTTCATAATGAATTTTCCCCTTTCAAATAAGTGTGCGATGTAGTGCATCTGCTAACCCTGCAAAGATTGTATTGCCTGAGAAAATTTGAAAAGGTGTAAAAGTCGAAATGTAAAGCGTTCAATGGGGAGAATTCTGCGATTTTCCAGTTAAATCGACATTTTTTGCGATTTTTCAGTCCAGAAATTCAAACTTCGGGAATTCACAATTTTGAATATCGATAATTAGACTTTGTCTAATATTTGCAACTAGCATTAATTTTCAGAAGAATGCTGATCTGGATTTCCGGAGCAATTTAATAAACTTTCTTGATTTTCATTTTATTATGCAATAACATTTTTCAATTGCTCAAGATTTCCAATAGCGAGATACTTCACTTACCAGAGCAGTTGTCCGAGAAGTCTCGCATAAATAACGGCCTGATTTTCACATGTATGGGCCCGTCTGAGATACGAGATGTTCTCGATTGTTTAGAGCGGCAATTGGCTGCCAGTTCAACGTGCAGCTTTCAAACACGAGCTTCAAGATAACGTCAGCAATATCACAGGGAGTGGATACAGAGACAGGAGAACCTATGAGCAAGTTGAAATACCCCCATTTGTTCGAGCCAATCGTCATTGGAAACCAACTTTTTCGCAACAGGATCTTCGGTTCCCCAACTGGATACCAGAATCTTCCAGGTAACGGACATCTGGTAGATGGCGCAGCATACTACTATGGGCGCAAGGCCATGGGAGGCGCTGCATCCGTTGGGACCTTCGAGGGAATTGTCGATGGAGAATACGGCGCAGGCAGCGACAAGCACATCAAGCTCGACTCCCCCAACGTCGACATGGACATTGCCCGCATCGCCGACGCCATTAAAAAGCACGGCGCCGTGCCGGTCCTCGAGCTCGCCCATGCAGGAGCCTTCGCTAACAGAAAGCTCGAGATGTTCGGAGGTGAGCCCACGGGAGACGCAATCGGGCCGGTGGCAATCGAGCAGAAGGGCCGCACTGTAATTCCCATGGACCAGGCTCTTATAGACCGCACGATTCAGAAATATGCCCAGGCCGCCGCACTTGGCAAGAGGATGGGGTTTGGAATGGTCCACATCCACGCCGGCCATGGCTGGCTGCTGCACCAGTTCCTCTCTCCCCTGGTGAACACCCGCACCGACGAATATGGCGGAAGCCCCGAGAACCGCTGCCGCATAATCAACCAAATTTGCGACGCGATTCACGAGGCATGCGGCAAGGGATTCCCAGTCGAAGTCCGCATCTCCGGTTCCGAGTGCTATGACGGCGGATTTGGATTCGACGTCGGGCTCGAGAACGCCATTGCCCTAGATGAACATGCGGATCTGATCCACGTAAGCGCAGGCAACCACGAAGTCGACGAGGTGTTCGGAATCACAACTCCATCGATGTTCGTCGATGAGGGGCACAACCTCGAGATGGCCGCAGAGATCAAGAAGCACATGAAGCACGCCAAGGTCGCCACTATCGGCGGGTACAGCGACCCGGCGTTCATGGACGAGATCATCGCCACCGGCAAGGCCGATGTTGTCGAGGTCGCACGCGAGCTGTTCTGCGAGCCCGACTTCCCCAACATGGCACGCGCTGGTCTGGACACCGAGGCCAAGCGCTGCATGCGCTGCATGAACTGCTTCTCCCAAGAGCTCACCAATGGCGAGCCCTACTGCGCGATCAACCCGCTCTCCGGCCGCGAGATCCACGGCACATACGAGCCGCCGGCGGTCAAGGTCAAGAAGAACGTCCTCGTCATCGGCGGAGGCGTTGCGGGCATGGAGGCCGCGCTCACCGCTGCAGACCGCGGGCACAACGTCACTATCGCCGAGGCGAAGAACGAGCTCGGTGGAACCATCCGCTGCGAGCGCAACGTCTATTTCAAGAAGAACCTCGACTACTACCTCAACCAGCAGCAGCGCAAGTGCTTCGAGCACCCTAACATCAAGGTCATGCTCAACACCAAGATGACCCCCGAGATGGCTGAGGCCATGGACGTGGACGTAATCATCGCAGCCCTCGGCTCCAAGCAGCTCATCCCTCCGATCCCTGGTATCGACGGGCCCAACGTAATGAACGCAGTGGATGCCTACAATTCTGCCGATGAGCTCGGCCAGAAGATCGTGATCATGGGCGCCGGTTTGGCAGGCGTCGAGCTCGGCCTGCAACTCACGAAGATGGGCAGGGACGTAACCAACGTCGAGATGCTCGACCACATCAGCGACGGCGGCAACTTCCTCCACATGTCCGGCGTGCGCGTTGAGATCAAGAAGAACGGTCTCAAGATCAACCTTCAGAACAAGGTCAAGGAGGTCAAGGAGAACGGCGTCCTCTGCGAGACCCCAGACGGCGAGAAATTCTACGAGGCCGACAATGTGATCGTCGCAATGGGAATGCGCCCGCTGCGCGAAGAGGCGATCTCGTTCTACGATTGCGCTCCAGAGTATTACCCGATTGGAGACTGCTTCACCGTCAAGAACATTTGCGAGGCAACTGGAACGGCATTCCAGACCGCAGTTGACCTTGGCAGGTTCTAGAGGGGCTTTAGAAGATTTCTCCGGACCAGTGGATCAACCTGCTTGAAGTGAGAACCTGAGGCTAGCGGTATCCGCCTGCACAAGAGGCATTCGCAGGGGAAATCGGCATCAGGCCGAGCAGCAATCCTTCGGGACAAGCGACGTCTTAAGGAAATAGAGACATCCAACAGGAGAAAGACCCTGGCTGCCCCCAAGGGCAGTAGACGAAAAAGGAAGCCCGGGAAGGGAAAACCCTCCCGGGCTTCTGCTGTAAACCAGGAAGCTGTGCTTTCGGCAGAATTGCTGGATCAGCCGAATCTCAGGACCATATCTGTATCAAACGTATTTGTGGATTCTCCTCCTGAACAGAGACACCACTCCAAAACCCTTGTTGTAGAAGATCCAGCTGTTCCTATGAACGAAGATCTCCCCGTTCGTTTTGTTGCGACGTCTTCGTGTTCGCATGACGACCACCTATCTGTTTTTTCGCTGCGTATATGTGGTATGTCTATTTGCCAATCCAGTGCCCGATACAGTAATCCCCCAGCAAACTTTCCTAGCCGTCGTTTCCTGGCTTCCCCTCTACCTTGTCTTGCGGAACGACAAGGTCGAAGGGAATCCGATTCTGCGCCACCAGCTGTTTTGTCGCCATGACCACGAACGTGTTGAAGCTGAGGCCGAGTGCGTCGAGCTTCTCACACGCAACTCGCTTCAACTCATCGTCCATGCGTATGGTCGTTGACTTCATCATGCTGGTATTCCTGCTGCGTTTATATGGCGTTTGTATTGCATTTAATGGATATTTTATATCTATTTGATATCTAAATTCAATACAAAAACCATCAAATATATATTTTTTAGGAGAAATAGCGTATACGCACGAGCTAGATGTCTGGTGGGTATAGAAAATCCGCCCGAGATTATGCTCGGGCGGATTCGAACTGAAACCTCAACTGCTGCAACTTCGGACTCCAGAAGTCACTGTGAATTCCCTACTTCACCACAGCTCATTCCGAAATCTCAGACAGGAAAGCTAGATCTCTCGGCAAATCCAGTATGCGTCGTTGATCGCGGCGCCTATGACTCCGCTCCTGTTTGCATCGCCGATGACATAAGTCTCCGGAACGAGGTCGAGCATCTTCTCGATGTAGGCCTTGTTCGGCTTGATGCCAAATGCAGTTACGGCCGTATCGCAGGGAATGACCTTCTCGGAACCATCGGCCATCTTGACCTTCACTCCTTCGAAAGTGAACTCCTGCACGGAAGCCTCTCCGATGCACTCGACGTTGTATTCCTTGAGGTTCTTCGTGATCATCGGGCGGTCCATCTCATCGAAGTCCTTGTAGAAGTCCTCGACGGGGACCATGTCCAGAAGGGTGACGTCCTTGCCTTCCATTGCAAGGGCGATTGCGCACTCGGCACCCGAGAGACCTGCCCCGCAGACGACGACCTTCTGGCCTGTTTCCGCCTCGCCACGGTCTACCTCGACGACTCCGACCACATTCGGCCCATCGATTCCCGGAATCGGCGGGACGATGGGCTCTCCGCCCACGGTGAGGATCAGGACATCTGGCTGCTCGGCCCTAACCGTGTCCTCAGTCGCCTCCTGGCCGATCACAACGCGTGCGCCGCATTCCATAGTCTTTCTGACCTGATACTTGTAGTACCTGCGGAAACCGTCCTTGTAAACCAGCGAAGACGCCTCCTCCAAGCGACCTCCGAGCCTCGGGAGCTTCTCGTATAAAACGGTGTCGAACCCGCGCTCGGCGAGAACCTGTGTAGCCTCCATTCCAGCTGGTCCACCACCGATGACCATTGCCTTGCGGTAATCCAGTATCGGGGTGAGCTTGGTGCCGCGGTACTCGAGCCCGCAAGTCGGATTGACTGCGCAGCCCTCGACATGACCGCCCTGAGGTGCATTGCGCAGACACCAGAGGCAGCGCAGACATGGCCTGATGTCGTCTTCCTGGCCGCGGAGACCCTTGTTGGCGAACTGCGGCTCTGCCATGAGCGCCTTGGCGATTGCCACCACGTCGGCCTTGCCGTTGGCGATGATGTCCTCGGCCTGCTCGAGCGTGGAGATTCCACCGCACACCGAGATGCAGAGGTCGGGAACTGCTTCCTTGAATGCCTGGGCAACGTCGACGTTGCAGCAGGGCTCCACGTAGTAACCGGGCATGTTGTACGACCAGGCCTCGCCTCCAAAAAGCGTTCCGGTGGAGACCACTACGGAATCGATGTACTTCTGCGCACGCTTGAGGAACTCGATGCGCTCCTCGACGCCCGTTCCACCCTCTAGCCTCTCAAGACCCTGGAAGCGAATCTCTATCGGGATATCTCCGCCGGTGGCCTCATGTGCTGCCTCGAGTACTTCCAGCGGATACCTGAAGCGGTTCTCCATGCTGCCGCCGTACTCGTCGGTGCGATGATTGAAATAAGTGGAGAGGAAAGCCGAGAACAGGTTCCCGTGTGCCATGTGGACCATGACCATGTCGAACCCGGCCGCCTTGCAGCGTCTGATCGCAGCCTGCAGATGATCGATGACCTCGTCCATCTGAGCACGGTTGATCTCCTCGAAGACCTCTGGGTCATCGCACCATCCCTCCACCAGCGAAGGAACCCAGGCCTTGGGATGGCCCTTGAGCAGGGCACCCGCCCACTGCCCGGCATGTGTCAGCTCAGCCGAGAAGTTGCAGTTGTATCGATGCATCTCGCGGCAGACCATGCCAAGTCCGTGAATGTCCTCGTCCTTGGTCGCCGACATGCAGGCATAGAAGTCGCGGCCGCGGTCGAAGTCGATTGGAGTCGAGCCAACGGTGACGAGAGCCGCACCCGACTTGGCCTGACCTGAATAGAACTCGAACAGCTCGTTGGTCACATCACCTGAGGTATAGCCAGCGTGATTGGTGACGATTGGAGAGTACTGGATGCGGTTCTTCATGTGCATGCTGCCGATATCGAGCGGCTGGTACACGTGCGGGAAATGGGTAAATGACATCTGGGTCTCCCTCCTGAGATCGGAACACCTGAAATAGGTTGCAGAT
>JBMNUL010000059.1:0-14301 GCA_050946255.1 Coriobacteriales bacterium | reverse complement strand
CTCAGACCGACACCGCTTTCGCACTCGGCGTCATGAACCTCATGTTCCAGAACGACGAGTACGATCACGAGTTCGCCGAGAAGTGGATCTATGGTCTGGATGAGCTCAAGGAGCGCGCTGCCGAGTATCCTGCTGACAAGGTTGCCGAGATCACGACCGTCGACGTTTCGACGATCGAGAAGGTCGCTCACATCATCGGAACCGAGCGCCCGATTGGCTGGGCTTGGGGTCTTGCATTCGACCAGAACAAGAACGGCGTGCAGCTCTCCCAGGCAATGATCATCCTCGCCGCACTCGCTGGCTCCGTCGACCGTCCTGGTGGAATCACCCTCGGTCCTCCTTCGGCACTGCTTGGCAAGTGGCGTATGGAGCAGCGCGGCGCAATGTCCGACGAGGTTTGGGCAAAGCGCATCGGCGCCGAGGCATGGCCAGGACTCTCCACTGGTATGGCGACCACTCAGCCTGATGAGACGCTGAACACCATGGAGTCCCAGAAGCCGTACCGCCTGCGCATGGCTTGGTTCAACAGCTCCAACTTCCTGGCACCCACCTGCTCCGCTCAGCCGAAGCGTTGGCATGACGCCCTGCTCAGCTCCATCGAGTACTGCGTCATCCAGGACCTGTTCATGACCCCGACCGCGATGGCCGTCGGCGATATCTTCCTGCCGATGTCCACCTGGGCTGAGCACGACGGAATCGTCCTCACCCACTACGGCCGCAACACCGTGTTCATGGGCCCGATGAACAAGGCACTGCAGGTTGGCGAGTGCAAGTCCGATATCGAGATCTGCCTCATGTTCGGCCAGCGCCTCAACCCCACTTGGTGGCCATGGTACAGGCCCGAGGGAGACACCCTCGACGTCAGCAAGCTTGCCGAGAGCGAGCAGCCTCAGGAGGTCACCGGCGATACTCGTGGCAAGCTGGACCTCAAGGCTCTCGAGGTTGCAGTCGACGAGTTCTTCACCGGCCAGCTCAAGGAGCTCGGCATGACCTTCGAGGATCTGCGCGAGGAGGGCATCTATCAGCCCGGTGCGCACGGATTCGAGTACGAGAAGTACGAGAAGGGCCTGCTCCGCTTCGACGGCGAGCCCGGATTCAACACGATCACCGGTATGATCGAGGCCAAGTCGATTCTGTACGAAGCCTGGGGAGAGGATCCTCTGCCCTACTACGAGGAGCCCAACTACAGCCAGATCAGCAAGCCCGAGTTCGCAGACGAGTATCCTCTGATCTCGACCTCCGGTTCGCGTCGTTACAGCTCGTTCCATTCCGAGCACCGTCAGGTTCCCTCGCTGCGTCAGATCGATCCGTGGCCATGGGTCCAGATTAATCCTGAGACCGCAAAGAAGTACGACATCACCGACGGCGACTGGTGCGAGGTCTACAACATGTTCGGTGAGGCTCGTTTCAAGGCTGAGATCACCCCAGTCATGAAGCCGGGCATCATCAACTGCGCTCATGGTTGGTGGTTCCCTGAGCAGGACGGCGAGGAGCCGAACCTGTTCGGTGTTTGGAAGTCGAACTTCAACCAGCTGGTCCCGCACTTCAACGTGGGCAAGCTCGGATTCGGCGCTCCTTACAAGGGAGTCATGTGCAACATCAGGCGCGTCCGCAGCCTCGAAGAAGATTAAGGGAGTGAACCATCATGGCAGATACCCAGTATGGCCTGCTCGTAGACTACACGTTCTTCTCCGGAAACCATGCGGCTGAGATTGCCTGCAAAGAAGAGCTTGGTCTTCCACTAGAGCAGTTTGGAATCAAGGAAGTTCAGGTCGGTCCCTTCAGGAAGAGCGAAGGCGACACCGGCGATTGTTGGGAGTGGTTCTACATTCCCTGCCCCACGTCGATATTCTCCGAGCATTGGGGAGCTGGCGGGGACAAGGCCGGTCAGCGTCCTCTGGCAGTTCAGGTCGAGGAGTCTCATTCCATCGAGTACGGTACTCTCGATGACATGATTGCCCGCATGAAGGAAATCGATCGACCCACGGTTCTGTTCCGTCTGTAAAGTTAGCTTACAGATAAATTGATATAGTATAATGAGCCCGGTCGTAGAGTGGTTATTACGGCTGGGCTCATTAGCAGTAAGACAAGGAGGAACATTATGACTCGCGATGAATTTCTGGCACTGGACCCCGCTGAGATGGCGAAGATCTTGAATGAGGGACTCGCCGCTGGTAAATCTCGTGACGAGGTCGAGGGCGAGTTCGGACTTACCAAGGCCGAGCTAGTGAAGCAGAATCTGTTCTTTGTAAAGGACAAGTACATGGCCCGTGCATGGTCTGGATACACAAGCACCAAGCGCACCGGCAACGAGGCCGGAGACACCAACATTGGTGTTGGCGATAGCGATCCTTCTCAGGGGTACAAGGGAATTTAGTCCTCTCGATGTTCTGTTTCACCTTGCCGGAAAGAGGTAACCGATCACATGGCAACTAACGAAGAAATCAAAGCTGAAGTCGAGAAGCTTGGAAGGCTCACAAAGGAACAAGAGGTAATTCTCTACAGCATTTCGCTTAGGCAAGATGAGCTTGGTCGTCAACCTACCAACATGTTGCTTGAGAAGCTTAAGAACAGCCCGGATTACAAGGCCCTCATCGATCGTGAGTACCTAACTTACGATGTATATGATTTCGGCGGAGACGAGACTCCTGCAGTTGCCAGCTTGATGGTAACCCTCAAGGGAACGAGGTATTGCATCATCTACGGCGATGAGATTGAGCCAAACCTCAAGTTCAACCCAGCAGGAGAAGCTAGAAAATAGCTGGTCAGTGCTTCTTTGATTCTGACTTTTCCAATTCAAAAGTTGAGCCCGCAGTCCTTGAAAGATTGCGGGCCTTCTTCTTTTCCATTGCCTGCTTGCTCTTCAAGGTTGCAGACCCTTTGATGAGGACTTCTCATGCTCCGCCCTCTAGATTGGGACTTTCTTCTAATGCATTGCCTGTACTTTGGAATTGGGGGATTTCATATTTCCCACCCCAGCCTGTCAATCCTCTTTATCCAGGCAGAATAACAAAGGCGGCACCCTTTCGAATGCCGCCCCGATAATTCAAATTCTGGAGAAAGAACTAGCAAACCAGAGTTCCCTCGCTGGTGATGATGGTGCAGGTTCCGCCCAGGAAGAATCCCCACTGAATGAACGAGGTGAAGTCCATGAGACTTGCCCTGAGCTGCTCACCGTTGTTGATTTTCTCGATGTTGACAGGGTCGTTGATCTCGCGGTTCATATCACGCTTGAAGATGATGTTGGGATAACCCTCGGCGTCGGTAACTCCGAAACTTGCGTCGGTGTAGTTCCAGATGATCTTCTGGATAACGGCATCTCCGCCGACCTTGGTGACTCCAATGCTGCTGGTCCAGGCCATGCGGGTGCGGTCTAGAACACCCTTGCAGGACATATCGGCCTCGACGGCAACCTTGACGCCAGCGCCCTCGGCCTCGTAGGAAATCTTGCCAGCACCCTGGAACGAGCCATCCTCGGAAACAGAAGTCTCATCGGCACCGATTGCGGCGAGACAATCCTTAACGGTCTCATACTCATCGCCGTAGAGGATATCACCCGATGTCTTGGCGGCGAGAAGCTCGCTGATCTTCTCGAAAGCTGCCTTGGGATCTAGCTGGCTAGTGGGGACCTCCCCTTCGCCGGCAGTGTAACTGCCAATTGCCGCAAAATCTTTTGCCATTGTCTTTCTACCTCCAAAACCATTTCCCTATAAACAACCATCTTGTGCAACACAAAGAAGTCTGCCGACAAACTCGGCAACTGCTCCGTTGATATTATTGCACACATTCAATGATTATACTTCTGATAAACACCGAACGGAATTATTCACTCTTCTTAATTGAAAAAAGCCTTTGCCATAGAGCCTAAATCCAAAATATGCCCTGTTTTCTTGGATATAATCATTTTTTAGAAGCACTTCCGCTTTTCACAAAACTTTATTCGAGGATAAGCTCGATGTCTTGTTTTTCGCAAACGGGAATTGTCGACAAAAGGACATTTGAAAATGGCTCTTAGCGATCCAAACATACCACTTGACAAGATTGAATCAATGAACAAAGCCTATTCCGATCACCTGGATTCCATCGAGAAGATGAAATCCGACGAGAAGTCGCGCACTTCTGGGGAAATGCCTTTCGAAGAGGAGGACGGCACGGTCTGGAAATATGTCTCGATTGGAGATGAGTTCATAAGGATCACCGGAGTTGAGACCGACAGGAAAAGCCTTGTCATACCCTCGAGCATAGACGGGTTGCCAGTCCTGTCCCTTGCCACGGACTCGCTTGCACGGTTGGATGTAGAAGAGGTTATATGCCCAGATGAGATATGCCAGATCCAGATTTCCGCATTTCGCCTGTGCGGAAACATGAGAAGACTCGTGCTCCCACGCGACGTCGAGGACTTCGATCCGGGATGGATAAGGGGCAACAACAACCTGGAAGAGCTGGTCCTACCCGGCAGATTGGAGAAGATAAACTCGAATGTCTGCGAGATACCGAAGCTGAAGCGCCTGACCATAGGACCATCTGTGAACGAGATCTACCCCGGTGCGTTCATGAAGAGCCATCTGGAATCGTTCTCGATCGATCCAAGAAACGAGAATCTGGACACCGATGGGATTGCAATTTTCTCCAAGGGCTGGGAAACCATGCTCGCCCTGGTTATCCACTCGGAGAAGTACTCTGTACCCAAGGGGTGCCGCGAGATAGGAAGAAAGGCCTTCAGCTGTTTCGAGGACTTAAAGAGCGTAGAGCTTCCGAACACGGTCGAGAAGATCGACGAGTACGCCTTCTCGGGCACATCTATAGAATCGATCCACATTCCATCCTCTGTGAGGTCAATAGAAGAGAGGGCATTCTCCAACTGCAGGAATCTCTCCGAAGTCGTCATCGACCCCGGTCTCGAGCACATAGGCCCGCAAGCTTTCTCGAACACCGCAATCAAGTCATTAGAGGTCCCGCCCACCATCAAGATGCTCGACAAGCACATCGCAGATGGCACCGACGTGACCTTCTCTGGAGAGAACCCCACCTTCACTATTGCAGAGGGGCCTTGCGAGCTGGAGATAGATAAAGAGGGGGTCTTGTACCGGAACGAGGACATTGGCCCCGTCCTAATCGAAGTCATGAACTCCGACCTCTCCGAATACACGGTGAGAGAGGGAACGAAGGCGATTGGAGAGGGAGCATTCGACCATCACTCCAATATCCAGTCGATTACCCTTCCAGAGGGGCTTGAAGTCGTGCGTGAGGGCGCTTTTAGAAATTGCCTGAAACTTACCCATGTCGACGTGCCGGACTCCTTGAAAAGCATTGAGGACAATGCGTTTGTGGACACCTCCCTGGAGAGCATCAGGATCCCCGCAGCGCTAGAACACCTTGGGAGCCTGGCACTCGTCACCCATGGTGCCCACCATGGGAAAGAAGAGCCTTCGCTGAAGTCGATCGAGGTCGACGAGGGGAACGAGCGGTTCCGAATGGAATCCGGGATGCTCATCGAGACCAAGGACGAGAACAATGCCCACGTCGTGCTGTATGTGGGACCTGACGATGTGGTGAACATCCCCTATGATGTGACGGTGATCGACAGCTTCGCCTTCAACGGCACTAGGCTTCTGCACGAGCTATATCTGAGCGATGGAATCAGATACCTTGGGATGAGGGCATTTGGGGTGGAGAGCCTTCTCCACCACATCCACATCAGGACCACGGAGCCGATAGAGGGCCACTCCGAGTTCGACTTCTATTTCCCGAAGAACGGCGAGGGGTCTCGCAGGGCGTCCCTTGCACTGAACGGGCAATCGATCGATGTCTCGCAGATCATGGGGATGTACGACAACACGATCCTCAGCTGGGGAAACAACTACCAGCAGGCACTGCTCATCATCGACAGGCTCAAGGACCCGGTCCTCATGACGGAGGCCAACGAGAAGATGTACCGCGACATGCTCGAGGACAAGGCCGTGAGAACCTGCGTGACCTTGGCCAGAAACGATGACCGTGAGGCCATCGACTCCATGGTCGAGCTCGGATATCTGAACAAGAACAACATCATGGAGGTCATAGACAAGGTCGGAGAGCTCAAGGACGCAGCCACAACCAACCACCTGCTCGAAATTCAGCGCAAGTATTTCGGGAGAAGGTCCCGTTCCGATTTCGACCTCTAGGAATTTGGGTTCTGGAAGCACTCACGAACAAGTTCGGGAATCTTTTTCGCGCACATTCCCCATGTGAATCGAATGACAGCTATGACAATCTGGGCCGACTTGGAAGCCCAGGTCGCCTATATCCGATGCTCTCTTGGCGTGGTTCGGAACTCCAAACAGTCTATCCCAGGTGGCTCTCTTGACGTTGCTCGGAATCCCAGATGGCCTATGCCCGAAGGCTCATTCGGCCTGGCTCGGAGCTCCAGATTGCCTATTCCAGATGGCTCATTTGGCCAGGTTCTCAGCAATAGCCCCGATGAAGTCCTCGGTGTTGAGTACCACGGGGTTCTCCAGCTTGGTCATCCTCGCGAGGTCGCCAGTCATGTTGCCGCTCTCGATGGTGGAGATCGTTGCCTTCTCGAGCTTGTCCGCGAAGGCGCAGAGATCCGGGGTCCCGTCCAGCTCGCCGCGTTTGCGCAGAGCCCCAGTCCAGGCAAATATCGTGGCCACGGAATTTGTGGAGGTCTCCTCGCCCCTCAGATGCTTGTAGTAATGGCGCTGAACGGTCCCGTGCGCGGCTTCGTACTCGAAGTAGCCATGGGGCGAGACCAGCACCGAGGTCATCATGGCAAGCGAGCCGAATGCCGAGGACACCATGTCGCTCATCACGTCGCCATCGTAGTTCTTGCAGGCCCAGATGAACCCACCTTCCGATCTCATGACACGTGCAACCGCGTCGTCGATCAGCGTGTAGAAGTACTTGATTCCGGCCTCTTCGAATCTGCTCTCGTACTCGTCCTCGAAGATCTGCTGGAATATCGCCTTGAACCTGCCGTCGTACTTCTTCGAGATCGTGTCCTTGGTACCGAACCAGAGGTCCTTCCTGGTGGACAGGGCGTAGTCGAAGCAGCTGCGAGCGAAGCTCTCGATCGAGCTGTCGAGGTTGTGCATTCCCTGGACGATGCCAGGCCCATCGAACTCGTGCACGGTTATGCGGGCCTCTTCCCCATCCTCACCCGTGTATACGAGCTCGACCTTTCCAGGACCTGGGATCTCCATCTCGACATCCCTGTAAACGTCGCCATAGGCATGACGCGCCAGGGTGATTGGTTTCTTCCAGTTGCCAACGCACGGCTCGATTCCCCTCACGACGATGGGTGTCCTGAAAACAGTTCCGTCGAGCATTGCTCGGATCGTGCCATTCGGGCTCTTCCACATCTGCTTGAGCCCGTATTCCTCGACTCTTGCGGCATTGGGAGTGATCGTGGCGCATTTGACGGCAACCTTGAGGCGCTTGGTGGCTTCGGCGGCGTCTTTGGTAACCTGGTCGTCGGTGGCATCTCGATTGGCGAGCCCCAGGTCAAAGTACTCGGACTTCAAGTCGACATACGGAAGGATGAGCTTGTCTTTAACCATCGACCACATGATCCTGGTCATCTCATCGCCATCCATCTCGACGATGGGGTTCTTCATCTCGATCTTCTCCATGCTTGAAGCCTCCGTAATCTCACAGCAAGAAATCGTCCGGGAAACAGCCAGCAGGCAGTGCCCCGGACACATGAACGACACTCATTGTAATTTGATGTTCGCCTCACGTCGGCCGGAAGCTTTTCAAAAAGCGGGAGTTATCTGAAGGTATCGAGCAACGGGGCCACTACAGATTCAGGACGCCCCATGCCATGAGCAGATATCCAACGAGAATGAGCACGACGAACACAGGCGCGATGTACTTGATCATGACGACGAACAGCTTCCTCGACTTGAATTTCACGCCACCCTGTTCCACCTCGTCTTCAATCTCCTTGGGCTTGATCACATAGCCCACGAAGATGCAGGTTAGGAACGAGACGATTGGCATGAGAACCGTGTTGGAGAGGAAGTCCATGAAGTCCAGGATCTGGTGATCTCCGAGAGAGCCTATGCCGAACAACGTGTACATCGGGTCAACGCCGGACCAGACGTTGTACCCCATGTTGCAAAGCGTGGCGACGACGAACATGAACACCACGTTTATCCAAATGGCCTTTCTGCGAGAGCACTTGAGACCGTCGGAGACGATTGAAACGCATGTCTCCATCAACGAGATGCAGCTCGTGAGCGCTGCGAAGAGGACGAGGATGAAGAACGCGGCGCCAACCACATTCCCCCATGTCCCAAATTCGGCGAAGATCTGCGGGAGAATCACGAACATGAGCGAAGGACCTGCATTGCCTGCGATCTCTGCGCCATTTCCGGTGACCGCAAAGCAAGCTGGAATGATCATGAGACCGGCGAGAAATGCGATTCCAGTGTCGAACACCTCGATGCGCCTAACAGATTTCTCGAGGTTCTCCTCGCGCTTGAAATAGGAGCCATAGGTGATCATGATCCCCATTGCCAGCGACAATGAGAAGAACATCTGGCCCATTGCGGCAACGAGCAGCTCGAACGAGAGCTTCGAGAAGTCGGGGACGACATAATAAGCCAGGCCTTCGAGAGCTCCAGGCTGCAACAGGGAGAACACCGAGACGGCAATCATCAGCACGATGAGAACCGGCATTATCACCCGGTTCGATTTCTCGATTCCGTTCTTGACCCCGAGCGCTATGACCAAAAAGGTGAGCGCCAGGAAAATGAACGCCCAAATATACGTGTCTATCCCAGTTGAAGTGATAAACGAGACGAAGTAGCCATCACTGGCGATTTCTGAAGCAGGATCGACGAAATATGCAGCCATGTACTTGGTGACCCACCCTCCGATCACCGCATAATACGGAGTGATCAGAAACGGCACGGCAGATGCCAGTATACCGATGAACCTGTACTTCTTGCCGTAATAGCTGAATGCACCGATGGCGCTCAATCTGGTCCTGCGCCCGAGAGCTATCTCCGCGACCAGAAGTGCGAAGCCGAAGGTCACTACCAAGATGAAGTAGACGACAAGGAAAAGACCTCCACCATATTTCGCCGCGAGGTAGGGGAACCTCCAGAGGTTTCCGAGTCCGACGGCACTTGCAGCAGCCGCCAGGACAAATCCCATCTTCCCGGAAAAGGTGGAACGGCCCTTCGCAGTTCCACCTTTGGACACAGATTCAGACCCCTCTATCTCGTTCATAGAATTTCCTCAGTCGCCCCACTTGCAATTGTCGAAGGATAATTTACGCAGATTTGCATATTTTATTGTTAAGAATGAATCTGTTCAAGTGCATTGGCCATGACCAATTGCATATACGGTATGTTTGTCCACGACATGCTCAGAGCCCGTGGATTCCAGATCGAGCCTGTTATCACCTTATTGACGAGTGCTAATGGACGATCAGTACATCAGCCCGTTCAGCACCATCTCGACGAGCATCAATGCGCCATTTGGTCCCAGAACAGTTTTCGGGACCACGTCGTAGTACCCGAGCGTGGGCAGGGAAATCTCTATCCCGCCGAACGACCTCCCGGTAGATTTTGCCGTGGCAATCGTGCTCCCGCTCGCGAAGAGGAGGTCAGCCGGGGCATCCACCACATCGTCTCTCTCCAGCGCATCGGAAAATCCATATCCGGCCAGCAGGTTCTCCAAATTTCCCCTGTACCCTGAACTCCCCTCGTCGAGGATGGAGACGGCGGTCGGCACCATCCCCATGTATCCCGTGAGGAACTCTATATAGGAGCAGAGCTCGGAGCACCTCCCCTCTATCGCATACGGGACTCCCTTCGGCATGCCGGTCAGGGAATGCACCCTGGAGATGAACGCATAAGACCTCGCCCTTGCACGCAGGATGTCGTCAATCGCCGCCCCAGGGTCAGCACCAAGGGAGCTGCACACGTCATTGATGAAGCGCTCGGTTGCGTCGAATCCTATAGGAGCACCGTCGCAGATATACGAGGGGATGCCGTATCTGCTCTCCAGAACCTCTGCGCTGCCGCATCCGAATTCGGGATGGATCACGATGTCGAGAGACGCCCTGGGTATCTGCTCGATCTGCTCGAGAGCAGACCCCGCGCAGACAAAGCAGTTGACCTTGATCCCGCATAGTCCGAGCAACCGCTCGATCTCCATCAGGTCGCCCATGTGATATCTCTGAATGAGTGAGAGACCCAGGACGTTGACGCTCATCGGTTCGCGTTCTACGCCGCCATCGATAAGACCGGACAGCTGTTCCATCACCTCCTTGACCGCGATTTCATGGCCATGGCAAACATCGCTGGAGAAACCCGGGGTCTCGATCGTGACGAACGGGATGTCCTCCCCGAGCACCCTTCTCGCGATTCCCTCGAGGTCATCCCCTATCAAGGCTGCACCCGGGGAGTTCACGATGGAGACCAGGTCGAATCTGACGCTTTCCCTAACGTAGGTGAGGATCTCGACCAACTTGTCCTCGCTCCCATACACGTAGTCATCGGTGTCCAGATAAGTGCATGGGACCCTCGGCTGGCCGAAATACCATACCGGAGGGAAATTCAACGGGTCGAACTCGAGCTGTCTGATCAGCTGGCTGTCAGATGTCGCGGAATGGTAGAACTTGCACCCGGTGGGACCGTTGAGAATCGTTAGCGAGTTAGAGATTCCCTCGAGGGCGAATATGATCCCAGAGAGGCTATCGGGAGTAATATTTGTCGAATAGCGGCTCATCTTGCTGCCAATCTCCCTTCAAATTAGATGCCATGAGCTTGGCCCATCGCCTGGCCAGGGTAATTGCGGAGTCGAACCCGACTTCTGGGCACATGGGGATCGTGTCGGACACCGGAACATCTTCCGATACGGAAGAGGCGTAGTTGGTGAGGAGTATATCCGGCGATATCCTCGCCAGATCGGACGCGCGGTTAGAAGGATCGTAATCGAGCTCTACAGGCAAATCTATTCCGAGATTGCTGCGGAATCCGATGTCCTGTGAGTAGTCGAGCGCGCATATCTTGGATATCTCCATGCCAAGGTCGAGGGCGGTCTTCAAGATCCAGTCCAATTCGGAGTTGAACGTGATCACCATCAGCTTCTTGCCCTCCAAAGCAGGCTTCAATTCATCGATTTGCCTTCGGTAGCTCTCCTGTTGCTCCGAGATGATCCGCTCGGCCACCTCTGACCTGTCGAATCTCTTCCCAAGCCTTCGCAGCCAGGTGCAGGTGGCGTCGAATCCCACGGGGAATCCCATATCGAAGATCTCGCAGCCAAACTCATCATGGAAGAAATCCCCGACCATTTTGGCCGTGTAATCGGAATATGAGGGAAGGGTCAGCTCGGCAGAGCAGAAATTGCGGATCTTCTCCACCGTTGTGTCGTAGATGAAACGGCAGTTGACCCGCACGTCCATGCGGTTGAGGAATTCCTGGATTGTCTCGAAATTCTGCTGGGTGCCCGTGACGCAGACCTTCTCGGCTATCACGTTCACCGTGCGCGGAACCTTCGGGGCGTTGGGGTCGACGAGATCTCTGGCAAGTCTCGTATAGCACATGAGCTCTCCCTGCAGGAAGTCCCCGGACATGTTCCCATCGGTTCTGATGGGAATCACCTTGGTCTTCTCGGTAGAGAGACCCGAGGTGCTGTCGATGTCATCCCCGATGATCCCAGACGGGCAAGCGCTTATCACTATGATCGCCGGGGGATTGAGATTCTCCAGTTCCTCGATCTTCGACTCCAGCTTCTCCATGCCTCCGAAGACGATCTCCGATGAGCCCATCTCGGTGCATTCCAGGTTAGGAGATAACGACACCGGGAGAAGGGACCCGCGCTCGAAGAGCCTCCGCCTCCCCACAGAACCTATGGTCTGATAGGAGATGTACGTGCAGCTCTTTGGAGAATGTGCCAACACGATGGCGTCTGTGACGTGAATGCAGGTGTTGAGGGCTCCGTTGAACGCGCAGCCGTGGAGCGGCTCGTTTCGAATAACGTTCTTGGAAAGGTAGCGATTTGGATTCGAGAGATCCACCGGGGCATCGCTTTCCGCCAAGTTTGCGCTTGCAGCATATTGAGGAGAAGCGCCCCGATCTGCAGCCTGCTCCCCTGCCACCCCGGCACCTCTTCTACCCATGCGGTCCGCTTCCGGATCTCCAAGCACGACGCGCTCCAGCTCGTCGTCCTCGAGGGGCTTGGCCGGATGAAGCTCGCATCCACCCAGGAGCCTCTTGGCCATATCCCGGAACAGCTCGGATATCTCGGGGTCCGAGCCACGCTCCATCAGGGTCATGTTGTCGCGCTCCGCGCGAGCAAATGCATCGCTTCTGGGAATCTGGGTGAAGACCGGCAGGTCCACAGCCTCTGCGAACTTGCGCACGCGCTCGTCTTCTCCGGCAACGTCTCTGCTGTTGTAGACAATCCCGGCTACACGTTTGCGACCATCCGTGTCGTAATTGGCAATGCCCCGGAGAATGTTGTTCGCGGCATAAATCGACATGAACTCCCCGGATGTCACGACGAGAATGGTGTCAGCGTATTCACGTCTGATTGGAACGGCGAATCCACCGCAAACCACATCTCCGAGCACGTCGTAAATCGTGATGTCGTAACGGCTATCGAGATCGAAGCGCTCTAGCATCTCGAAGGTGCTGATGATCCCGCGCCCCGCACAGCCCACACCGGGCTTTGGGCCGCCTGCCTCGATGCACCCTACCCCGAGGTACCCGGTTTGCAAGATGTCGGACAGCCTGTAGTCAAGAGGTCCGGTGACTCTCATGTAGTCAAGGGCAGTGACCGGTTGAACGCCGTGCAGCAGCAATCTTGTGGAATCGTGCTTGGGATCGCAACCTATTTGCAGGACCCTTGCCCCTTGCTCGGCTAAAGCGGCAGAGAGGTTGGCACTGATAGTGGACTTTCCTATTCCGCCCTTTCCATATACAGCGATACGCTTCAATCCAAACCTCCTCAGCTAGAAAAATCAGAGGTCGTAAATTTCAAACAAGAAAAAGATACACCATTTCATTTATACAGATTCAATCATATCAGCATCGCCGCCTTGTCATGGCTCTTCTCGTCATCCAAATCCCTGAAGTGCCATTGAGGAAAAGCCGCCATCCGCCAGCATCAGGCAGACCTCCCCTCCCAGATACCGCAGGCGAAATAATCAGCGGTGTTCAGCAGGCGTTACATCAAAATCATATAAGTCAGTTGGTATTTGCATCCATTTGGAGGCGCTGATGGATATCGTCAAGTTCTTCGGGGATACGGTCGGGAAGTTGAACTCCAAAAACCCCGATGCCGCCAGGGTCTTCCTCCAGATAGGATGGGAGGCCATGAACCTCAAGTTCAAGTTCCTCCCGGACAAGCGCCTGATTCCATCTGATAGATACTTGTCCACGGTGATGATGGACGCCATGCTCGCCCCGCTGAGAGACCCCGACAACTCCGCAATCGTGAGCATTTTCACTCCATGTGAACTGCTGCAGGAAGTAGGTCTCCACCCCTACAACGCCGAGGCATTCTCCTCCTATATCACTGCATCCAGGGCGGAACAGGAGATGGTCCAGGTCATGGACTGCTCCGGAATCTCCGAGACCTTGTGCAGCTATCACAAGATATTCGGAGGCGCAGCCGAGAGCGGGCTCATGCCAAAACCCCGTTGCATTGTGCACACCAACCTCATCTGCGATGCCAACCTCGTGAGCTTCAAGAGGCTGGCCAGGATCTACGGGGTGGACCTCTTCTACATCGACGTGCCCGTTCGAGTCAACGAGGAGAGCGTTGCATATGTTGAAAGGCAGTTGCACGATCTGGCGACTTTCCTCGAAGATCAAACAGGAAGGCGAATCGACGAGGACAGGCTCCGCCAGAGGGTGAAGAGGAGCAAGCTGACCTTGGAGGCAATCGACGCCGCGCAGAAGCTAAAGGCGGATAAGGACATCCCAACCGACTTGGTCTCCCCGCTCTACTGCGGAATGGCCAACAACTTGCTGCTCGGAACTCCCGAAGAGCAGAAGTTCGCCTTCATGATGCTAGACGACGTGCAGGCCGCTCCCCCCAAACGGGGAAAGCACATATATTGGATGCACACCCTGCCATTTTGGTCCGACACCTTATACGAGCAGATGGCATTCAGCGACAAGGTGCAGATCTCCGGAGATGAGCTGGGGCACTTCTGCTCCTCTGACTTCGACCCCGACCGACCATATGAGGCGATGGCGAGGCGAATGGTCTACAACAATCTGAATGGCCCGGTCATGAGAAGGATCGAGGCTGGAATCGAGAATGCCCGCGACGTGG
>JBMNUL010000058.1:0-14337 GCA_050946255.1 Coriobacteriales bacterium | reverse complement strand
CGAGAGACCGCTATGCCGACTTGTTGATTGCCGGGCCGGTGGGACAGATAATGGATTGGTAGAAAAGGAAATCAAGGGCAAGGAGCAGCGGATGAGCGATCCGATTATCAAAAGGGCACTGTTGTCTGTCACGGACAAGACGGGAATCGCCGAGTTTGCCAAGGCGCTCTCGGAGGAATTCGGAGTGGAGATCGTGTCGACTGGGGGGACGGCAAAGGTCATCTCCGAGGCCGGTGTTCCAGTCAAGCCCATCGAGGAGCTGACCGGATTTCCCGAGATGATGGATGGGCGCGTCAAGACGCTTCATCCGGTAGTCCACGGCGGATTGCTCGCGAGACGAGACCTGAAGTCCCACATGGATGACGCAGCTGCTCATGGCATCGGGATGATCGACATGATCGTCGTCAACCTCTATGCATTCGAGGCCACGGTTGCAAAGCCCGACGCCACCTTTGACGATTGCATCGAGAACATCGACATCGGAGGTCCGTCCATGCTGAGGTCCGCTGCCAAAAACCACGCAAGCGTGACCGTCGTCACCGAGCCCTCCACTTATGATGCGATTCTAGAAGAGATGCGCGAGCATGGTGGCGCAACCACGCTGGAGACCAGGCGCAAGCTCGCCCTCAAGGTGTTCGAGACCACCAGCGCCTATGACAATGCGATATACAACTGGCTTAACTCTCAGGTCAATGGAGACACCGCATTCACCGACGACAAGAGGATATTCCTCTCTAAGGCCCAGGAGCTGAGATACGGAGAGAACCCGCAGCAGAAGGCCGCGTTCTATCGCACTGTCGACGACCCGGCCCTTTCCACTCCGGCCAAGCGGGAGTTCATGCTCTCCGAGGCAGAGCAGTTGCAGGGCAAGGAACTCTCATACAACAACTTCCTCGACCTCGACGCCTGCTGGGCCGCTGTGCGGGAATTCCCGGATACGACCTGCGTGATAGTCAAGCATCAGACGCCGTGCGGGATTGCCTCTGCAAACGACGTCGTCACAGCATACGAGCGCGCGCTCGAATGCGATCCGGTCAGCGCCTATGGAGGGGTCATGGCATTCAATGCCAAGGTCACGAGGGGCGTGATCGAGTCTATTCTGGAGCACAAGCAGTTCATCGAGGCAATAGTGGCTCCCGACTTCGAAGATGGTGCCATCGAGCTTCTCAAGGAAAAGCCCAAGGCCAGGGTTCTCCGCACCGGAGGTTGCAACCCGTCTGGATGCGGGTATGAGATCAGGGCCATCGAGGGCGGCGTGCTGGTGCAGGAGCGCGACAAGGTCACGGAATCTCCCGAAACCTTCACGATTCCAACCGACCGCAAGCCGACCGATGACGAGATGTCGGAGATGCTGTTCGCCTGGAAGGCCTGCAAGGCGGTCAAGTCCAACGCGATTCTGCTCTCGAAGGGCAACGCGACGATCGGAATGGGGGCAGGGCAGCCCAACAGGGTCAACTCTGCGAGGATCGCGCTAGAGCAGGCAGGGGAGAAGGCCAGGGGAGCCGTTGCCGCAAGCGACGCGTTCCTCCCATTTGCCGATTCTCTTGATGCGCTCGTTGCCGCTGGAGTCACGGCCATCATCCAACCGGGTGGCTCGATCAGGGACGAAGAGGTGATCGAGGCCGCCAACAGAGCTGGAATTGCCATGGTCTTCACCGGTCACAGGCACTTCCGCCACTAGAGAGAGGTCTCGGTCCGTAGGGAGGTCTTCTCGGGCTTCCACCTGCATGTTCGGGATTCTCGTCTCGGGCTTCCAAACTGCGCTTAGTTTCGGGCTTCCAAACCGCGTGTCCGGGGCTACCTTTCGGACTTCAACTGTGATTTTTTCGGGGCTTCGCCTCGCGCTTCAGCTGCGCGTCCGGAGCCCCGTTTTTTGTGCCATTCAGTGGCGCATTATGGTCCTGTCCACCAATTCTGCGATCTTCAAGTAAGAGACCTTGCGGTCGAACTGGCTCTCGGAGATCTTCCTTGCCCTCTCGCCCATCTGCCTGCAGGCTTCTGGATTCTCATAAAGGGAGGCAATGGCGCCGGCTAGAAGCGTTGGATCCTCTGGCTCGACGTTGATTCCGAACCCGTCGTTTTCGACCTTGGAGCGGAACTCGTTGCTCGAGCAGGTGTTGATCATCGGGTGCCCGGCAGCCAGGTAATCTCCGATTTTCGTGACAATCGACTGAGGTGCCTTCTTCACGAGGGAGTTGACCAGCACATCGGATTTTGAAAGGAATGCGGCCATCTCTGGATAGGGCATATAGCCCAAAAATTCGGTATTGCATTCGAGAGATTGCGCCAGGTTGACGAGCCTCTTGGCATCGGGTCCATCTCCCAAGACCATCACCTTGACGTCCTCGTACCCGTTGTCGTTGAGAAGGTCCACAGCTTTTATCATCGTCTCGATGTCGTAGCTCTTGCCGAGTGTACCGGCGTATGTGACCCAGAACTCTCCGTCAAATTTCTCTATTTCGGGGGAGTACTTCTCAACACCGGCGTCGAATTCGTCCAGGTCGTTTCCAACATAGACGGTAATGCGCTCGATGCTGTTGTCGCAGTCCGTCAGGGGCCTTGCAGCATACTCATTTGAAGTCCCGACCACAGCGGAGACCCTCTTGTAGACCTCGCTCGCATCATGTGCGATGCCCGAGTAGAGGAAATCGCTTATCAGGGGAACGTCGAAGACCATCCGCATCGCCTCTGGCCAGAGGTCGTTTATATCCGCCACGAATGGAATCGAATGGGCCTCGGCGTATTTTGCAGCTGCAAGTGCAACATCGTTTGGCGGGATCTCGCAGTATATGAGGTCATACCTCGGGCCTGTCTCGAAATAAGTCGAGAGATTCTGCGCGGCTATCGCGTGGCTCTTGAGCCTTTTGAGGTCGATGTTTCTCTTGTAACCGGGTTCGTCAATGAAAGCTACACCGAAGTCATACATATCGTATGGGAAGGCACGCAGATCTCGCTGTTCCTTCTCCCAATGTTGGAAAGAGGTCGTGATGAGATCCACGTCGAATCCGGCATTGCAAAGCGTCTGGCAAACCGAGAGGAATCTCGTATAGCCCTTCGTCTCGTAGCCGAGTTTCACTCCCATTGTCACGACGGCTATTCTATTTCGTCGCATTGCCAAATTCCTCCAGGTTGGACGAGGGTTCTGCTTCGTCCTGCCTCACGAATACGCCCTCTTGGGTGAATATCGCTGAAATCGTCTTGAAGAATATCTTGCAGTCCAGCCCGAACGAAATGTTCTTCACATACCAGACGTCGAGGGCAAGCCTCTGCTTCCAGGGGATGGAGTTCCTGCCGTAGACCTGGGCATAACCGGTGATTCCCGGTTTGACCTTGAGCTTGAGGGATTCTTCCCCCTCGTATAGCGCAGCCTCCTCGATGAGGTCGGGCCTCGGTCCGATTACGCTCATATCACCCTGGAGCACGTTGAAGAACTGGGGCAGCTCGTCGATGCTGGTGCGGCGAAGCACGGCTCCGACCTTGGTCATCCTGGGGTCGTCGGGCCCGTTGTAGGTGGATCCGTCCGGCATTTTCAGATCGGGTGCGTTCACATACATGGACCTGAACTTGTACATCGTGAAAACCTTGCCGTCTTTGCCGACCCTTGGAGCGTTGTAGAACGCAGGGCCATTGTCCTCCAGCTTGATGAGGGGGACGCAAATGAGACAAGCGGCGCCGACTATTGGCATCGCAGCAAGGGATATCGCGATGTCGAAAGCTCTTTTCACACAATCTTCGTACACGTCAGTTCTTGCACTCCTTTATGGACTCTAGGAAGGAATCGATTATGTAGTCCACCTGCTCGTCGGTGAGGAGCGTGAAGAGCGGCAGTGTTACCTCGTTCCGATAGAAGTCGTAGGCATTCGGATAATTCATTATGGAGAACCCAAGCTTCTGATAGGCCGTCAACATCGGGAGCGGCTTGTAGTGCACGTTGCAGCTGACGCCTTTCTCGGCCATCTTGACGATGAACTCGTTTCGCATCTCCTCGGTGAACCCAGTGAGCCTGGTGATGGCCAGATGTCCGCTGGACGATCCCTCATCGGTGTAGTGGAGCGTGAGCTTGGCGTCGGGTCCGTCGAGGGCCTCGTGGTATTTGTTGAGAATCTCGTTGCGTCTGGCCAGCATGCCGGGGAATCGCTGCAGCTGGGCTAGACCTATGGACGCAGAGATGTCTGTCATGTTCCATTTGTAGGCAGTTTCCACGATGTCGTATTCCCAAGACCCAGCCCTGGTTTTCTCCAGCGCATCTTTCGATTGTCCATGCAGCGAGAGCATCTGGGCTTTTCTGTAAAGCTCGTCACCATCGACGCCTTCCACGTCTCTCCACGTGAGGGCCCCGCCTTCGGCAGTGGTGAGGTTCTTGACCGCATGGAAGGAGAACGCGGTGAAATCCGCAACAGATCCAGATGGCATCCCATGGTATGTGGCACCGAGCGAATGTGCGCCGTCTGCGAGCACGATCACCCTTCCGAACGCTGCCTGAAGGTCGTTGGTGGGATGGAATTTCTCCTTGCAGGACTCCAAGATGGAGAAGATCCTGCCGTAATCGCACATGATGCCGCCAACATCGACGGGAATTATCACCTTGGTCCGGTCCGTGATGACATCTTCGAGCTTGGAATAGTCCATCTGCAGGGAATCCTCGAAAGTGTCGACGAGAACTGGTTTCGCCCCAACATGCACGATGACGCTGCAAGAGGAGGTGTAAGTGTAGGCAGTCGTAATGACCTCGTCTCCGGGTCCCACGTCCAATAGCCTGAGGGCGCATTCTAAAGAGGCTGTTCCGGAATTGAGGCACACCACCTGCGAAGTTCCGCAAAACTGGGCGAGCTCGTTCTCGAATTGCTTGGTCTTGGGTCCAGTGGTGATCCACCCCGACCTCATAGTCTCGGCAACAGCATCGATTTCCGACTCGGTTATGTCTGGCTTCAGGAACGGAACCTGCATCGTAATTCTCCTTTGTTGGGCTCTCGTTACGCTGCTACAACTCGCTTTTTCCTACATGACTACAATCTTATTACTTTGAGGTATCAATTTCGTTCTCTCTGAAAAACTCCACATTGTCTCAACCAATCCTGGCATTTTGGGGTTGTGCTCTTCGAACTCTCGGAAGGGGCATTTGTCTGCACATCTGGCGCCTCAATCGAATGCATCCAATGCCGAGCCTGGACTATTCAGTGCCCATCTCCTTTTTGCTTTATCAGGCATGCTGGTTCATCAAGTCCTCGTGCTCGGCGAGGAAATCGGAAACTAGATGTAGAGGATGAACTTCTTCTGGGTCTTCGTGAACACCAGATACCCCACGATGAGGGTGATCGCTGCAAAGCCGATGCACACGATGTTCTCCATGAGACCAGGGTTCACGTTGTAGATCATGATGTTCCTGATGTACTCGACATAGTGATACATCGGGTTGAATTGGATGATCTTGAACATCCAGTCCGGGAGGATGGAAACAGGGTAGAAGAGCGGGGTGCAGTATGTCCACAAGGTGAGCAGGACGCTCCATAAGTGGAGGATATCTCGGAAGAAGGTGGCTAGCGCTGCGAGAAGCAGGCTCAAACCCATGGAGAACACCGTCGTGTACAAGACTATCAACGGCAGGAAGAACATCAACGGCGAAGGCGGAATCTGATAATAGATCATCACGCAAATCACCGCGATGAACGAGAAAGCGTAGTTCACCAGCGCGAACAGCACTTTCTCCACCGGGAAGATGATCTTGTCGACCTTGACCTTCTTGATCAGAGATGCCGATGTGATTATCGATCTCATTCCCCCGCTGGTTCCGTCGTTCATCATTCCGAACAAAGTCTGCCCGAGGATGAAGTAGAGCGGGTAGTACTCGATCCTGAAGCGGAACAGCTGTGAGAACACCGCAGTGAGGACGATCATGGTCAACAGCGGGTTGAGGACGCTCCAGAGAACACCCAGAGCCGACCTTCTGTACTTCAGCTTGAAATCTTTTGACACGAGATTGAACAACAGGTAGTGGCTGTTGCTTATCTCCGTGATTGGGTTCATATTTGCATCTCCGTAAATGTTTCTTGTCGGGTCTGCAAGGGGATTCTCCCAGTTGCCCTGTTTGCAGCCTGTTTTCCAGGAGAAATCTGAATAACCTTGGCAATTATGACAGAACGTTAACTTTCTGAGGCGTTTTTTGCACTGTTTTACAGGCAGCGGACGTGCACCGTGATATGAAAGGCTCTGGGAAATCCCCTCTCTCTCTTGATTGTCTCTTGTTGAGAAAAAGATAAAAAATTTTAATATGCGGGCTTTTAGTTTGAGAGTTTTACGAAAAGTAATTCAAGATTCTTCTAATTTCATCCTCGCAAATTAAAATTTTCGCTGTCAATATCTAGCACAACCCGATTGTTTTTTCAGGATTCGGAGTTTGTGTGGAATTTGTTCCCAATGAGGGTGATTATTGACAAGTTGGCATATTAGCCACAGAAAGCGAAGGTGAGAGCATGGCAGAAGTTGCATCGATAGACAAGGTGTCCATGCAGGTCAACGCGACCATGATGGATGAGGTCTTGGACGAATATGGGGGAGATCCTACCAACCTCATATTGATCCTCCAGAAAGCTCAGGATATTTACGGCTATCTTCCCTACGAGGTCTTGGAGCTGATCAGCGAACGCACCGGGCAGGGTATGGCCAAGATCATGGGGATCGTGACCTTCTACAGCTTCTTCAAGCTCAAGCCTGCGGGGAAATACGAGATCATGCTCTGCCAGGGCACCGCATGCCATGTGAACGGTGCTGACAATATCAGGATGGCCATAAGCCAGGAGCTGGGAATCGAGAACGGCGAGACCACCGAGGACGGGATCTTCACCTTGCACGAGGTTGCTTGCCTGGGATGCTGCTCGCTCGCTCCCGTGATGATGATCAACGGCGAGACTTATGGACATCTCACCCCCGACAGTGCAATCCAGATCCTCAGACAGCTCAAGGCCATCGAGCTCGGCGAGGGAATGAGAATTCTCGTTGGAGAGGGCAGCTGCGGAGTTGCAGCTGGAGCGGCGAGGCTGGAAGGCGTTCTCAGAGGGCATATGACCTCCACCGACAGCTTTACCGTCGCCAAAACGGGTTGCATCGGAATGTGCTTCTTGGAGCCGATTGTCGACATCTACGATGGTGACAAGCTCCTGCACAGGCTCGTGAACGTGAAGACCACCGACGCCCTCGACATCATCAATGCGGTGAGGTCGAAGAGCTTCAAGCGAATCGAGAGGCTCGAGATCGAACCGCAGGATGCCCATTTCCTCGAGCAGCAGGAGAGGGTCGCGCTCAGAAACTGCGGCGTCATCGACCCCACGGACATCAACGACTTCATAAATCACGGTGGGTACAAGGCAATCGCCAAGGCACTCACGATGACCCCAGAAGAGGTCATCGAGGAGATGAAGGTCTCCGGGCTCGGAGGTCGCGGTGGAGCCGGGTTCCCAACTTGGTTCAAATGGAATTCCGCCAGGAGCTCCAAGGGCGATGTGAAGTACATGATCTGCAATGCCGACGAGGGCGACCCTGGGGCGTTCATGGACCGTGCCGTGATTGAAGGAGATCCGCACACTCTCATCGAGGGCATGCTGATCGGTGCCTATGCAATCGGGGCCTCGCATGCCTTCGTATATGTCAGGGCGGAGTACCCGCTTGCGGTGGAGAGGCTCAGAATGGCAATCGAGCAGGCGAGGGACCACGGTTTCCTCGGAGAGAACATCCTCGGCAGCGATTTCAGCTGCGACATCTCCGTCAAGATCGGAGCCGGCGCCTTCGTCTGCGGCGAGGAGACCGCGCTGATGGCGTCGATGGAGGGCGAGCGCGGCATGCCGCGGCTGAAGCCTCCGTTCCCCGCCCAGAAGGGATATCTCGGAAAGCCATCCAACATCAACAACGTCGAGACCTATGCCAACGTGCCGTGGATCATCAACAACGGAGGCGAGGCCTTCGCAGCCATGGGCACCGAGAACTCCAAGGGGACCAAGGTATTCGCGCTGACCGGCAAGGTCGAGCATGGCGGGCTCGTCGAGGTCCCGATGGGCCGCACGCTCAGGAACGTGATCTTCGACATCGCCGGTGGAATCAAGAACGGCCATAAGTTCAAGGCGGTTCAGATGGGCGGTCCTTCCGGTGGGTGCATTCCGGCCGAGCTCGAGGACACCGTCATCGACTACAAGGCGCTGACCGCAACCGGCGCGATCATGGGATCTGGCGGAATGGTCGTGATGGACGACAGCACCTGCATGGTCAACATGGCCAGGTTCTTCCTCAACTTCACCACCAACGAATCCTGCGGAAAGTGCGTTCCGTGCCGCATCGGCACAAAGAGGATGCTGGAGATACTGGACAGGATCTGCGAGGGCAACGGACGCGAAGGCGATATCGAGCTGCTCGAGGAGCTCTGCTACGCGATCAAGGACGGTGCGATGTGCGGTCTAGGGCAGACCGCTCCCAACCCCGTGCTCACCACGATCAAGTACTTCCGCGACGAATACGAGGCGCACATCAAGGAGCACAGGTGCCCGGCTCTCGAGTGCCAGGCACTCCTGACCGTGGAGATTGACCCGGAGAAGTGCACCGGCTGCACGCTCTGCGCCAAGAAATGCCCGGTGCAGGCCATCAGCGGAATTCGAGGCGGAGCTCATTCCATCGATCAGAACAAGTGCATCAAGTGCAAGCAGTGTGTCAACCTCTGCCACTTCGATGCCATTTCCGTGAGGTAGGGGGCGTGACTGAAATGACTGAGAAAATCACTGTGACGATAAACGGCAAATCCTGTGAGGGAGAAGCCGGTCAGACGATACTGGAGATAGCAGATGCAAATGGAATAGCGATTCCCAACCTCTGTAACAACGGGGAGCTTGAGCACTATGGCGGATGCAGCATGTGCGTCGTAGAGGCAGAGGGCTCCAGGAAGCTCCTCCGTGCCTGCTCCACGGTTGCCTCCGACGGGCAGGTGATTGAAACCGAGTCCGATAGGGTAGTGAACTCACGCAAGATCGCGTTGGAGTTCCTGATGAGCGACCACGTGGGAGATTGCTGCGGGCCTTGCGTCCTCGAGTGCCCCGACAACGTGCAAGCTCAGGCGTACGTGCAGGCGATTGCCCGCGGCGACGACCTCGAGGCCGTGAAGATCTTGAAGGAGGATCTCCCCCTCCCAGCTTCTATCGGCAGGATTTGCCCGCACCCGTGCGAGAATGCTTGCAGGCGGCAGATGGTCGAGGAGCCGATATCGATCTCCTTCCTCAAATATGCAGCTGCGGACCGCGTCTTGGCAAACGGGGGATACGTCCCCCAGAAGAAACCTTCTTCCGGAAAGAGCGTCGGCATTGCAGGTGGAGGCCCGGCAGGGCTCACCGCGGCCTATTACCTTGCGCTTGAAGGCCACGATGTAACCATCATCGACGCACAGGAGAAGATGGGCGGGATGCTCCGCTATGGGATCCCGGAGTACAGGTTGCCTAAGTCGGTCCTCGATGCTGAGATAGCCGAGATCGAATCGCTCGGGGTGCACATGAAAAACGGGATATCCCTGGGCGAGGACATCTCCCTTTCCACGTTCCGCTGCATGTACGATGCCGTGATTATCGCGGTCGGTGCCTGGGAGAGCCTCCCGTTGAGGATCAATGGCGAGGACGAGACGAGCGGGGTTTTCCCCGGAATCGGTTTCCTGTACCAGGTTGCCAATGGGGAGAAACCCGAGATTGGCAACACGGTGTTGGTAGTCGGCGGCGGAAACACCGCAATGGACGCATGCCGCACCGCCGTGAGGCTTGGTGCCGAAAAAGTCTACGTGTCCTACCGGCGCACCGAAAACGAGATGCCGGCGGACCCGGTGGAGGTCGAGGAATCTCGCGAAGAGGGCGTGGAGTACAAGTTCCTGCGCAATCCCGACAGCATAATCGCGGACGAATCCGGTCATGTGAAGTCCGTGAAGCTCCAGGTGATGAAGCTCGGCGAACCCGATGAGACTGGCAGGAGAAGGCCGATTCCAGTCAAGGGGGAGTTCGAGACCATCGACGTCGACAGCGTGATAGTCGCAATAGGCCAGAAGGTAGACGTGGCACCATTTGCCTCCCTCGAGCTCAACAGAAGGCAGATAATCGTTGCCGACGAATTCTCATACCGCACGTCGGTCGAGGATGTGTTCGCAGTTGGAGATGCCACCAACAGGGGCGCGGGCATTGCCATCGAGGCGATTGGGGAGGCCAAGCGCTGCGCCAGGGTTGTGGACATGTTCCTGCACGGAATCGACATGCCCTACAGGAAGCCCTATCGTTCGGTGACCGAGAAGACCCCCGAGGACTTCAAGGATCGCGAGAAGCACGCCAGGGTCAAGAACCCGATTCGCCCGGCAGAGGAGCGCAGGAAGGATTTCGATCCAGTCTACCTCGGCTTTTCCGACGAGCAGATGAGGGAAGAGGCCTCGCGCTGCCTGGACTGCGGCTGCTTCGATTTCAAGGACTGCGAGCTCATCAAGTGCTCCAACCTCTACGAGATCCATCCGGAGAGGCTAGGGGACAGCAAGCATCCATCCTATATCGAGCGCAAGCTCGTCGCCATCGAGCGAGACCAGGGCAAGTGCATTCTCTGCGGGCAGTGCGTGAGGATGTGCGATGAGGTTGTCGGCAAGGGGATAATCGGCCTAACACATAGGGGATTCGTGACCGAGATCGAGCCTGCCTACACCGGGCCTGAGATAGAGAAGGTGTGCGCGAACTGCCTGAAGTGCGTGGAGGCCTGCCCCACAGGTGCCTTGCGTGCTGTGGAGGAAGAGGTCGAGAAGACAAGGGCATAGAGCAGGAGGCTTGTTCCGTTCCCTTGCTTGAAAACTGAGAGCTTCGATTACGGCTGTCCTGTATGCAATAATATAGGACGGCCGTTTTCGAATTTCCGAGACAGCCGTTCCCATTGAATTCAAACGAGCTCCAAGCAGTTCGAGATCTTCTATAAGTTGGGAGAACGTTTTGCCAGTTGTTTCAATTATTTGCGTCTTGAACGGCGATGTTTCCGATTCCGAGAAGCTGTTGGATTCGGTAGCCGATCAGACTGTGGATGACTTCGAGATCGTTGCAGTTACAAGAGGAGACGAGGAGACCTCCTCTTTGCTCGAAGAGAAGGCCCCAGATGCCATTCGGGTCGTCTCCGATGGCAGTTTGGCCGACATGAGGTCCGCCGGGTTTGAGCAATCGACAGGCGATGCAGTGTTCTTCGCGGACTCTGGAATCAGGGTTGCCAAGGGTTTCGTCCAGGTTGTGTCCGGGATGTTCGAGAATGTGATTCCAAAGATCGTGAAATTCCACCTCCAGATGTTCGATTCGGGTTCTAAAACATTCAAGACCGAGAGGGATTCTCCCAGAAGATCCTCTGGGCCAGTTCCGGTGAAGGCAGTTGATTTCCAGGATTCCATGTTCCAGAAATTTGGAGGCCGGCTGGATGACAAGGTCTTCGACCGGCAATTTCTGGAGTCCGTTATCTCAGAATCCGATGATGGATTTTCCAGTCTATTTGCCGCAGACGAGGAGCCCGTCTCGATGCTCGCCGTTTATCACTGCGATTCGATTTCGACCAATTCCCTGCCGATAGCCGTGAGGGTGATGGATTATCCCGCTTTCTACCGTTCTCTTTCAGATGGGGAGAGGCGCTCCAGGCTTCAGATGGCCGTCGGGGTCTCAAATATCTTGAACCTTGGCACAGACTTGGTCCCCGGTGCAGATGCAGAGCCCCCGAAAGGTCAGCTCGAGATGAGCTATCTGGAATGGCTTGAGGATTTCGCCGTACGCGGTCTAGAATATCTTGAGCCCGAAGCGTTCGACGAGTCCATGAGCGCGATTGCGGATATCGTGGCTCCTGCAGTTGATTCCCTGTGCTGCGGGGAATTCAAGCAGAAGAGCTGGAGGACGCAGAAGCTCGTGGACCTTTCCTCGGCTTCCAAGAAAGAGCTTGTAGAGCTCTATCTCGATTCAATAGAAGACGGGTTGGAGACGAAGTATGACCTGGAGTGCTCGAAGATCGAGCTCTCAAGGGTGAAGAGAGATTCAGAGGATAACCATGGGAAGTCCAGGTTCAAGGGGCTTTTCAAAAGGTGAGACAACTGCTGACAATTTTCAAAGCTGGCCGGACTGGTATCTGACTTGTGCGGCTGGCGGAATTTTCGGAAGTTTAGATTTTCTGGTGCTGATGTAGTTCGAGAACGGCCGAAACGTTGAAGTGATACACTAACCTCCATGGATTCAAGCAAACTCACAACGCGAGTCATAGTCCTGGTGTTCTGGGACATCTTCGCAACCTATGCAGCGTATCTGCTGGCAACCGTTGGGACGGGGCAGGCGGAAGACGTTCTCGTCTCCACCGACGTCCTTTTCTACATCGGGCTCATTGCCATAATAAATATCGTGGTTTTCGCGGCATTCCGGCTCTACAACGACATGTGGGAGTATGCCTCCGCCCCGGAAACGCTCAAGATTGTCGCTGCAACCGCGCTCGCCACGTTCTTGAGCGCGGCCCTGCTGTTCCTGGTCAGCATCAGGTTCCCCATCAGGGTCTATTTCGTCGCATGGCTCATCCTCTTGGTTTTCGTGGGCGGGGCCCGCTACATGTTCCGCATCATCCGCTATGGCAAGGGCCACACGAAGATGCCGGCAAAATCCGCAAGGAAGCGCACATTGATCGTGGGCGCCGGCGAGACTGCGGCTATGACCATCAACAGGATGTCCTCCGGAGATTACTACATGGAGGGGAACCCGCTCGTGGCGGTGGACGACGACCCATCTAAGAGGGGAATGCGAATCCACGGTGTCAAGGTCGCAGGCAACAGGCACGACATAGTTCCTCTCGTGGAAAAGTACGACATAGAGCAGATAGTCATCGCAATTCCCTCTGCCTCTTCCGAGGACCTCAGGGCAATTTACGACATCTGCATGCAGACAAATTGCCATTTGCTCACGCTCCCCAACGTGAGGGATATTCCCATTGACCAGCTCGACGACGTCAAGCTCCGCGACGTCAACGTCAACGACCTTCTCTCCCGCGAGGAGGTCGTGCTCAACACCAGGCAGGTCAGTGGCTACATCGCCGGGAAGGTCGTGCTGGTCACCGGAGGTGGAGGCTCGATCGGATCTGAGATCGTCAGGCAGCTATGCCTCGCCGCCCCGAAGCAAATAATCGTGTTCGACATATACGAGAACACCGCATACGAGCTTCAGAGAGAGATACAGGGCAAATACGACGATGTGGACATCGTGGTGGAGATAGGTTCGGTCAGGGACTACTCGAGGCTTGCCACTGTCTTCAACAAGTACAAGCCCAACGTCGTGTTCCACGCGGCTGCCCACAAGCATGTCCCACTGATGGAGGCCTGCCCGCAGGAGGCTGTGAGGAACAATGTCTTCGGAACCATGAACACCGCGAGAGCTGCCAGCATCATCGGGGTGGAGAAGTTCATCTTCATCTCCACCGACAAGGCCGTGAACCCGTCGAGCGTGATGGGCGCCACGAAGAAGTTCGGGGAGATGATCGTCCAATCCTTCGACAAGAATTCCGATACGGTGTTCGCAAACGTCCTCGGGTCTCACGGAAGCGTGATTCCCCTGTTCAAGGAGCAGATTGCCAACGGTGGCCCGGTTACCGTCACGCATCCGGACATGACGAGGTACTTCATGACGATTCCCGAGGCCTCGAGGCTCGTCATCCAGGCTGGAGGTATCGCCAAGGGAGGGGAGATCTTCATCCTCAACATGGGCGAGCCCGTGAAGATCGTCGACCTGGCGCGAAAGCTGATCATTCTCTCTGGATTGCGCCCGGACAAGGATATCAAGATCGTGTACACCGGCCTTAGACCCGGCGAGAAGCTGACGGAGCAGCTTTGGACTGATGCCGAGAGGACGACTTCGACTTCTATCAAGGACATCATGATCTCGACAGACGAGCCGGAAGAACCCGAGGTCGTCGAGAAAAAGCTGGCCGAACTGGCCGAGTCTCTCAGCGGCAGTTCGAAGGACATCAAGGAATGTCTCTCGAAGCAGCTCCCCACCTACAAGCCGCGCATCACCGAATCCGACTACGACGAGATCGAGTTCGACTGAGCACGTGCTTTTCATTGAACTCGGGCAGCCGTTCATCCAGGCTCGGGGTCGTTGTCAGAACCAAAGCCAATCGAGCATGGAGATTTGACCGGGCAGGCAGGCGCGCTCGTTTGTATTAAATTAAGGGCCAGCTTAGTTTTTCTAAATTCCATTTGCTTCGCTATTAGATATCGTTTAAAAAATTTTCGTATAATTACAAGCCAGAATTTAAAAATCTTCGTATAATTCTCTATTACAAATTCAATTA
>JBMNUL010000057.1:0-14523 GCA_050946255.1 Coriobacteriales bacterium | reverse complement strand
GGGCAATCGTATCAGGTCGATGCCGGGTCCAGCGTGCAGAGCATCGTGGACTCGGGGATTGTCGAGACGAACCCAGGTGATTTGCTCGCAGTTGACGGGTCGGTGCTCGAGGAGGGGAAGGGAGAGCCATTCTCTTTCAAGGTCAACGGCAAGGAATACGACGTCGATGCTCCGCTCCACAACGGGGACATCGTGGAGCTGACACCCGGTCGAGATGTGACCGAGGATGCCGACTCCACCGAGAAGACATCAGAGTACAAGGTCTCTGTATCTGGATCCGGGCCGATGTCCGTGCTGATGAGGAAGGGAGTCGACGGGGTGAAGGTCACTTTGGTCGGGAAGATCTCGGGGAAGACCGTCACGGAAACTAAGACCAAGACCACGCATGCCCTTGTGAAGAAGTTCTCCTCGGATACAGAAGAGAAGGTCGTTGCCCTCACTTTCGACGATGGCCCCGGCGATTACACGCAGGAGATTCTCGACATCTTGGCGAAATACAAGGTAAAGGCCACGTTCTTCGTCGATGGGGCTTCAGTTGAGAAGAACCCAGATGAGGCAAAGGCAATTGTCGATGGTGGGAATCAGATCGCGGTGCATGCCTATGAGAACGCCTATCTCACGGACATGGATTCCGATGAGGTGAAGGACAGCGTCGACAAGACCATCTCGGCGATAAAGTCCTCCACAGGGGTCCAGACCGATGTCATGCGGGCACCATATCTCGCCTTCGGCGCAGATGAGTGGAAAGCGACAGATGGCGCCATCACATATTTGATAGGAGCCACAATCGATACCCACGATCTCGATGGGGTCGGGGCAGACCAGATTTTGAGCGCTGCGACTGATGTCGGCCCTGGTGACATCATCGAGATGCACGCGGGTGGGGGAGACCTGACCGCCACAGTGGAATCCCTGCCAAAGATCATAGAGTCTCTTCAAAAGCAGGGTTACACGTTGGTGACCGTGGACGAGTTGTTATCGAAGAGCACGGTGCCGACCGTGACTTCGAGCAGCATATGATAATACGGAGAACTGCGTGGGGTTTCGCCGAGCCCGAGGTTTTGTCGGCCAGTCCTGCATTCGATAGAGCTTCTCGGTCCCAATCTGAAGTTTCTGCCGAGCGATTCCCCGCAGACTGAGGTAATTACCGGGAGATGCGGATGTGACCGGTGTCAATCGGCGTCAGAAAATCCAGATGAGCCCGATTATCAGGAGGACGATTACAACCAATCCGGCAGTCGAGGCAACGGTGCATCCGGCCCGGTGCTCTATCGACATGTCGACCATCTTGTCGGTCGCTGTCTGCCTCTTCTTGAAATATGCCTCGCCCTTGCCCAGCTTTGGCAGCGGCTCTCCCTTGGTCATGAACCACTCCCCGTTGCTGGACAAGACCTTCTCGAAGTTCTTCTGATGAAGGGAGATCTTGGGGTGGTCGCCACCCTTGATTCTCTTGATGCTCTGCCTCTTGAACTCGACGATCGCCGAGACGTTCTCCATCTGCGAGTCATAGCAGAATATCGCGACCTCGCCTGAGAACACGTGGTCCTTCTGCCGGTACATCACCAGCGAGAGCACGGCCTCGATGTCCCATCCCTCGTCATGGAGTTTCTGGAGTGTCGCGGCTTCCTTATCTGGAACTGGGGCCAGCTGACCTCCGCTTCTGCCGACAAAGGTGGGCACATCGACTTTTTCCCGATCGTCGTCCTGGGCATCCCCCTCTGAATTCTCCGAATCGGGAAAGACGATGTCGACCTTCGCCCCAATTGCGCATTCGGCGCTCGTCATGGTTCCCTGTCCCTCTTTTGACTGTGGGCGGAAGGTGACATACATTCCGAGGTAGCAGTCTTCGGCACGGGGGTATTCAGATTCCTCCGCCGGTTGCTCCTCCTCTTGCTCTTCCTCTTGTTGTTCCTCTTCTGCCTCGTCGATGTTCACAGCTGCACCTCCGTCCCGAAGTCCTTGGCATGTTCTGTTCTTTTCAGCCTGGCACCCTGGGCCAAGTCGAGCATTTGGGCAGGTGGCTTTCCAGAGCCTTGTCCCGCTTTTCCAATTATGCAGATTGTACGTTCATGACAGGGCAAGGCAACCACGTAACCTGCCGGGTGAACGCCCGATTTCGATGGAATGCGAGAGCCTAGGGAAATTTGCATGCCCAGTTGTTTAGAGTTATGTTTTCAATTATCGAAAAAGAAGGCGAAAGGAGACGTCATCACGAGAGTCAAAGTCAATCCAGGCGTCTGCGGATATGTTGCGAATGTAGAGGTAACAGAAGTCGACGAGGACACTGTGAGGATCAACGTCGAGACGGGTTGCGATGCCGTGAACGGGATGTTCCAGGCCTTGGGAGACACTTTCGAGGTTTTCGACATCTGCCTCAACAAACCCGGAAGCGGTCCATTCTACGATTACGCCAGGGAAAACTTCCCCGGCCATGCATCCTGCATCATGATTCCGGCGATTCTGAAAGCAGTCGAGGCCGAGTGCCATCTGGCATTGGAGAAGGATTGCTCTATCGAGTTCGAATAGTCATCCTGCCCGGACGCTCGTATTTTCAATAATTGGGATTATCGGTAATATCGGCGAGCGATATCGTCGTTTATCGAGGGCGCTCTCTCGATGGCCTCAGATTGCAGATGCCGATTTGCAAATTCAGTTTCCCGGCTAACCCATTGCGAGGGAATTTCTTCTTCCCGACTAGTCCAGTCCGAGGAATTCCTTCCAAGCCGGCACTTCGGATTGCGCCTGCTCGTACCCCGCGGCGTAGTTCTTCTCCAGAACCGCGAGCTCTTTTGTCCCGCTGGTTGCAGTGATGTCCTTGGAGTAGAACACGTATGCCTTGCCTTCCGCCTCTAGCCTCTCAATCTCATCGCAAACATCGTTGTACCTCTGCCCACGGGTGTTGAGGGCCTTCCTCAGGTAGGGACGGCGGGGGAACAGCAGGGCCATCGCGGTGTTCTTCTCCTCTTTGCGATACTCGCGCGGTCTGGTTCTGACGATGAAGAACTTCTCGAATCCGTCTCTCTTGGCCTTTTCAATCGGAAGGCCTGCTCCCTCTCCAAGACCACCGTCATAGCAAGGGTATCCGTCGACGATTGGCGGAGGCATGAAGAAGGGCAGCGATGAAGATGCCCTGACCCTCCTCATCAGGTCGTTCAGGGTCATCATGTTCTCGCGGTGCCAGTAGACCGTCTCACCGGTGTCGCGCCTGAAACCCAAGATTGTGAGCTTGGCGGGGTTGCTCATGAAATCGATGAACTTGAACGGCAGCTTCTCGCCCGGACGGCAGGCCTCCTCGTAGATGTACTCGGCATAGAAGTAACCCTTGTGCTCGAGCAGGGTGTCGAGCCCGCCGAACTTGGGGTTGGTGCAGAAGTCGACGAACGACTCCTTGGTGCGCTTCTGGTCTCGGCAGATGTAGTTGACCGCGTTGCTGGAACCAGCCGACACTCCATAGACGTTGTCGAAATAGATATGGTTCTCGAGCAGAGTGTTGGCGACGGCTGCGGTATAGGAATCCCGCATGCCACCGCCTTCGAATATGAGTGCTGTATCGAACACGTTGTTTTCCATGATGAGATGAACTATAGCATGAGCAGGGTGGTTTTAGCTCTCATTCCACAAGGTGTCGTGCCAAAATCGGTTCCGTTCCCGGTGGTTTTAATGTCAAAAGTTCTCCATATTGGACAGGCATATTAGATGTGACCATATTTCCTGGGGAAGCTGTTTGGTAGAATCTATATATGCAAATGGAATATTTGCTTGATATATATGCAAATGGAATATTTGCTTGAGGAATTTCCACTTTAGCGACATTTGAAACGGCATCTTTCTCTCACTTGGCAGGTTTCAATGTGATGTGGAATCTGCTCTGACGTGTCGTGGACCTTGCGGAGGTTAGGAAAATGAAGAAGCCAATGCCCACTGGAAATGAGATGCCAGAGGGTTTCGACCTCGTTTACAAAGAGGCTGAGATCACCTCGGGCCTGAAGATCGACCGTGTCTCTGCCACCCAGCTTTCCAAATTGGAGATAGTCGAGCTCGACCTCGTTAGGGAGACCGCCATCGAGGCGATTCGTGAGATTGTGGGCCAAAGGGGTTTTGACTTCACCCTCGAGCGCGAGCTGGAAATCTGGCCGGAGGGGATGAACCCTTCGGACAAGCTGATATTCCGCGCCTATGTCGACGCCTCGATTGTGGGTTACACTCTGGTTGTGAGGGGTTGGCCGAATCGAAATGCATGGACGATTCAGCACCTGATCATAAGACCAGAGGTGAAGCGCAAGGGGATAGGGACGCAGCTCCTGATGGCTGTTGAGAGGGATGCTCTGAACACCACCGAGAGGACCGACGAGATCTTCGCAGTCCCCATTTCCCACTCGAACGACGGGTTCTGGACCAGCCTTGGATATTCGGATAGCGGCAAGCTCGATATTCCGATAACAAGGTTGGGAACGCGCGAGTTCGAGTGCTTCTGCAAGAAGATAAGGTAGACGCGCAATTGCCGCAAAAGCCAATCGACGCATTTTTGATAGCCGGCACCAACGATGATGTGGTGGAGAGATACCGCACGCTCGCAGAACGTGCCAAGACCAAGCGTTTCGGTTTGCTGGAGCGCGACTATGTGGTGATCGACACCGAGACCACTGGACTTCACGACGACGAGGACGAGTTGATCGAAATCGCCGCAGCCGTGGTCAACGGTCCCGAGGTGGTGAAGACCTTCCAGACCTTCGTCGACCCCGGGAGGCCAATTCCGGAGTTCATCACCGAGCTCACGTCGATAGCAGATTCAGATGTCAGCGGTGCCCCTTCCCCGGAAGAGGCAGTGGAGATGCTCGACGAGTTCGTGGACGGCCGCCTGCTGATTGCCCACAACGCCAGGTTCGACCGGGGATTCATCTCCAGATATTCTGACCCAGATTCCGTATTGAGCCGTCGCGAGTGCTGGATAGACACTCTGGGGCTGTCGAGGATAGCCCTTCCCAGGCTGGTGGCACACGATCAGGCCACGATGTGCGATGCGTTCGGGGTCGGCAAGGGAAATCACAGGGCAGATGGAGATGTGCGGGCCCTCTGCGAGCTCTGGAGGATCATGCTCACGGCGCTCGACGATATGCCGCACGAGCTGATCGGGTTCATCTCCAAGATGGCACCCGGTGGCCCGTGGCCGATCCGGGACATCTTGATTCAGATCGCAGGCGAAGACGGCGAGCGCAACTTCTCGATGTACGCCCTCCGGGACAAGCAGATCGTGACCGAATCCAACGGGAGTTCGGACCTCATCGACCCCGAGAACAACGTGCTGGACTTCAAGCCCGTGGAACGCGAGGATGTGGAGCGCGCCTTTTCCGCAGATGGGGTCGTTGGGAAAATGTACCCGAAGTTCGAGAGGCGTCCGGAGCAAGTGGAATTCGCGCTCGATGTCTCGGATGCCTTCTACACCTCGACTCATAGAGTCATCGAGGCGGGCACAGGAGTTGGGAAGTCGATTTCCTATCTGCTCCCGGCGGTGATGTTCGCCAAGCGAAATCACGTGAGGGTCGGCGTTGCCACGAAGACCAACACGCTCCTCGACCAGCTCGTGTTCAAGGAGCTGCCGACGCTTCGAAAGGCGATGCGCGAGGTCGAGGGAATCGATTTCTCCTACATTGCCCTCAAGGGATACGACCACTATCCATGTCTTCGCAAGCTCATGAGGTTTGCACGCGACATGGATGGCAACACCTCGGAGTACGACATCGTGACCACGGCCTCCATCATCACCTCCGTATCGCAGTCGGTATGGGGAGACCTCGACTCGCTATCGCTCTCGCTCAGCCATGTGGCCAGGGGAAACATAGTTTGCTCATCAGAGGAGTGCATGTTCGGAAAGTGCGGGTACTACCCCAACCGGTGCCTTCTCCACGGAGCCCGCAAGAAGGCCAACAACTGCGAGATCGTGGTCACGAACCATGCGCTGCTCTTCAGGGATGTCTCGATTCCAAAGGGCGTGCTGCCGCCGATAAGGTATTGGGTGGTAGACGAGGCCCATGGTGTGGAGGATGAGGCCCGCAAGCAGTTCTCACACAGCGTGGATTCGAGCGATATGTCGTCATATCTGCATAAGCTCGGATCTGCGACGGGTCCTTTGAAGCAGATCGAGCAGAGGGCGCTGGTCATAGATGGTGGCTCGGCGCTACTGGGCCTCATAACATCGGTCGAGACCGATCTCAAGACAATCGAATCCAGCACCTCGGTGTTCTTCCAGTTCGTGGAGCTGCTGTCGGAATTGGAATCCAGGTCCTCCTATTCGAGCGTGGACATCTGGATAAACAAGGACAGACGGGAAACTCCGCAGTGGCAGGCGGTTCTTGATTCCGGAACCGCGCTATTGGGACAGCTCGACAAGATGATCTCCGACATGAAGAACGCGCTCTCGATGACGGAGCAGTTCGATGAGCTGGCTGAGCAGGAGACAGAGCTCAGCTCCGCGATATCGAGGTTGTCCGAGATGCTGGAGGCGATCTCCCTTGTGCTCGACGGCAGCGACGACAGGTATTTCTACTTCGCGGACATCTCCTTCGACCGCAATGGAAGCTCGTCTCTAACCGCGGCCCTGGTCGACCTGGGCTCGGTTCTCGCAGAGCAGTTCTTCCCAGAGACCAACAGCGTGATATTGACGTCCGCAACCGTGGCGGTGGGGAAGTCCTTCGATTACTTTGCCAACCGCATCGGGTTGGACAGGTTGGAGCCTGGGATGTGGGAGGCATGTCACCTCGACCCATCGGAGGGGTTCTATGCCAACATGCGGACCCTCGTCGTCGACGACCTTCCAGATCCTAGAAGCGATGGCTACATCGATTCCCTTTGCGACCTGGTGATCGACGTGCACTTGGGACTTGGAGGGGGCGTGCTGACGCTTTTCACCAACAAGCGCGAGATGCTCACCGTTTACGAGAGGGTGTACCCGATTCTCAAGGAGAACGGGGTGGATCTGCTTTGCCAGTCTGCGGGCAAGTCCAAGCGGAAGATCCGAGACGACTTCACCAACGACGAGGACGCTTGCCTCTTCGCCACAAAGTCGTTCTGGGAGGGATTCGACGCCCCGGGCCGCACGCTCAGATGTGTATTACTGCCAAAGCTCCCGTTTGCCAGGCCCAACGACCCGCTCAATCAGGAGAGGAACGCGCGCCAGGACAATGCTTGGAAATCCTTTGTGCTGCCGCAGGCGGTGATAGACACGAAGCAGGCTGCGGGAAGGCTGATCCGCTCGAAGTCGGACTCGGGTTTCCTGATTCTATGCGACTGCAGGTTGCGGACGATGTGGTATGGGAAGATATTCATGAGGGCGTTTCCCAAGGATACCGTCGAGGTGGTGTCGGCGGAGGACGTGAGGCAGATCATGGAGTCCTCGCAGCTGTAGGGATGCGAGGTCGAGGACAGCCTTATCAGGTGAGATCACAGGTGAGATGGATTCCAAAATTGCCAACATCGGCCTGGCTTCAAGGTCGTGCGCGGGACTGTCTTGCCGGGCGAGCCGAAAATGCCGGAATCGCAATGAGATGGACATGACGAAACTGTAGAATCTGAATTGTCGTTCGAAGGGAGTTTCGTCTCGGGTTAGTTCGCTTGAAATCGCCGACCTCGGGCATTTTGCATGGGTCCCGAGGCTTGGCCGTGTTCTTCCGGGGCCAAAAGTTTCGTGGCATTCACCTGAGGCCATTGGTTTGGGGCTTGACCCTAGGTAATAGATATCGGGGCGCTTACCCGAGGCAAAAGGATATAGAAGATAGGAGAGCTCTTATGAACATCTTGGTATTGGGAGGCGGCGGCAGGGAGCACGCGATGGTCAAGGCCATTGTCGAATCTCCCGAAAGCGATGCGGTGTATGTGGCGCCGGGCAATGGCGGCACAGCTCAGATTGCCGAGAACGTTGCGGTGGACCAGATGGACGCCGAGGCCGTGAAGAAATTTTGCCAGGAAAAGAACGTTGAGCTCGTGGCGATAGGCCCGGAGGCCCCGCTGGTGGCAGGAGTCGCCGATGTTCTCCGAGATGCCGGGATACTCGTTTTCGGACCTGGCAGCGAAGGTGCCCAGCTGGAGGGCTCCAAGAACTTCTCCAAGGAGTTGATGATCGAGGCGGGAATCCCAACAGCAGCCTATGGGACCTTCTTCAATTGCGATGATGCGCTGGCCTATCTCGACTCGCACCCGGCTCCCATCGTGGTCAAGGCCGATGGGCTTGCCGCCGGCAAGGGCGTGACTGTTGCGATGACAGACGACGAGGCCAGAAACGCCGTTCGAGAGTGCTTCGGAGGCAGGTTCGGGGATGCCGGGTCGACCGTCGTCATAGAGGAGTGCATGTTCGGACCCGAGTGCTCGATGCTCGCCTTCACCGACGGGATAACCGTGAAGGAGATGGCCACAGCCCAGGATCACAAGCGTGCTCTCGAAGGGGACAAGGGCCCGAATACCGGCGGAATGGGAGTATATTCGCCAGTTCCGATCGTCACCGACGAAGAGCATGCGACGATGGTCGACATCCTGAACCGCACCATCGCGAAGCTGCGCGAGAGGGGAATCGACTATCGTGGGGTCCTCTATGGCGGGTTCATGCTGACGAAGGACGGCCCCAAGGTCCTGGAGTTCAACGCCAGGTTCGGCGACCCAGAGACCCAGGTGCTGCTGCCAAGGCTCAAGACGGACCTAGTGAAGGTCATGGTCGCATGCGCGAAGAAGGAACTGTCCAATATCGAGCTGGAGTGGGACCCGCAATGGGCGGTCTCGGTCGTGCTCGCATCCAAGGGTTATCCGGGATCTTATGAGAAGGGGTTCGTGATCAGCGGCATCGAGGATGCAGAGAAGCTGGATGGCGTCACCGTCTACCATGCAGGAACGAAGATCGATGATGAGGGAAGGGTGCTCACCAACGGAGGGCGCGTTCTGAACGTCACGGCTCTCGGCCCGAGCTTCGAGGAAGCCCGAGACCAGGCCTACAGGGCATGCGAGCTCATCAACTGGGACGGCATGACCTATCGCAAGGACATCGGTGCAAGGGCTCTCAGGGGTCGCAGCGCCTGGGACGAGCAGTAGGCGGGAGATCTTCGATGCCAGACGACAACATGAAGGTCAACTCGCAGCAGCAGGACGACACCGGGATCAGAGAGAGCATCATAGGGTCCGAGAGGGTCTTCGATGGGAGGCTCGTGAAAGTCGACTCCGTAACAGTGAAGCTTCCAGACGGACGGGAGAAGAAGCGCGAGGTCATTCGCCATCCCGGCGCGGTGGCCCTCATCGTCGTGGACGACCGAGATAGGGTGTTGCTCGAGCGTCAGTACAGGGTGGCGGCAGATGATGTCATCACCGAGATTCCCGCTGGCAAGATCGATCCCGGAGAGGACCCAGACCATGCCGCGGTGCGCGAGCTGGCCGAGGAAACCGGATTCCGAGCCGGAAGAGTCGAGTATATCTTCGATTGCATGACTGCCGTTGGGTACAGCGACGAGGTCATAAGCTTCTACCGTGCGTACGACCTCGAGATGGGAGAGCGCTCGCTCGATGACGGAGAGTTTCTCAACACGTTCTGGATGGACCGGGAAGAATTCTACCGTCAGGTCATGGAGGGGAAGATAAGCGACTCCAAGACGATGATCGCCGCGCTTCTCCTTCAATGCGAAGACCGTGAAGATATATAGGAAAAAATCGATAGGGCGAATTGATAATCGGAAGGAACTGGGGAGGACAATGCAGTACAGCGAGATGACCACGGAGGAGCTCAAATCGGTTCTAGACGCGGAGCGTGAGAAATACGACGCCTTCAAGGCAGAGGGGCACAATCTCAACATGTCCAGGGGAAAGCCCGGTCCCGAGCAGCTCGACCTCTCGCTTGGCCTGCTCAGTGCAGTTGGCCCCGACACCGACTTCGCCACAGCCGCCGAGATGGACGTGCGGAACTACGGTGGACTCACTGGAATCGCCGCCGCCCGCGAGCTCATGGGGCACATGGTCGGCGTGCCTGCAGATAACGTGATCGTGCTGGGTCAGTCGAGCCTCACGATCATGTACGACCTCGTGTCCAATGCGATGTCCCATGGAATCATGGGATGCACGCCTTGGAGCAAGCTCGATTCCGTGAAGTTCCTCTGCCCGTCTCCCGGATATGACAGGCATTTCTCGATTTGCGAGCACTTCGGTATCGAGATGATCGCAATCCCGATGTCGCCCGAGGGGCCAGACATGGACCTCGTGGAGAAATACGTCAGCTCCGACCCGTCGGTCAAGGGAATCTGGTGCGTTCCCCAGTATTCCAACCCGCAGGGCTATGTCTATTCCGACGAGACCGTGCGCCGTTTTGCCGCGCTCGAGCCCGCCGCCCCAGACTTCCGAATCTTTTGGGACAACGCATACGCTGTACATCATCTCGTGGACAATCCGCGTATCGTCGCAAATTTGAAGGACGAGTGCGATAAGTCCGGGCATCCCGACCTCTACTACATGTTCGCATCCACCTCGAAGGTCACCTTCCCTGGCGCTGGCATCGCATGCGTTGCAAGCTCGGAGGCAAACCTCGAGGAGATAAAGGGATTCCTGTTCTACGCGATGATCGGGCCCGATAAGATCAACCAATTGCGCCACGCCGTCTACTTCAAGGAGCCGGGTTCTCTAGAAGCCCACATGAAGAAGCAGGCCGCGCTTATCGCCCCGAAGTTCAAGTGCGTGATCGACACTTTGGACAACACTCTCGGAGGACTTGGCATTGGCGAGTGGACCCGTCCGGAAGGCGGCTACTTCATCACCTTCGATGGCCTGCCCGGTTGTGCCAAGCGAATCGTCTCGCTCGCTGCGGATGCTGGAGTGAAGATGACCGGAGCCGGCGCCATGTACCCGTACAAGTTGGATCCGGAGGACAAGACGATCCGAATCGCCCCGACCTATCCGAGCGTCGAGGAACTGCAGCAGGCCGTGGACCTGTTCGCCATCTGCGTGAAGATCGCCTCTGCGGAGAAGCTGATGGCCGAGCGCGGGTAGTCTTTGAGGCTGCGATTAACCCAGGGATTTCTCATGTGTCCATCTTGGGTGACGGGGGACGAAGTTGACATTAGACGACCTCATAGGGTTTCTCCTGTTCGGTGCCATCCTAGCTGGGATAACCATGGTGATATGGGCGTACCAGCGGTGGCATAAGTAGCTGATGTTCGAATCCGTGAGCTGTGTGTCGTGCCAATGCTCTCGAATTGGAGTGGCATTTTCCGAATGTGCGGGGGGGGTTAGATGCAGGAGGGAAGGGTCCAGAAAGGAAAGGGCCGCACTATGGTTGCGATCATCATCTTCTGCACTCTAGGTGTGCTGTCTGTCTTATATGGAATCAGCATCATGATGGTCCAGTCTGGCACGAGGTTCTTCCTCGTGTGGTATGCGCTCGGAGCGGTGTTCTTCGCTCTTGCCATCTGTTCCCGATTCGGGGTCTGGGGCAATTTGCCGGTGATTGCCAGGCGCGTTATCTCGGTGGTGCTAGTGCTGGTTCTGGCATTCTTCGTGCTGGTCGAATGTTTCGTGGCAAGTGGGTTCGGCGCTCAAGTGGAGCCGGGGCTGGACTACATAATCGTCTTGGGCGCACAGGTGAAGGACGACGGCCCAAGTGTTGTGCTCAAGTTCCGCCTCGACAAGGCATATGAATATCTGGAGGAGAGCACGAATACAATCTGCATAGTCTCTGGGGGACAGGGTAGCCTCGAACCATTTCCAGAAGCCGAGGGAATGGCCGACTACCTCGTGAGCCGGGGTATCGACAGGTCCAGGATCATCGAGGAGGACCAGTCGAAGGATACCAAGCAGAACATAGAGAACAGCATGAAGCTCTTCGATTACAAGAACTCGACAGTTGGAATAGTCACGAGCAATTTCCACGTTTACAGGGGAGTGCAGATAGCGCGCAAGTCCGGAATAGGAAATGCTGTGGGGATAGCCGCGGATTCTGTGCCGTGGTACAACCCCAACAACATGTTCCGCGAGTTCTTCGGGGTTTGCAAAGATCTCGTTTTTGGGAACATGAACCTCATTCCAGTTGGGCAGTAGCTCCGAAGTCGTTTTTTATTTAACACATGTAAGTAAAATGCCCAAATAAATCATCGATTATCAATAGCCTGAAAACGTTGGGTTATCTGCAAAAACTCCCTTGCATTCTTATTGACAATTTCCAAGCTCTCGCGAGTGACAAAATCTTGGTCATCAAACTTTATAAACACGTTGAAATTATGTGAACTTGCAACATTTTTGTTGGAAATGCTCAATTTCCGAGATTGGTCATAAGGTAAATTTCTCTGAAGATTATGGCCTGTTGAGGGAATTGCCATCTCAGGGCAGGGGAGTGCTGCCACAGGCAGGCCTGTTCGAATCATTTGAAAACGACAATGTTGATGCCTGGTGGTCTCAGAGTGGGGAGCTGTTGGCGTCAAATTCGAATCGGAGATGTTCAGAGATGAGGGTCACTTTCATCAATCCGGCCCCGTTGTTCAGGAGGCTGGGAATATACAGGTGGGGCGCCGATGTCTATGGTCACCCGGACTCCATCACCGGTCCTCTGATCTTGGCTGGGATAGTCAGCAGGGCAGGCCACGAAGTCGAGGTATACGAGGAGCTCAACGGCAAGTTCGACATGGATCGGCTCATAGAGCGCACTGACGTGCTCTGCCTCTATACGATGACTTCCAGTGCGAAACGTGCATATCAGCTGGCGGACATGTTCCACGAGAAAGGCCATGCCCGCGTGATCATCGGCGGGATGCACGCCTCGGCACTTCCAGAAGAGGCTCTGGAACATGCAGACCAGGTGCTCGTCGGCGAAGGGGAGAACATTATCCTCGATGCTGTCGAGGGCAGGCTCACCGACCCGATAGTGCGTGCCGATCCGATTTGCGACTTGGACACCGTCCCATTCCCGGATTACTCCCTGTTGAAGACACCATGCGAGGCTGCCGACATCCTCACGTCTCGTGGATGCCCGTTCAGATGCACTTTCTGCACCACGAGCCGCATGTTCGCTCCATACCGCAAGCGCAGCGTGGACAACGTGATCGAGGAAGTCCGTCTCTACAAGGAGATGGGCTTCGAGTACATGAACTTCGAGGACGACAACTTCACTGCCGACAAGGAGCGCGCCAAGGAGATCTGCCGCCGCATGATAGACGAGGGGCTGGTGTTCAAGCAGACGTTCTTCTTCGGGAGAACCGACATGGCCGACGATCCCGAGCTCCTCGACCTCCTCGCAGAGGCACATCTCACCAGAGTCCTCATCGGAATAGAGTCATTGAACCAGGATTCCCTCGACATCATCAACAAGCACCAGACCGTCGACGACATCGAACGTGCCGGAATCGCCTGCAAGGAACATGGCATCGAGGTCATAGCGAGCATTGTCCTCGGACTCGACGGCGATTACATGTCCGACATCGAGAACTCCATCGATTTCGCCAGGCGCATCGACGCCTATCAGCTGCAACCCGCAGTGCTCACCCCGTTCCCTGGGACCCCTGTTTACGAGCAGTATCAGCGCGAGAACAGGATGATCATGAACGATGTGAACGAGTGGAGCTGTTTCGACATGATGAACGCCACCTATCAGCCCAGGCATCTCTCGCCGTGGGAGCTGCAGATGGAATTCTGCGACATGGCCCGGAGGTTCTACACTAGGAGATCTGCTGTGAGGATGGGGTTCCTGTTCGGTGCTGAGTATGGTTGGCGGCGTTATGGTCTGGCTCTGTCTGCGTTCTACGGTACGTTTGCCACCTGGGCGGCCGGGACCTTTGCATATGGCACGACTTACTACAAGGTCAAGCATACCGACTGGATGTTCAAGGACGACCCGGACAACATCGCGGATCGCAAGAGGCGCGCGGAAGAGCACAGCCTGCCAGGGATTATCAAGAAGAGCGGGGAAAAGTTCGCAGAGTTTGTAAAGCCAGAGAACTTCTGGAAGAGGGTCGAGAGAGTAGGGGACGACATCTCGATAGCCGCAAGGCGCAAGCTCAACGAGAAGAAGCTGAGTGAGAAGCCAGACCCATTTGCAGATGTTCCCAAGAGGCCCATGCCCTCTGAGAAGGCAATAATACCTTTGAAGATCTTCGTTGCCGCCCAAGTAGCATTGCCAGTTGTGCTGTTGGCCGTGTTCCTGAACAAGAACTCGAAGGCCGGATCCCAGGGGTAGGCTCTGGTGGAAAGAATTTAATACGAGGACCTCAGGGGGCTCGTCTTGCCGGTAGGAACATGAATGCCGGTCCTCAGCAGAAGGTTCTGCCTCATGAACGAGGATATGAAGGCCAGGATCCAGCGGGGGCTCTGGCATCCAGGACAAGAATCTAACGGCCGAGCTCAAGGAGGGGCTCGTACTTCCTAACAAGAATCTAATGGTCGGGCTCCAGCTGGGGTTCGTACTTCCGAAAAAGATCAAATGGCCAGGCTCCGATTCAATTACGGGCCCGGTCATTTTCTAGTTGAGCCTCAATTCTAGTTAGGCCTCGATGCCCTTGGGATGAATCGAGTGTGTAG
>JBMNUL010000056.1:0-14697 GCA_050946255.1 Coriobacteriales bacterium | reverse complement strand
ACGAGGATGAATGTTCCTCCACTTCTTTTTTGAAGGTTGCGGGCCTGCTGCCATTCGGTTCTGATCCAGTCGATATTGGGTGCCGTCACATCATCTGCGCTGACGGATAGAAATGGAATTCCCACCGTCCCTAGGGCCTGGGAGATCATCGTGGATTTCCCCGACTGTCTCGGCCCGGTGATTGCCTGGATCAGCGGGTTATCTGCTTCGAGCATCCGTTGATATATGATCTCGACCTGCAGTCGTTGGTACATTCGTTTTCCACCTTCTCGATCGTTGGGGTCATGAACTTCGGCGCCAATTGGCTTTCTGACGGCGGATTTCCTTGTCATCAAAATACACTATTGAGTAAATTTGCTCAATATATTGAGTATTTTTACTCAATAGACAGAGCAACTCGAGTACCAAGGTCTCCCTTCTCGAGCGATTAGAACCTCGAGTCCAGCTCCTTCGCTCTCTCGATCCCGCGTAAAGTTTGTGCAAATTCTCACGTACGTGAAAGGATGCCGGTACCAATTGGACATACCCTTCTCATGTGGGGTGGTGTGCGTACGGGTTCCGTGGAATTGCAAGCACGGGAGCACGTGCGCATCCCAACAGCCGATCATAGCGGTGGAAGTTCGTTTCATGCCCCTTATGGGGGAGGGAAGCAGCATGAAAGCAAGTGAAGGCGGAGATTGTCGTTCTCGCTTCGGCAAGATGGGCAGGGCGCTCTTCGCGCTGGTGTTCACAGTTTCGCTGATGCCGGCGGTTCCTGGCACTGCATATGCGGATTCTGAATCCAGCGGTCAGGCGGTCGAGGAGCAGGCGGTCGACCAGGCCGGGCAGGCTGCGCCTGAGGTCCAGACAGCAGGGGAGCAGCCTGCCGCAGACCAGCCCGCCGGGCAGCAGGAAGCGGAACAAGCGGCAGAGCAAGCCGAGCAGGCTGTGTCCGAGCAGGCCTCGAGCATCGATTCGGCAGAGGCAACCGCACCGGTATCGCCCCGGCCTTCAGGGGCGGGCTCGCTCTTCACGACGAGCGCGTCGCCTCTTGGCACCGGCACGGTCTACGCAGTCTTCTCGACCACGACCCAAAAGGTGGGGAGCAAGTCCTATCCCGCGAACACGCTGTTCTTCCTGAGGTCCAGTCAGGTCATCTCCGACGGAACTTCTGCCACTGTCAAGAGCGTCAGCAACCCTTCTGTCTCCGTGACGGGCACTGTATATGCAGTTTCGGAGAGCAAAGACTACAAAGTCACTTACAACGACGAGGCGAGGTGCTACCTGTCCGATGCGCCTTGGGAGGCATTTCGTGGCAAAGCCGTCAGGGCAGTTCTCCTTGACAGCATCAAGCCGAAAAGCGCCAGCGGCTGGTTCGCAGGGTTTTCCAAGCTCGAGTCAATAGAGGGCTTGGAAAAGCTCGACCTCTCAGCTGCCCGCTCCGCCTCCTCCCTGTTCGAGAACTGCAGTTCCCTTTCCTCAATCGATGTTTCGGAATTCGACATGTCCAATATCGTCGAAGCTGGGGGAATGTTCTCGGGGTGCTCGTCCCTGACCTCGCTCGACGTCTCGAAATGGAGATTCTCGAAGGTATGGTCCCTGTACTCCATGTTCAAGGGCTGCAAGAATCTCAAGAATTTAGATGTCTCCAAGTGGGATGTCTCCCATGCCTATATGCTTAGCAGCATGTTCGATGGCTGCTCGTCCCTGACCTCGCTCGACGTCTCCAATTGGAATACTTCCAAGGCTGATAACATGGAGAGGATGTTCTCTGGCTGCACGTCTCTGAAAGCGCTCGACGTGTCCAAATGGGATGTCTCCAATGTCGAGTATATTCGAGATGCGTTCTATGGATGCTCCTCGTTGGAATCGCTCGACGTGTCTAATTGGAAATTCGGCAATGTCACCAAGCTCGACGACATGTTCTATGGCTGTTCGTCCCTGAAATCGCTGGATGTCTCGAATTGGGATGTATCCAATATCACCGATATGCGAAGCCTGTTCTCTGGCTGCACATCTCTGAAAGCTCTCGACGTGTCCAAATGGGATGTTTCCAAGGCAAGATGTTTAGACAGCATCTTCGCGAGATGCTCGTCCATCACCTCCCTAGACTTGTCAAAATGGGATTTGTCGAACGCCACGGACCTAGACTCCATGTTCATTGAATGCACGTCGCTCTCCAATCTCAAGCTTTTCAAGGGCGGCAAGATGAAGGCGACGGACATCTCCTTCATGTTTTACGGATGCAAGAACCTGGCTTCGATAGACGTCTCCGTGTTCAACGTCTCCAACGTCACGGATATGAGCAGCATTTTCGAAGGGTGCTCATCTCTGAAGTATCTCGACCTGTCCAATTGGGACACCTCGAATGCAGACTGCACCGATGGAATGTTCGACGAGTGCACTTCCTTGGCAAAAGTGAAGTTGGGGAGCAAGTTCAGGTTCGAGGGCAATTGCGGCCGATCGTCGGACTATTGGGCCTGTCTCCCCGTTCCGACGGCATCGGGATATTCTGGCAGATGGTGTTTGGAGGATTGTTCTTGTCCGCAGACTGTAACGGAGCTCAAGTTCGGCTTTCCATCTTCCACGGCTCCTGCCGGAACCTGGGTATGGGAGAAAGGGGAGAAGCCCGTTGCCCGTCCAAATGCATGGAAGCGGATCAGCGGCTCCGACCGTTACGAGACCGGATCGAAGCTGGTAAGCGAGAAGTGGAGGGATGGGTCTGCATCGACGATTCTGCTTGCTACCGGAGACAACTACCCGGATGCACTAGCAGCTGGGCCTCTTGCCGGATTGCTGAAGGCCCCGCTTCTCACCACTTCCAGCAAGAAGCTCAGCCCGAGCGTCCGGACCGAGATCGAGAGGGTCAGGAGCTCCAGCGGGTGCAAGGTCTTGATCATAGGGGGGAAAGGCGCTGTGTCCGACTCGGTCGCGGCCGAGGTCGACAGCATCGACGGGGTGAGCGTCGAGCGGATAAGCGGCGCGACCAGATTCGAGACGGCGGAGAAGATCTATTCCTATGGATGCTCGCATGGAGGTTGGGGAAGGACCGCGATAGTCGCGTCCGGGAACAACTACCCCGATGCGCTTTCCGCAGCCCCATATGGATATTGCGCAAAGGCGCCGATATTCCTCGCCGATAAGGGCAAGCTCGGCAAGAGCACCGCGGCGCTCGTGAAGGGGAAGTTCAGCACCTTGCTTATCCTAGGAGGTTCGTCTGCGGTGGATGCAGAGTCTGTGGAAGCAGACTTCGGAAGTTCGACTGCTTGCGGCGTGTTCTCTGGGGCGACCCGTTACGAGACATCCAGCATGTTCTGCGTCTGGTCTTGCGGAGGCTCAGTAGATGGAATAGGGATCAGGGCGCTGCCGCAGCTCACGTATTCGAACCTCACCGTGGCCTCGGGCAAAGACTTCCCAGATGCGCTGAGCGCCGTGAGCCTCGCGGGCCGGCCTTGGTCTCCAATACTGCTGGTTTCCGACAAAGACCTCGGCGTCATCGAGGACGTTGTGACAGAGAACAAGGGGAATATCTTCCAAGGCTATATTGCGGGAGGGAAAAAGGCGGTTTCAATAAACATCGAGGCCAAGCTCAACGCCTGGATGGGAATCGAGTAGGAGCGTTTCTGGATAGGCGTGACAAGTGCGGTTCCCTTGTCAAAGCCTCCGGAGTGACAGGAGAACCGTCCCCCTGTCACAGCAGTGTCTCCCTTCCAAGGCCCGGGGTGCCTAGCTCTCCTCGGCCGCCTTCTCGGCCTCGGCAGCCCTCTCGGTTTCCTTGATCTCGAATCCCTCGGCATCGAGCTCTGGTGCTCCTTCCGCCCTGCGACGCTCGACCAGCTTGCGCGCTGCGGGAATCGATGCCAGGAGCGTGATGCCCATGATCACGGAAGCCACGATGACCATGATCCACACCGGCACGAACGACAGGTAGGCGTCGAACATGATTCCCGATGCCACGGCTCCCACGGCAGCACCGAACATCTCGAATGCAGTGACGATTCCAGTGACCGTTCCAAGGTCCTTCTTGCCGTACTCCTTGACCACCATAATCGGCGGTGCAACTGTACCCATGCAGGTGGCGAACCCGAAGAACAGGCAAGCCAGGATTGGGCCCCAATCGGTTGTGGGGAAGCAGAGCATGATTCCGGCAAGCACGGATGTAACCGTCCCCAGAATGGTCCCGATCTTCATGCCCCAGCGGTCGTAGATCGCGCCGAGTGAAATCTTTGCCACGATCACGACGACCAAATAGAACGACCAAACGCTGCCGGCCCATACCGGGTCATGCCCGCCTGTCACCACTTCGACTCCATCGAGCGTGACGGAAGTCATGTTGGAGATCGAGTTGGTGATGATGGCGCCGTTGGTGATTCCCATCATGATGAATCCGATGACCAGCAGCCAGAACGAAGCGCTCTTGCGCAGGTGCTTCCAGCCAACCGAGATCGTGACCGGAACATCCGGGGACTTGTCGGCCTTCTCCTTCTCAACCTGACCAGCTCCGTAGGGTTCTAGCCCCTTCTCGCTTGGACGTGTTCTGAAGAAGATCACCGAAATAGGCAATGCCACGACCAAGCTGATGACCGCCAATAGCAGGAACGCCGGGCGCCATCCATAGCTGTCGATGAAGACGCTGGTGATCGGGGAGAGCACAGCGCCGCCGATTCCAGATCCGGCCAATGCAATCGACACCGCCAGACCGCGCTTGAGAGTGAACCAGTTGGAGATGATCACGGAGACGAGGAGCCTGGTGCCTGCCACGACCACCATTCCGGCTATTACGCAGAGCAGGTAGAGTTGCCAGACTTGGGTCACGAATGAGAAGAAGAACAGAACCACGGCGCTCGTGATGACAGTGATGGCTGCTAGTATTCGCGCAGAGCACTTGTCCGTGAGCTTTCCAATGACGAGGGAGGCGAACACCGCCACCACTGTGCTGAGGGAGACTCCGGTGTTGAACTGACCCACGGTGATTCCCAGGTCCCTTACCATCGGGGACTGGAACAGCGGGATGCAGTTCACGAAGATCGTGTAGCACGTGGCCATGATAAGGAGGCCGCCGATCACGATCCACCAGCCGTAGAAGAAGCCGCCCTTCTTTCTGCCTTGCTGGGTGCCTTCAGTCATTTTCTCCTTCTTTCTCGCAGGCCCCTCATCTGGAGGTTCCTTCTGGTAGATGCTCGTCAGTATTATTCCGGACGTATCGCTTGAAGCTCCCTACTTGCCCAGGCGATCGAAGTTCCGGATCAGCTCCGTGTAGAATCTCACGCCCTGCTTGTAGGATTCCACATCGAGGTTCTCATCCTGTCCATGGATGCGTGCGCGCTGGTCTCCCTTGAAGAGGATCCCGGCAAATCTGTATGTGCGCGGGCAGATGCGGTGGAAGTGCCTCGAGTCGCTGGAGGATGCCTGAACATATGGCGCAATTCCAGCATCCGGATAGACACTGTGGACGACCGATGTCAGATAAGAGTAGGCCGGGTCGTTCTCGAATGGGGAGATGGGGGAGGGCTCGGTCGTGTACTTCAGAACATATTCGGTCTGATCGTCAAAACGTGCCTTGATGCGCGACAGGGCGATGTCGACGTTCTCTCCCGGGTCGATTCGCACGTTCAAGGTTCCCTTTGCCTGCTTGGGGATGATGTTTGCCGCAGTAGAGCCCTCGAGCTCGGTGATTCCGTAGGTAGTGCGCACGAACGCAGCGGTCTCGTTGTTCTTCTTCATGATGCTCAGCACCAGAGGCCTGAAGAGCCAGAGGTTCCCGAACACGATCTTCAATCCAAAGCCCCCATAGGATGCCAGCTCCTTGAGCATCGCCTCAATCGGCTTGGAGAGCTTGGCCTTGGGAGGATTCTTCTGTATATCGTCGAACCCCGAGACAAGCTTTGCGGTTGCGTCTTCGAGCGACGGGGTGGAGGCGTGTCCTCCCTTGGAGTTGACGGTGAGGAATGCGCTGAACACTCCTTTCTCGGTGACGCCGATCACCGCGAAGGGGTTCTCAACTCCAAGCGGAGGGTTGTCCACGACGGCGCCGCCTTCGTCTAGAACCATGTAGGGGTTGATGTTGTGCTCCTTGAGGTACTCCACCATCGCCGGGGCGGTGTTGCCGTTGTCCTCCTCGCAGTTGGAAGAGCAGATCCAAATGTCACGCGGTGGCACGTAACCCTCTTCGAGGAGCTTGCTTGTCGATTCGAAGAGAGACGCCAGGATGCACTTCGTGTCCACCGATCCGCGGGCATAGATCTTTCCATCTTCGATGTCTGCCGCAAACGGGTCGTGGGTCCACTCGTCAGGGTTGGCGGCCACGACGTCGTGGTGCGCCATCAAGATAATCGGGTCCAGATCGGGGTTCGCGCCCTTCCACTTGAGCATGATCCCATACGTCTCGATGGTAGTCAGCTCAAGCTCCTCGAACACCTTTGGGTAGAGCTCTTTCATCTTGGGAATGAACCGGTCAAAGGGCTCGTGGTCGGCATTTGGGTTCTCCCCGGCCCAGACCGTTGGGATGCGCAGCATCTCGCGGAAGCGTTCGACCGCATCGTCTCCGACTTCCACTTCTGTTGGTGGGAGAGGGTCTTTCACCTCCGTTGGCTTGAGACGCGAGGCATTGACGAGCAGCACCACTATGAGCACCACGATGATTGCCAGGATAATCAAGAGCACAATCATATTTCTCTCCCATCTTAAGGGCGGTAATCTGCGGGCATTCCCGAGTCAAGGCTACACCGCGGCAGTGAAAATAATGGTCAGTGACCCCCACACTGTTCCCAAATTGGCACTACACCGCAGCAGTGCAATAAATACGCATTGATTGCATTATAGACTGAAGAATGTATCTATAAGGTTACAGTGCGACATGCTGTGGCTCTACGTTTCTGATGAATTGGAATCTATTGAAACAAAATCTAGCAACTCTAATTTATAGAATCGTATATTTCGCATAGATATTATTGTCTTTTAAAAAATAGTCATTTGTTTATGAAAGTTCTCTACTATTATTCTAATTCAGGGATTTATAGGAAATCTTTTTCAATTGATGTCCATCACTCAGGTGGCGAAGGCCTGGGGATGGCGACGGAGTGGGCCGTCAAATAAATTGAAAAGCATTTCCACAAAAAAAGATAAGGGAAAAGCTTAGTGGGAGCGATTTCAATGTCTTTCGGGGATAGCAAGGAAAATGAAGACAATCATGTAGTTTCTGGAAAAACAAAGGGGCGTGGGTCGCAAAGACACAGACACAGTGCCTCGAAGTTCGGGAAGAAGATCTTCTCCTGCTTCTGCACGCTGGTGCTTGTGATATCTTTGGCGCCGACTGCGGCAGTTGCCGACATAGGGTCTGAAGCGTCGACACAGTCGCAGGCCGAAAGCTTGACTGACGGTAGTACGGAAACCTCAGGAGGGGGCGAATCGGGGGTTCAGTCCACTTCCGATTCCAGCGCGGCGCAAACCGATGGCTCCCAATCCGATTCTGCTGCAACCAAAAACGGCTCGACTCAGAATTCTGGCGAATCAAGCTCTAGCCAGAGCTCTTCCAGCTCCGCCTCGACCGGTGGCTCCAGCTCTTCCAGTGCTTCCACTTCCAACTCGTCTTCCAGTACCGAGGCCAATTCCAGCTTCCTCGGCGTTGCCGATAACGATAACGAACTCGCGGACGTCCGCGACATCAGCAACGGTGGCGCCGACAACCTCACGTGCACGGTTACCAGCGGAAATGGCAATCAGTCGCAACTTGAAACCGGCAATGGAAAGTACAGGACACTTGGGAATTGGGGCGACGGAACCTATATCGGCTACACCTACATAGGTTGGATGCTGAAGGATACCGATACCGGTAGCACCTACGCATCTCTCACAAAGAAGCCCACCGACAATTCCGAGCAGACCTTTACGGCTCAGATCGAGTTCGCCCTATATGGAGAGCATGACTACGGCGCCGGCGATATCACGGTGAAGATTCCCGCACATATATTCAAGGACCGCAACGGTAATTATTGCGATAACCTTGTCCTCCCTCTGGCGGAGGCGCCTTCCACCCGTACGGAATTCAACTGGTCCTTCGTGGACGATGAGAACGGTGGGTATTACATCCTCACCAACACCCGTGACATGTCCGCCGCCACCCAGGTCTCGATTCAGCTGTCCTACGAGAATGTCTTGCCGTCCGAGGTCGTGGACATGCAGGATTCGTCGCCTCTCACCGCCACCGTCAATGTCATCACGAATGCCGGCAATACATTGGATGCCACCAGCAATTCGATTACCGCCCGGGTCGACACCCATGAGGAAGTAACCTCTGCGAACAAGTATCACTACAATTACCGCACCTACAGCGCTGCCGAGCTGGAGAAGCAGGGCGTGACCATCCCGGATGAGTACAAGGACGAGACAAAGTTCCTCGTGGCCACCTGGTGCACGTATGCGTATCACACTGGGAACACCAACTACTCCATGAGCTGGACCGACTCGCCGTCCACGACGATGACCGAAGGCGGAGAGACAGTGCCGTGCAACAGCTTCATAGTCTCTGGGGAAAGCGGAACCGAGGAGTCCAACGTCTGGAAGCGAGACAACACCACACAGTACGAATATGTAAAGGTGGCATACCCGTTCTCGCAGTTCAAGGCAGACACCAGCTACGAGCTTTCCAACGACGCAACTTGGACTTGCGTTCAGACAGATGACGGAACAACCACCACTGCATCGAACTCCGCAAAGTTCAACTTCTTCTACCACACTCCGCAAGGTGTTTACCCCTCTGGGCATTTCTACCATGAGAAGTGGGGCGCAGACGACAACTCCTACTACACCACTCATACCGACTATGGTTCGAGGGCCGGCATCAATGGATGGACTGGCTGCTGGGGAATCTATCCCGATGCCCTGAACAAGATCGCCTACAAGAACACGGACGTGAACGCCGATTTCGTGCAGTACATCCGCGGGTATCTGCTCCCATGGACCGAGGAGGCTGGTGCCGACGGAAAGGACATCGAGGACTTCGGCAAGAACGACGTCACGATGACGATCGAAGATGGCGACCTCACATACAAGGAGCGCATCGATTCAGATGAGATCCAGCTCAAGGTGGGGGAGGACTTCGATTTCAACAGCCTGCATCTGGTGCGGCCGACGATCTGGAAGGCCGTGGAGTACGATGCCTCCGACGTCGATCAGAACCAGGTCGTATATGACAACGGACAGAAGATCTGGACTGGAAACGCTAATGCAAACGGCGGTACCTACGGCGTCGGATATGTGAAGGATTCTGACTACACCCATATTCCGGTGTTCACAGTGGAGGCCCTGGATTCCAATGGGAACGTGATCTCCACCCAGGAAGTCGACTGGACCGATGGCGCCAGCACAAAGGACGTGGCCCTTCCCTCTGACACGGCAAAGTACCGTGTCTCCGTCACAGCGGGCAAAGATGATGATGGCGACGGCGAGTTCGTTGCCGCAATAGCCGATGCCTACGTGATCCCGAGCGTCACCCTTCATCCCACTGAAAAGGTAAAGGAGATAGCGCAGTCCGCTCTGGAGAACCAGACCTCTCCCACGACGTTCTTGACCAACAGCGATGAGATGACCGCCACCCAGGATGGGGACACCATCTTCACCATGGATGGCAGCGGCACCGACAGGCTATGCGGATATTCGGAGCTGATCAAGGCGATACCCAGCAAAGATGCCAGCCAGACAGTCGATTACGACAACCAAGTTGTGAGAATCCAGTACAGCTCCAAGGTCAGGGAGATCTCGAACGTCAACGACCTGGACATTTGGAAGAACGCAGTTGAGAACGGGGACATTCCGGCGGATACATCCTGCACTTGGTACGACTTGCTGCCAAAGGGAGTGACTCCCGACATCAGTACTGTGAAGATGCGCGCGGCAGACTCCATCACGGATGTCTACACGATCCAGGATTACAAGGGAACAGGCCGCACCCTGCTCGTGGTCAAGGCGGACCTCACCCCAATGCCCTTCCGTTCCTATCAGGATTCGCAAGTTGGCTATGTGGAGGACGACCCATACATCACCTTCGAGGCAACCTACCCGTTCGACCTGATGAGGGACTACGGCAACGAGCTTCACAACGTGATCTCTTACGAGAGCGGCAACGACGTGCTGGGCACCGTTGAGAACTATGCCGGCGAGCCTGACTCCCCCGATGGCAACAACACGGTCACGCAGACGGCTTTCGCGGATGATACGGAAAAGGCCGCCATGACCGATCTGGACTCCACCACCGACAAGCCCGCCTTCGTGTACGCTGGCGCTTCAACTGAGGTAAGCAACCTCAACTACACGGTGGCAGAGCTCTCCAAGAAAGTGATGGTCAACAACGACGGGTATTGGGGCACAGGTGTGACCGGGTCCCATGGGACCGACGACAAGGAACTCGTTGCATACACGGGAGGCGACTACATGTACCGTCTCTCGGCCACTGCAAGTCTTCATACCGAGATGTCCGGCATCGTGCTGTACGACAAGATCGATGGATACGTGCCCTCCTCGGACAAAGCGGATTATGGGGACACCCAGTGGAAGGGTACCCTGGCAAGCGTCGATGTCTCGTCTCTGGAGAGGATGGGAATCGATCCAGTCGTCTACTACTCAACCTCCGACATCCCAATCGAGTCAACTGACAATGGCAAGGACCGCACTTCTGAAGCGGGGGACCTTGGAAATACGGATATCTGGTCGACGACTCCGCCCGATGACATGTCCAAGGTCACAGTGGTTGCAATAGACTGCTCCAAGAAAGCCGACGGCACAGATTTCGTCCTCGAACCTGGCGGAACGGTATCGGCGTACCTCAATATGATCGCCCCCTCAAACGACGAGGCCCAGCAGTACATCGCCAAGAGCGCTGGAGGTTCCAGCTCCGATCCAGACGGAGCGCATGCATACAACAACGTCTACATGTACTGCACGGCCGCGGACTCCACTACCGGCGGCACGGGGACTACCACGGGTCTCCTCAGGCACGATTACACCAAGGTCGGTCTCAAGAACTACGACTTGTCCGTTACCAAGACCTGGGACGACTCCGACGACAACGACGGCATCAGACCATCTTCGGTGACCGTCCATCTCTATCAGAACGGCGTGGATACCGGCAAGGCTGTGACACTTGATGGAACTGCGGACTCAGCTGGGTCCTCGCTTTCCTATGAGAGCGAAGCATGGGTGGCAACGTTCAAGGGCCTTGCATACAGGGATTCAAGCGGTACTCCCTATCACTACACGTTCGTAGAAGATGTTCCCGAGGGGTATTCCCAGGGAATCTCCTACAACTCCGACGGGACCATTTCCCTCATCAACAAGCATGTTCCCGATACCGTTGAGGTCTCCGGGTCCAAGACCTGGGCCGAAGATACTCCGGACCTGCGTCCGAGCAGTGTCACCGTGACTTTGATGCGCGACGGCAATTACTACAAGTCGAAGACCATCAGGGCAGATGAGAGCGGCAACTGGAACTACAGCTTCACAGGGCTTCCCCGCTACCATGACCAGGGAGTCGAGTACAATTACACGGTTCTCGAGTTCGCAGAGGATTACAACTCGAGCGTGACCAGCACTGAGGACTCCGACGGGAACGTGACCGCCAACATCGTCAACACCTATCATCCCTATGGCGACCTCAATATCTCCAAGACCGTCGAGAACACCACGAGCGCATGCGACGGACAGGAGTTCTCCTTCACCATCAACCTTGCCAACGCAGACGGCAGCGATTTCCTCGACCAGGTGAGCTACAAGATCACCGATGCAGATGGCAACGAGGTCTCAACGGGAACTTTCTCCAATGGCCAGACCATAAAGATCCAAGCCGATCAGACCGCCACATTGATAGACCTTCCAAAGGGCACCACATACAAGGTCGTTGAGGAAGACACCCCCGGCTACAATGCGGACACGGATTCTGCTTCTGGGAAGATCTATTCGAACAGGGACAATACGGCCACGTTCAACAATGTGTACAAGACCAAGGGAGCAGTCAGCTTCTCGGCTTCCAAGAAGCTCTCCGGGGCCCCGACCAAGGCCAACATGTTCCGTTTCGAGCTCAGGGACTCCAGTGGAAATATGGTGGCAGCTGCCACCAACGATGCCGATGGAGCTGTCAGGTTCGGTGCAATCAAGTTCGATGGTGACGACAACGGGAAAACCTATACCTACACCATCAGCGAGACCAACGGCGGCATGAAGGGCATGGAGTACGACAGCACCGTTTACACGGCCACGGTAACTCCAGTCGACAACGGCGACGGGACGATGACCTGCACGGCCGTCTACACGGATGCGGATGGCAACCAGGTGGATACCCCCACGTTCTCCAACAGCTACACCGCCACAGGGTCGACGAGCTTCACGGCTTTCAAGAAATTCAAGTCCGGTGATGCGCTGACCGCAGGGGAATTCACGTTCAGCCTCTACGACGAGGATGGCAACAAGCTTTACCTTGACGAGAACGGTGGGGCCACCACAACGGTTACCGATACCCCGCTTCAAGCGACAAACGATGCCGACGGCGACATTCAGTTCCCCACGATCAAGTACACTCAGGACGACCTCGACAATGGCGATGGCACTTTCTCCGACAAGACGTTCATATATGCCGCAAAGGAGGACGTGCCGGAGGGAGCCGTTCTCGGCAGCGATGGCTACTACACCGTAGATGGCAGCGACATCGAGTACACTTCCGCCGTCTTCTACTACCGCGTGATCGTTTCCGGTGGGTCCGATGGCGAGTTGGGCATCGATTCCTCTAATGTGTACAAGAGCAGCTCGAGCGGCAACTGGTATGTGGACAACGATGTTCCCACCTTCGTGAACAAGAAAGCCCCCGGTTCTCTTGCGATTCAGAAATTTGCAGTGGACAACACTGGAAATGGGTACAACCCCAACCAGAAGTTCACCTTCAAGATCAAGCTCACAGCCCCCGAAGGGGAGTCCATTCCCTACTATCTCGATTACACGATCACAGACGCCCAGAACACCACGACTGCAAAGAGCACCTTCCTCCAGTTCGACAACGAAGATGAAGCGGTGGCGGCGCCATCAGGCGGAAAAGCCCTGGCAACCTCCAATGTGGTAGGGGATTCTGTGGACACCCAGGTCAATTCGGGTTCCGTCAGTTCCTCAGCTGAATCTTCTGACGCTGCCGAAGTTTCCAGCGAAGCTGCGGTCGACTCTGCCGAGGATTGTCCTGACTACATGCTTTCGGTCAGGAATCCGGAGACCCTGGAGGTGGAGAGGCAGGTCTCAAAAGAGGGGGAGGACTCCGGAGATGGAACGCTAAGGGCGACTGCAACAACCATGTCAGGGACAGTGGGCTCCAAGTTGTCCCCGCTTTCCACAGATGCTGGAACCGGCACGGCCTATGCAGTCCTGCTCGATTCCGATGTGACCACCACCACAGGGGATACATATGAGGCTGGCACCCTGCTGTTCATCCGTTCCACGCAGGAAAATGTGACCACCGACACGGCTGGGCAGACCATAACGGACTGCGAGAACAACACTTATTCCGGCACGATCTATACAGGATTCGAGAATAACTACTACTATGCATACACCTGGGGCAACAACATGCCAGGGTGGCATACCAGGTCAGACGACGTGAAGAGAGTCGTGATCAAGGACAAGCTCAAGCCCAATAACACCGCTTGGTGGTTCTCAAATCTGGAAGAAATAAAAACGGTCGAAGGTCTGGAGAATATAGACACATCCAATGTGAGAAGCATGCAGGCAATGTTCAGGAGCTGCAGGGGAATTACATCCCTTGATGTCTCAAGCTTCGACACGTCCAATGTCACCAGCATGGAAGAAATGTTCTATGAATGCTACCAGTTGAAGTCGATTGATTTGACCAATTGGGATACTTCTAAAGTCCGGGAAATGGACTGGATGTTCGAAGCGTGCTGGAATATCAAGAGCATCACCTTTGGAGAAAAATTCGACACATCCAGCGTCACCGACATGTGCTACATGTTCAGGGGAGACGGTAACCTCGAGAATCTCGATGTGTCGCATTTCAATACCAAGAACGTCAGGTCGATGGGATCGATGTTCTACGGCTGCCATAAATTGAAGGAAATCGATGTATCGAACTGGGATGTGTCCAATGTGCGTGCTGGATGGTACATGGGCGGATTCGACGAGATGTTCCAAGGCTGCTCTGGTGTGACCCAGCTTGATGTGTCCAAATGGGATACGCATAATGCTCTCGGAATGAACCGTATGTTCGCTGGATGTTCCGGTCTCACCTCGATCGATCTCTCCAGCTTCGATACATCCAATGTCAGTTTTTACTACTGGTACGGAGGCATGGAGGGCATGTTCATGGGCTGCTCGGGCCTCACCTCGCTCGATCTCTCCAACTTCGACACCTCGAACGTGACGGCAATGAACGAAATGTTCTATGGCTGCTCAGGTCTAACCTCGCTCGATCTCTCCAACTTCGACACCTCGAAGGTTGAAGGAGCATATTATGGCGGCGGGTTTGACAGGATGTTCAAAAATTGCAAGTCGTTGGAAACGCTCAACCTCTCCAACTTCGACACTTCGAAGGTGTGCACCACAGAGCACACATCCCGCGATTGGTATGACTACAAGGGAAAGGAAGGCATGCGGGAGATGTTCAGCGGGTGCACTTCCCTCGATGAACTGGACATCTCCAGCTTCGATACCTCCACAGTCCAGAGCATGAAG
>JBMNUL010000055.1:0-14713 GCA_050946255.1 Coriobacteriales bacterium | reverse complement strand
CAACAGTATTGTTGTTGAACTTTGGAGTGACCGTGGTCTGGACTTTGCTCTTGTCCATGAACTTGATTCCGTTGACCGTCTTTCCGCTCACTGGTGCGAGTCCGGAAAGAGATTTGGTGAGCTGGTTTCCAGCTTTATCTGAAGCAGTGATGTCCATGTCTGCGAACTCTATGGTGTCCTGCCCGCTGAGATCTGAGAGCTTCAAGCTGAAGGTGGCAAGGCCGTTGGAGTCGATCGAGTCCACGTCTATCTTCTTAGTGCTCCCATCAGAGAGCTTTAGGTTCAGCTTCACACTATCGTTGTCGAGGCCCGATGAAACCTCGCCGGTCTCGGTCACAGCGGGATCTGTGACCGTCGCCTTGATCTGCACACCGCTCTCGTAGACGACCATGTTGCCGTCTAGCACCAGCACTTTCTCGGCCACGATGTCTTTCCCGTTGGAATCTTTCACATTGATGCTTGGCACCGTGGGAATCTTGGTGTCCTTGGAGACCTGCAACTTCACGATCTGGCCCTTGTAGATGTTCACGTAATTGCCAGTTGCCTTGTCTTTCACCGTGACGTCCTTGGGCATCTTCACGTAGACCGTACCAGGAGCGGTAACTGTATATGTCTCTCCGGAACTGGAGGAGCTGAACTTTCCCGACCGGTCAACGGAGAGCGAATTGGAAAACGTCATGACCTCCTGGTCATCATTGGGAGTGAGAGAGCTGGAAGTCCCAAGCTTTATTCCGGAGGTCTTCGTTGCATCGCAAATCCAAATCGTGGAGTCCCCATTTGCCGAAGACCCGGTGTGATAGAGAACGTCCTCGCCGTTGGCGCCAACCACTGTCAGCAGATTGTCCCTAATGGAATCCGGGAGCTGTTGGAGCAGGTCGTCGGAAACGGTGTCGTTTGGATTAGAGTCGACCTTCCCCATCTTGAACTCGACGCTCGTGAGATCTGGAGTGAGCTTACCAGTAGCAACCTGGCCCCACTGCAGATCGGCTGAGGCGATGGTGGCCCCGGGAGCCGGGTAGCTCTGACCTACGAATTCCAACGGATTCTCCACTGCGGAATCGAAAAAGCCTCTAGCAATGAGGTCCGCGCCCGTAACTGTTGAAGTTCCAGACCCGTTATCTATCTCGTAAATCTTCTGGTCGGTGAGCCAAGTGGTGATGTCGACACCATACGGAATTTCAATCGTAGTCTTGGAAAAGCTGAATGTGGAAGGAGAGCTTGGATTGCCCATTACTCTCATCTTGGTGCCTGTGCTGGATCCAGAATCCGTGCCCGTTCCATTGCTCGTGCCCGTTACCGTTCCGGTGTCAGTACCACTTTCAGAGCTGGTGTCCGTGCTTGCGTCCGTGCTGGCCTCAGTGCCCGTTGCCGTTCCCGTGTCTGTGCCGGTTTCAGTGTCAGTGGCCGTTACCGTTTCCGTTTCGGCAACCGTTCCCGTGCCAGAATCCGTTCCAGTACTCGTGCCGGAACCGGCTAGCGCGGCAGCAGGCACGCACATGCAAAGTGCCACCACAATGGCAAGCACAGCTTTGTATACAACGCCGATGCCCTTGCCGGTCCTGCTACCAGATTTACCCTTTGAAACCCCAATATGTGAGCAACGCCTCATCGGCCTTCATCCCCCGTAGCCGACGTGGTGCCGAGCAATGTCGTGCCCATGTCGTCGTAGTCGTCGTCATCCGCGCTATCAAGTGCATCGTCAAAATCTTCAGATTCGTCGTAGTCGTCATCGTCACTTGCCGCAGCTTCGCTGGAGCCCTTCTCCACCCGGTTGCCAATAGAGCTCAGAAGCGTCGTGCCAATGGCATCGGCATCGTCGTCGGACCCATGGAGCTGTTCAGCTTTCATCGCCGAGGCAGGTGAGAGAAGAGTCGTTCCCATCTCGTCGTCGGCGTTGGAGTTGTCGCGCAGATCGATTTCAGGTTGGGAATTCATCGAGACACCCGTCAGGAGCGTCGTTCCCATCTCGTCCATGTCGTCATCGGACTTCTGGCCCATCCTGGAGGTGTTGGTCATCAGGAGCGTCGTTCCCATCTCGTCCGAGGAATCAGCCAGCGGTTGTTTGTCCTCGCTCGCCCAGACCATTCGGCCCATCGTCACAGGACCAAGGTCTTCTGCCTCGGGTGCCTCCACGGAAACCTCGCTCTTGCCAACGTTGCGGATGTGGAGACTTCCGCTGCCCTGATCGAATGCAGCGGCTTCGCGCGACCTGGACTTTCCGGAGATGTGCGATTCACCACCGAAGAACCTGGAACGGACGGTATTGCCGCTCCTGAGATCTGCAATCGCGCGCTGGGCGGTCTGCCCGGTGAGGTCATCTCGAACTTGGCGGATGTGGAAAACGAAGAAGAGAACCACGGCCACGGCTGCAAGTCCTATTGCCAATGCCAGGAAGGCAACCGAGATGGTGCCGAAGATATCGGATGACATTATTTCACCTCCACGTCTTCGTACGCTTCGGCCACAGCGCGTCTTGCGGCAGCTTCATTCGAGTTGACGCGCATGAGCTGAGCGTCGAGCCTATCGGTCGTGGGACTGGTCTCGTTTGCCAACGCCACTGCCCTGTCGATAAGCGAGATCAAGTTGTCCTCGGACACCCCGTCGGCGCGAAATTTGCGCGGGTAGGTGCGCACGGCGTCGAGGGTGAGGTTTGCGGTCTCAAGTTTGATCACATCGTTGTCACTACTTGGAAGCGCGTTGAGGAGAGACGTCAGAGAGTTGTAGTAGGGCAGATACATACCGGCATCTGTGCCCTCGTTGATCATCGGCACGATGTTGGTGTTGAAATCGGAGATGTCTGCGTAAGCCTTGGCGAGGTCGTGGTCCTCGAATCCCTCGACATCGCAGGCGTCGTGCATCCACGTGGAAGCGGCCCTGATCCTCTCCGACCTGTTGGATTCATATGCGGCCTCGGAGCCATTGGAATCGCTGTCGTAGTAGTACCAGTAGAGCTTGCCGATCTTGAAGGTGAGGTTCGCCCACTCATCGTTGTGCTCGAAATCTGAGATTGCCGGCAAAATGCTCTCTCGCAGCTGTTTTTCCTCGTCCACGCTGAAAGTGCCATCTGAGCGGTAGAGGTCCACGAGCCCGAGATACGGGTCGATGGAGGTGGGCTCGATTGCAGCCGCCTGCACGTATGCCTGTGACGACTCGGTCGCGTCTGCGGACTGCTCAGCGACCTCCATCATGTGGTTGTAGTTATTGGAGAGAACTGCCTGCCCGATTCCCATGAACACGAACGAGAGGGCAAGGCATGCAACTGCGGCCGAGCAGGTCCCCACGAATGTGTTCCACTTGCGCTTGAGGGCGCGCTTGTGGGCTTCGTCTTCAATGCGGTAGTGCTCGAGGTCATATGCGAGCTCGGCGCATCCAGCGTATCTGGCTTCTGGATTCGGCTGCGTGGCCTTGGAGACGATGCGTTCCAAGCCAGGGGAAATCTCTGGGACAACCTGCCTGACGGGGACCATCTCGTAAGGAGGCTCACCGGGGTTGCGGCCGGTGAGCATGCAGTACATCGTGGCCCCCAACGAATAGACGTCGGATCTGGCATCTGTCTGGGCCTCTCCCCCGTATTGCTCAGGAGGGGCGAATCCACGGGTGCCGAGCTGCACCGTATCGCCAATTGCGGCGGAAACCGATGATCCGTCTTCCCTATACTCGCGCGCGATGCCGAAGTCGATGAGCTGAACGACTCCGTTGGGCTTGAGCATGACGTTGGAAGGCTTCATGTCGCGGAAGATGATTGGCGGTTTGCGCTGGTGGAGATAATCGAGAACATCGCAGAGCTGAACTGCCCAATCTACGACGTCGTCTTCGGCCTGCGGACCTTCCATCTTGAGAATCTCGGCGAGCGTGCGGCCTTCGATGTAGTCCATGATCACATAGAGGGTCCCGTCCTCATCCACGATGTCGACGATTCTGGGAATCGCAGGATGGTCGAGGCTCTTGATCATGTTGGACTCGGTGATGAGGCTGGAGACGATGAGGTCGCGCTGGACTGGGTCGGAAACGTGCTTAATCTCCTTTGCAGCCCATTGCTTGTTCAAAACTGTGTCGAGCGCCAGGTATACGCGGGACATTCCGCCTTCCCCGATTTGGGTCAAAATCTTGTAGCGCCCGCTGATAACAGTACCCTCTTGAGCCATCCTTCTTGCCGCACCCCCCTTTGCTCACCACGGCAGTCCGATTACTCTCAAGCGCGATACTAAAAGCGGAATTTCAGATTTTCGACAAATGCGGAAAAGAGTTCCGCCCACCGGAGATGAATGGATAAAAGTGCCGGTAAACAGCCATTTTTAGAGGATTTTCGAGCCTCTTCGCTGCTGGGGGATTGCAAATTTTTTACAAACTCTATCAAACTTTGACAAACCGCTGAAATTCCAAAAGAACATGAATTTCAGTGGTTAGCGGCGGAAAACATGATTTGCATATAAAGTTTTTGAAAGAGAAGGTAAAGGGAATTTCAAATGACCTGGTTTTCAAAATTTTTGTAAAACCCGGATTTGAAAACTAAGCGCCAACCAAACGGAGATCGTGTGTCGGATCATGTCCCGAATGTTGGTGTAAGGCATTTTCCGATAGGCAATAGGAAACGGCCATCGCCTAGAATCTTGAATTGCATTGATTCAGATTCGAAGAAAGGCGATGGCCGCAATGGATACTCCACACGATGAAGGGGTCCAGCTGCCCGAGATGCCGAGATTCGACGACGGCATGGTCGACGTGAGAGAGCTGATCCGGTGCATGGCCGAGTCGCTCGTCAACGAAATCATGGACGCCCAAGCCGACGACGTCTGCGCCGACGGGAACGTGCGCAACGATTTTCAGCGATAAATCCTAAAGACAGGCTAATAGATTTCGTGTTGCAAGTACATGTTCAGGTATTCGTTTATCCTGTTCTCTATGCTGGTTGAAAGCGCAGCAGTTCCTCCAACGATAACCGGATGGGAGATTTTCTTCCAACTGTAAAACTCTTGATACTTACCGATTTCCTCTGGGCCGCCGTTATTGTCGACAAGCAAGATCGGACCTTTCACTGGACCGGCATAGCTGACTGCGGCCAGCGCGTCTGGGAAATTGTTGCCCGATACAAATGTAATATGGGAAATGTCAAATTGAATGTTTAATAATTTCTTTTCCCCTTCGACCACGCCATCGTATCTCCACTCGCCGCCATAATCTCCATAGGTAGCCCATTCGCTGAACGATCGAGAAGTCTCGTACCGGTCTTTTCCTCTGATGATGACGTAGTCTTCTCCATTCGATTCCAAGTCATCCAAAACATAGTTGGAGTTGACGGCCTTTTGCCCTCCGACAAGGATGAAATATTCGAACTTCCCCTTCGCGATGTCAACTGTGCTTGAAGACAGCTCGCCTTTGTGAGCGAGGATTATTGGAGCTTTTGCCGCATATCCAAAAGAGGAGGCGGAAAGAGCATCAGGATAAGTGTCCCCGCTGACCACAATGCAGAACTCATTCCATCTGCCCTCTCCCATGCCAAGGCCATATTCCAAGATCTTCTCGGAAGTCTCGAACCTTGTTTTTCCCGCGATACGCTCGACTTCAATGCCCCCGATATCCTCGACCTGATCGGCGACCTTTTGGGATACGGCCTTTTTCCCACCGATGATGATCACCTTGGCTCCGTCAGATGCCTTCATCCTGGCGATCTCCGAGCGTGCGCTGGGGGAAATCGATTTTCCGGAAGTGATGACCAGGGGGGGCGTTCAGCAATCCGGCCAGAGATCCCGCAGACAGCGCATCTGGATAGTTATCACCTGTAGCGAGCAGGATCGTGGAGGCGGATCCGTCAGGCCACCCGGCCTTATTGACCTCCGCCATCGTCCCATATCGGTCTGCCCCTGCAAGCCTCTTGCAAAAAACCTGGCTGTTTTTGACTTGCCAGTGCCATGTTCCCGCATTGTCAGAGTTGGCCCAATTGACAAGCTCCTCGGAAGTCAAGGCCAACGCCTTGCCGTCTGCGCCCCTGACAATGCCATTCTCATCCCTGCCCACCCATTTTCCAGAGTACCTTTCACCAGATGGAGCTGGCAAGGTGGCCTTCTTGGCATCGTCTGATATCCCGTTGCCATCGAATCTGAAATTCGGGCCTATCTCAACGTGACGCAAGCTCGAGCATCCTTCAAACATGCCTGACATATCCTCGACATTCGAAGTGTCCCAATTCGAAAAACTAATATGTTCATAGCTCGAGCACCCGGAGAACATGTGGCTCATGTCCGTCACGTTCTCGACGTTAAGATCATTTAAACTAGAAATAAAATCGAGCCTGCTGCAGTTATAGAACATATAATCCATCTTTCGAACATTTGAGACATCCCAGAAATTAACTAGGAGTTCGTCTAAGGAAGAGCAGTTTGCGAACATTGCTGTCATGGACTCGACATTATCCGTTTCCCAATCATCAGTGTAATTAACAGCTTGGAGCTTCGAGCAACCATCGAACATCGACGTCATGTCGGTGACGCTGGAGGTATCCAGACGATTAAAATGTTCATTACCGGTGGTTTTGACAATTCTCAGATTAGAGAAACCCGCAAACCATCCAGCTGTAGATTTTGGCTTGAATGGGCCCAAAAAGTACACTCTCTTAACGAGATCCCTGTTCTCGAACCAAGGAGCAGAGCTCGTAACGTTTCCGGCCGAGTCGGTTACCGTGTAGATGTCGTTTTCAAAACCACCGTATATATAGCCAGTTGCTATCAAAGGCGACGCGTAATAGTAAGGTCTAATGTCCAGCTTTGCCCCGGACGTTCCGAAAACGGGCATGCTGTCAAAGGACTGCACGAACAACATATCCCCGGGTTTGTAGGTGGTCCCCAAAAAGGTGACCTCCTCCTCCAAAATGATCGCGTATGAGTAGCTATCCCACTGAGACTTCAGGTCCATTTTGGAGCTTCCAGAATCCGACGCTTCCTCTTCCAGCTCCTGCTGCGATGGAGAAGTCCCTGCCGAAACGGCATCTTGGGTTGAAGAAACCTCCTGAGAATCTGACTCAGCACCCAACGCGGGGACCGAAGGGGCCAGAGATACCGTGAGAATCACGGCGAACAATACTCGACCGATCTTTTTAGCCAACCCACCCTGAAGCTTGTACTTCCCATCCATGGTGCAACTCCTATCTCGAAGTTGGCTTGCCTTGCATTTAGATAACCCCAAACTCCCATCTCGCGGGAGCAAAATACATTAAGTTGTCATTTCAGAAAGTTGCCATCGAGAAGATAGCGCAAAACGATGATTGACATACGCCGATTTAATAGTACCACGCCCCTCCTCTTAAAACATCCCTCTCGAGCTTGATGTAGCCACCGCCCTTCCTTCTTGCTTTCGCATCGCGCAATACATCAACTGGACAACCCAAATAATGGGGCCGCAACACCACGATGGAATTGCGGCCCCAAAAACCTTCAGTATCGATCTGAGCCAGAGCCGGCCCCGCTAGGAAAACTTGATTGACTCCAGGGTATCGTTTTTCGCAAGGAGGTAGATGCAATAGCGGTTCAAGCTCATTCCCTCGCGCTTCGCATGTAGCGCGAGTGAGCGATGAAGGCTCTTTGGGATCCTCACCACGAAAACCCCGGAATATGATTCGATGTCTCTTGGCTCGGGAATTTCCACTCCTTCTTCGATGGCCGCCGTGAACCACTCGCGCCTCGCGTCCTCAGCGTTAATCAATGCGCCTTCGGGGGTTTCACCCACGGTGATGCACCCTGGCAAATCGGGATAGGACGCAACATATCCCCCTTCGTCGGAATCTTCGACGATTTGAATAGGATAAAAAAGCTCCATATATTCATCTACGTTCGCCATGTTCGCGCCCCTCCTCTTCAACTACATTCCTCACAAGCTTGATATAGCTTTTCTTTATAGGTTCATGTATGGGAATCGTGATGGGGGAACAGCCTCTCTTTCTAAAAGTCGCGTGACTCCCGCCTCCAGAAGGACGGCTCATCTCATATCCATAGTTTTCCAACACTCTGCGCAATTCATCGAATCGCATCCCGGCATCCGTCGATGATATGCGGGAAAGAAGCTTCTCCCATTGAGTCAACGTCGTTCCTTCCTAATTATATTTAGTATCATATTAGATATCAACATGACGACCCGAAACTCAAAATTGAATTTCGCGTTGGTACAGAGTTGTTGCAGAGATTCTCTGGTATTTCCCCTTCTCCACGAATTCATTCGACTTTGTTGGAGCGAATGATACGAGAGGGTTCTTAATTTTTTCCAAACGATTGCTAACTCAGAGCTAAACGCAAAGAAAACATCAAGATGGAGAAAGTCGCTTATCGCTTCCTTGCACGAATCAGATTAAAAATGGGGCCGCAACCCCACCAGGATTGCAGCCCCTCAAGACTTTCAGTATCGATTGGAGCCAGAGCCGGCCCCGCCGTCGCCTACCTTAGAAGAACCTCTCCACGATCTCGCGGGAATACTCACAGGTCTCGTCGATGTCTCCAAAGCACATGACCTCCCCGGCGTAGTAGGTGCCGAGCTGGCCCTGCATTGCCTCGACCTTGTCGTACCAGCCGCTGGCGTAGGTCTCTGAATCCACATGCGGGAAGTAGTACCAGGACTCCTCGTTGATCACATTGGATGCCTGATTGCCCATGGCCTTGAGGTCCTCGAGCACCATCTCCTTGCAATCGTTGTATGGGATTTCCTGCATATCCTTGTGGTTGCGGATGGCGTAAGTGGTGATCGGCTGGTTGACGTCATCCCTCCAGCGGTTGTAGTAGACCATGAGATGGCCGAGCCTCTGCGGAACCATGTTCTCCATGATGTAGTAGGAGATCTCGGGATGGTGCTCGGGATCGGTCTCCACTGCCAGCACGTCGTAGCGCTTGTAATCGATCTTGGAGAACAGCTCGCGCTCCTCGTCGGTGGCATCGAAGTAGTCGGGCATGTACTGCAGCGGCGAGGTGATGATGATCTTGTCGTATTCCTCCACCTGACCATTGACAGTTACCATGACCTTTCCGCCCGTGCGCTCGACCTTGGTGATGTCGGAGTTGAGGCGGGCGGGATGCATCAGATGGTCGTTGAGCTGCTCGAAGATGTACTGAGTGCCCTCTTTCCAGGTCCAGAGGTTGACCTTCACGAAGTTCATGCAGGTCTGGAAGTCGAGATACTTGAGAACGTAGGCAGCCGGAATCTCATCGAAATACCCGTATCCGAACGATGTGAACGGCCCGATCCAGACGTTCTGCACCAGCGGCACGCCGTTGATCTCGCAGAACTTCTTGAACGGAAGGGCAAGGTCCTTGAGGTTGGGGTTGTATCCATGCACGCGCTCGCGACCCGGAGTGACGGCGAACCCGTCATAGCGGCCCTCGGCAACTCCACGATGTCCATTGACATCATAGCCAGCATATTTCGTGGCGAGAATCGTGCCGAATTCCTGCACTTGGCTCATGGTCTTCTGAATGAGCTCGGCCTGCTCGGGGCTTGCCTTGGGATCGAACGGGTCGATGACCTCGCCCTTGAGGTTCTTGTAGTTTCGGTTGAGCTTGGGGCCGTCGTGGGTCACACCGCAGAAACGCTCGATGTCGGCAACGGAGTAGTACGAGGGCACTCCCATGATCGCGCCCATCTCGTAACGCCTCCCGTTGTATGTGGGCGAATTGCACTTGCCTCCCACATGGTCGCTCTTCTCGAGAATCTCGTAGTTGCGATATCCCTTCTGCTCGAGGTACATTCCCGCCGCCAGACCAGCGGGTCCTCCGCCGATGATGCAAATGTGGTCGCTGATTTCAGCCATAATCCCCTACCTTCTCTCTGCTAATACACAAATTCTCGAATGAAACTCCCTACTTTGCCGTTCTCCAGATTTCAGTCCCCAGAAGCGCCCCCTTCCTCTATCGCCGCGAGTTCTTCTCGTAGCGCGTCGATCTTGAGCTGGGCTACGCGCTGCTGCTCAGCAGATTTGCGCTCTATCTCTTCGATTGCCTCGGGAATGTGACGCTTGTAGTAATCCTCATCCATCGCCCAGGGGCCGTCTTTGGGAGGCCACGAGGGGTCGGCGAGCTTGGCCGGGCGAACTTCCTCCACAGCGGGATGCTCGCGGCCGTCACGCTCTATAGGGCAATGCATCTTGTTGTTGACCTCATCGGGCCAGTAGTGATAGGTGCCGATTACCTTGCGGAAGAACTTGTTGCGTCCACTCACTGGCATCGTTCCCTCGACGCACTTCTTCATGTATTCCACCTGCCAGCGCTGCATGGCGCGACCGCAGTTGTAGACCACCATCTTGAGGGCGAAGCGCATGATCGCGTTCTTCGACTCGTAGTACTTCCAATGCACGATGAAGCGGGTTCGGTTGCCCTCGAGCGGGACGAAGTACCAACCCCAGATGAAGTTCATGTCATCGACGAGACTGCCGGAGAGAGCGTAGGCTCCGCGTGCACGTGGCGGGTGCTTCATGTCGGAGAACCCGAGAATGTACTTGCAATCGACGACATCGGCGATCTCGTGGCCCATACCAGAGCGGTCCCAGTCGGCGAAGTCTCCGGGCATCAGCGAGTCGGGAGCCTGCCAGAGGTCCTCGAGCTCGTAGCGGTTGTAGATAGAGATGTGTGCCACGAGACGTTCTGCAACCTCGGAGCTGAGCGATCCTGACTTCATACCGCCCCACTGGTACATCCAGGGCCACACCTTGTCGACCGGCGCGTCGATGTCGATGCCGGCGGTGAACGAGCGCACGAGGTTCTGGTCGAAACGCTCCATCAGTTCGTCGCCAGGATACCAACGGGCTTGTTCCTCTGGAGTGGCGGCGCACTTCCCTCCCCAAGCACCCACGCAACAGGCTATGATGATGCTCAGGATGATGAATGCCACGATCACGATCACGATGATCAAGATGACGAACAGGATTGTCCAAAGGATTTCCATTTCAATACCCCCCTGCCTTGCAAAAGCGAGTAGACGAAACGCTTCAAAGTGCGCCTTTCGCCGGAAGACTCAACCCAGGTTGCAAACTTCTAGCCAGATTATCGGGGGTTTTGCATGATTTCGTACCGCAAGCTTTAAGCAATGTGGTTTGGGATTTTGAACGAAAATGCCCAAAGTTTTGGAATTGGAAAAATCAAAAATGAAAATGCGATATGCAGATATGCATGCAGGTGGTTCAGGCCAACCGTAGCTGCCTTCAATTACTAGACAATATTCGAAAATTCGTGCAGATTGTGCTGACCAGCCGCAAATGCGCTCCGTTTCCAAACAATATGGAGGCGTGCATGCAGATGGTTCAGGCGCAAGCGAATGCCATGGTCGAGTGAAAAGGCCTGAAATCCCGACCGGCCTCAGATCTTACTTTAGGATTTCTCAGCTATCGAAGCGATTATCTCGGCAATCTTCTCGCCCTTGCGGCACACCGCGACAATGTTCTTCTTCTCCCCGAACAAGCGAGTTACCTGCTTTCCTGCAGACCGCACTACCTCAACGCCGGAATAGGCCTCTGGCAACAGGAATATCTCATCCTTTTGGGGCACGAGCATGTCAGAAGTGTTCTCCAAAGTGCAGGTCTTGGAACGGTATTCGATACCGGCCTTGCGCAGCAGGAACTTGGTATCCTCCCAGTTGATCTTCTCTCCATGGAATTGGGTCTGGGCGTGCAGGAATGTCTGCCCATCGAGGTCGGTAATAGAGATATTGCTGCGATTTGCCAGGGGATGCGTGCGCTCCATTATGATGACGACAGGGGTGGAGAAGAATTTCACCACTTCGTAGTCGTCGCTGAGAAAGTCGAGGCGCTCGTCTGTATCGAGCGTTAGGTACACGTCTGCCTTGTGGTTATCCAGGAGATCGACGATTCCGGAATCCTCGAACGAGCCCGCACGCAGCACCTTAACGCGGGTCTTCTCTGGGAGAGAGGCACAGGTATCGATGATTTGCTGAAGCTGCTTGGGGTAGATCGTCATCCCCCCAATGACGATTGTGTTGGGATCCTGGTGTTTCTGAGCGTAGAAGCGGATGTCCTCGGCAGCATCTATGATGTCTCCGGCACGATTGTACACATAACGGCCGTATTCGGTGAGCTCGACCCCGTCGTTTCTACGATTTAGGAGCTTGAGCCCAAGGTCATGTTCTAGAGCCCTCATGTGACGGCTGAGGGTGGATTGAGAAAGGGAGAGCTCAGCGGCGGCTATGCTGAGCGAGCCGGCGCGTGCAACTGTGACGAGCTCTACGAGGTAGTCGCAGTACATTGGTCATCCTGACTCTGTAGGTTGGTCTTTAAAGCTCTGGTATTCGAGCTGAGGTTCGCGAGCCATTATAAAAGAACAGGAGCAAAGCCCAGACCAAATGAATAGTCGGACCCCTGAACGTTTGCTCGAATCGATAGCTCGGTTAATCTTCCATTGAGTATAAATCACAGGTGGTTGGCGCTCAAACTGCACAATACTTCAGATCTTCGGAGGATACTCCTTATGCAACTCTGACCAAGGGAAAGCACCTTGCTCCTCTCGACCACCGGTCAGTCCAAGAAAGAACGCCTGCGGGCTGAGGCGTTGGACTTCCCCACTTTCAATAGGAAATCGTTCTCGCCGGGGCGCATCATGTGAATATCGGACAGGTAATAGCTCTCATAGGCCTCTGCGCATTCGACTATGGTCTTCAGCCCCAGCTTCGTTGGCTTCACCAACACACTCCGGGCGTCATCCTGATTCCTGCTCAGCTCGACAAGCCCCGATGCCTCCATCTTCTTGCATGTCCTGCAAACCTGTGCTCGCTTGAGCAGAAGCGAGTTGGCGATATCACGTTGACGCACGCCTTCAGTTGAATCTTTGAGCTCGTATAAAATTCTGTACTCTGTTGGCGTAATTTTGTAACTGCGCACAAATCTTAAAAAATTTTGTTGACTCTTTGAAGATACTTCGATGTACGTGAGGCACATGTCTATCGTGCCATCAACCATGAAGAACGCATCCAGAGAGCCGGCCATGGTCATGATGATGCTGTCCATCATCTTCCTGCTAGAAGAGGAGAACTTTGTGAGCATTTCCTCGACCTCAGACCACGCGATTTGCCTGGCCGTTGCGAACAAGGACCTCCCGTCGGCAAGGATCTGCAATTCATATCCGTTTCGATAATCGCCGCGTACGCGCCTTAATAACCCCTTTTCCTCCAAGTCCGATACGCTCATCGAGACGGCACTATCCAATATCTGCAAGTGACCTGCAAGCTCGCTCTGCATCATATGACCCGACTGCATCTCAAGGAAAGCGAGGATCCTGAATTGCTCCAACGTGATTCCGCATTCCCTCTTGAGAGAAGCTGAGAGCACGCTGGCGGTCCTCATCATGTTGGTGAAGTATTCTGAGTTGGAAAGCATTGAAATGTCCTGTTTTCCTCGAATTTTATCATTCAAACTGTTAACAAATCTGATTATACCATTGCTGCGGGATGGCAATACCTGCGGCTGTCAACAAGGCATCCGGAGATATGCCAAAGAGGAAAAGAGGAGACTATGGAGAAAGAGAAGGTGACTTTACATCCCTGTCAAGGATGGGGATGCCACGAGCATTGCACCGTGGAAGTGCATTCCAGGGGAGACAAGATCACCCGTGTGCAGAAGCATAGAATGCCAGGAGAGGACCCCTGCAACGAGATCTGCATGAAGGGGGTGCTCTCGGCTCAGATTCCCTATGCGAAGAACCGCGTGCTCCATCCCCTGAAGCGTGTCGGAGAGCGTGGCGAGGGCAAGTGGGAGCAGATTTCCTGGGAGCAGGCTCTCGACGAGATATGCGACAAGATCAAGAAGTCCACGGAAAAGTACGGCCCGCGTTCGATAGTGCTCAACCAGTTCTGGTGCGGCTACCCCGGCGACTACCGAAGCACCGGTAACGACCTCATCTACAGGTTCGCGTTCGCATGGGATGCATCGATCCTCGAGTATCAATCGGTTGACTATGGCCTGGTGTTCGGCGATTTCGTAGACTATGGACTGCCATGCAACAACTCCCACAAGGTGCTGAGGGAGTCCAACAACCTCATCATCATATGGGGAGGAAATCCGCTGGGGTACACACGTCCTGCGGCAACGACCCGTCTGCTCCTTGACGCTCAAGAACGCGGCGCCAAGATCATCCACATCAGCAACCTGTTCGACGTTTCTTCGGCTCGCGCGGACGAGTGGATCCCGGTGAAATCTGGAACTGATGCGGCGCTGGCCATGGGAATGGCGAACGTGCTGATTCGCGACGGACTCGTAGACCGAGAGTTCCTTCTGAAACGCACCGCCGCTGCCTATCTCGTGCGCTGCGACACAGGCAAATACCTACGCGCCAAGGACATCGACCCCGACGCAGACGAGGACATGTTCGTCATCGCAGACGAGGGCGGCAACGTAATCTACATGCCGCGAATAACGATGCAGGCTCCTTTCGTAGGCTACGGTGATTTCAATCCAGACCTTGAGGCGGAGCTGGAGCTGAACGGAATCAAATGCAAGACCTCCTACATAATGTACGTGGACCACGTGGCACCATGGACTCCAGAAAAACAGGAAGAGGTAACAGGTGTTCCAGCCGAGACCTGCGTGAGGCTCGCACACAAATATGTGGAGAGCTCGCCTGCCACGATGTACGTCTACTACGGCTTCCGCTACGGCAACGGCGTGCAGTCGCTCAGGGCACTGAACGCGCTGTGCTTCATGTCCGGAAACCTCGGAAGACCAGGCGGCGGCACCCAG
>JBMNUL010000054.1:0-14900 GCA_050946255.1 Coriobacteriales bacterium | reverse complement strand
GACCGGATTTGAACCGGTGACCTCTTCGTTACCAACGAAGTGCTCTACCTACTGAGCTACACGGGCAAATGGTGGGCGCGCATGGATTCGAACCATGGTAGGCATAGCCAACGGGTTTACAGCCCGTCCCCTTTAACCACTCGGGCACACGCCCATTTGCAACGAGATCTGAACTTTTCAAGATGCAGCTTCGCACGGAATCAAAGCCGGGCGAACAGAATGGGATATTACACGTTTGCAACTGTTCAGTCAAACTGTTACACGCCTTCGGGCGTGTCCATATCGGCTTATGGTAAAACTGCAGGTAAACGCTCAAAAACATCATTTTCAACAACCTTAAATTTTTGCCGTTTGCCGGAAAATCGTCGGTGAACAACTTCGATGGTTGGGGGGATGGTTGATTCCGAGCAGAATAAAATCAGGATTTCCGGGCGAAAATGAAGGCAGGCCAGCCTGAAATCATGGGCTGACCTGCAATTATCTCATGGAGCTGGCGACAGGAGTCGAACCTGCAACCCACAGTTTACAAAACTGTTGCGCTGCCATTGCGCCACGCCAGCATGCCCGACGTTGGCAAATCAAGTGATACATGCCACAGACGAGCGTAGATAGTGTATCAAAAAGTAGGTGATTCTGTAGCCCACGATTGACAGTCGGACGGCTTTGCCGTGGGAAAAGCTTGAGTCGGGCCAGAGCATTTCCCGTTTGGGGAGCCGAAGCGTCTCCTGCTCGGAGGGTCTTCTACTCCTCTCCCCTCGCCATGGCCTCCAATTTTGCCCTGGTCTCCGGATCGAGCCTGGAACCCACGGTCATCTTCCCATGGTTGTTGGAGCTCTCGATGTACTCTTCCCTGACCTCGTCCATCTCGTGGGTGAACCCAATGGATGACATCCTCGTGACGCCATCCTTGAAAGTGGCGTTCTGAACCGCCCAGTCGGAGGAGATCACAAGGACCTCGCGTTCGTCCTTCCTGGCCTTGAAGGCCAGACGCTCGATAACCTGGTCGGCATCGGTGTCTGCCGGGGAGAAGATCACCGTGATCCCCGCAGTATGCATGGGCTCGCCTTCGGAATTGACGTTTCCGCCCCCGTCGAACACGACAGTCGCTTCGTACTTCCCCTGCGCAAAGGTGGCCACGTCGGCTATCACTTTCTCGCGTGCCTCGTTTATGGGGTCGCTGTCGAAGTCATCGCCCGCAATATCGTCATAAGCACCGCTGGACCTGATGAGGTTGTAACCATCCACGAGCAGCACTGGTTTCTTGTTTCCATAGACTGGCATTGCCATCCTCCAAAATCACCTTAAGGAAGATTTCCCTCTAACAATTGCATCCTTCTTTAATATAGGGCGATACGAAGCTATAAAGAGCAAAACTTCACCGAACAGCAGGTAGACGCGCCCCCGGGGCATGCTGCTGCCAGCTGGATATCCGAACAGCATGTGGGCGTGGCCCTGAGCCATATCACGGCCACATGAATATGAGACCACACGACATTTTGGCCCGCCTCACACAAATAGCTCAGGCTAGCCGAGCTCCAGCTCTCCAGAATCTACCGACTGCCTCATCCACTCGTAGCTGAGCGCGGCGGCAGCACAAGAGACGTTCAAGGAGCCGAGCTCTCCGCGCTGTGGAAGCCTGACCAAGAAGTCGCAGCTGCGGGTCACCAGAGAGGATATCCCGCTCCCCTCGTTGCCCAGCACAAGCCCGATCTTTCCAGACAAGTTGGACTCCCAGCAGCTGGCCTTCGCCTTCTCGCTCGCGCCTGCCACCCAGAATCCGTTCTCACGAAGCCTGTCGCAGACGCTCGAGATGTTCGAGACCATAGCAATCTTCACCCTGGCTACCGCGCCGGCGGAAGTCTTGTAGGATGCCGGGGTGACGCATGCGGACCTCCTGTTTGGGATTACCACGCCCGATGCCCCGACTATCTCTGCGGTGCGAACGATTGCCCCGAAGTTTCCAACGTCTGTGATGTGGTCGAGAACGATTATGAGGGCGGCATGGTCGTTCTCGCAGCTCTTGAGAATCTCCGCCATGGCCGAATATGCATACGGCTTGGCAGTTGCGACTATTCCCTGATGGTTCAACCCGGGTGCCTTGCCTTCAACTCGCTGCCTCGGCACGGCCTCGACATCTATCTCGGAACGGCTGGCGAGTTCCAGCACCTTGTCCACCACATCGCCCTCGGAACCTTGGGCAATGGAAATCGACTTCAGCGGGACCCCTGCCTCCAGAGCTTCGAGCACAGAACGTTTCCCGGCGATTATGTCAGGGGAAACCGATTTGCGCTGATGGTCGCGCGATTCACGCTGTTCGCTGTTCTCACGAGAGTTTCGAGGTGCACGTGAAGAGCTTTTCCCGCTGGCTACAGATGCTCCGGATCTCGAAGTTCCGCCTTTGCGAGAACCCCAATTTCCAGCTTGCGATTTCTGTTCACGCCTGCCAGAGAAGGACTTGCCCTGGCCTCCGCCCGCAGAACGTTTTCCAGTTGAAGCGTGGTTGCCCTTCCCGCCCCTCTGTTTTCCTCCCTTGGAGGGCTGTTTCGAACGGGAACCACCAGGATTCTTGTACGATGCCATTGCTTTGCCGTCCCTTCAGGAAGAAATTACAGGAGTTAGAAGACCAGTCTCGCCCCTGCAGGAGTGTCCTCGACAGTGAAGCCCAAATCTCCTAGCTCGTCGCGAATCTGATCGGCGAGCCCCCAATTCTTGGCCTTCCTGGCCTCGGCTCGGGCATCGAGAAGCACCCGTGCCGCCTCTTGCTTGTCAGAACCATCGTAACCGGCGAGCTTCGAGGCCAAATCCAGGATGCCATCGGGCCAATCAGAGCCTTCGGCCTCCCCCACCATGTCGATTCCGAACCTGCCCATGAGGTCGCAGATGGCGTCGTGTGCGGCATTTGCGGCATCGACATCCGAAGGATTGATCCCACCGGCAATGAATGCGTTGGCATCGCTTACCAACGTGAAGACCTCTCCTAGAGCTGCAGCTGTGTTGAAGTCGTCGTCCATTGCCTCGACATAGCGGGTCTCGCAATTGGATATCGAGTCGAGCAGCGCCTGAGAGTCGGACGGCTCGTTGTCCTCGGAAGCATGCGCCACTTCCCACTCGATGTTCCTCAACGTCGTCGCGATTCGGTCGAAAGATGCAGATGCCTCGTCCAACCTCTCCTTGGAATAATCAAGGGGACTGCGGTAATGGGTCTGGAGCATGAGAACTCGAAGCACCCTCGGGTCGAGAGTCTCGAGAACGTCCTTGAGAAGCAGGAAGTTGCCAAGCGACTTGCTCATCTTCTCCGAGTCCACGAGCAGCATCCCGGCATGCATCCAGTAGTTGCAGAATTTCTTGCCCTCGGCGCATTCGGCTTGGGCTATCTCGTTCTCGTGATGGGGGAAGACGAGATCGACTCCACCACCGTGGATGTCGAAAGGCTGCCCGAGGTACTTGGCGGACATCGAGGAGCACTCGATGTGCCAGCCCGGCCTGCCCTTGCCCCATGGCGAATCCCAGCTGGGCTCTCCCGGCTTTGCGGATTTCCAGAGCGCGAAGTCCAGCGGGTCGTGCTTCCTCGGGTCGACGTCTATGCGGGCACCGCTCATCATCTCGTCGATGCTCCTGCCGGAAAGCACCCCGTAATGATTGTCGGAGCGCACAGAGAAGTAGACATCCCCGTCGACGACATATGCATGGCCCTTGTCGATGAGCTTCTCGATCGTGGCGATCATCGCATCGATCTCCTGGGTTGCGCGGGGCCTGACCGTCGGGCGCTTTACCCCCAACGCGTCCATTGCCTCGATGAACGACTTGGAATACTTCTCGGCTATATCTGCCGCCGTCGTGCCTTCCTCATTTGCACGGTTGATGATCTTGTCGTCGACATCGGTGAGATTCGACACGAAGGTGACCTCATAGCCAGAATTCTCGAGATGGCGCCTGATCACATCGAACGACACGAACGTGCGCGCATTTCCGACGTGGATGTGGTTGTAGACGGTTGGACCGCATACATACATTCCAATCTTCCCGGGGGTTATGGGAACGAACTCTTCCTTCTTGCGGGTGAGTGTGTTGTAGATCTTCATATCAGATGCTCCTATATGGGCGCGTATGAAATTGCACCGACAGACGACGTTTCCAATTATGCCAAATGAGAGGGCTTGTTTGGGGTTCAATCGCGGCACGGTCAATCGAAACGCCCCGGGATTGGGGAACCGCCTTCATTGGCTGGAATTAATAGACGGGGATTTCCGGGCCCAACCGCAGACAGAACGTGAAAATCGCAGCCTCTGCTGCGGGGTCGTGGCAGAATCGCGGGCTCGTGAAAATATCGCTGGCTCTGCCGCGGGTTCATGGCAGAAATGCAGCCTCTGCCACGGGTTCGGTAACCCACCACAAGTGTTTAGCCTTGACAGCTCGCGGTCTTCTCGAGGAGGGCGACGGCGTATGCACCTATCCCCTCTCCCCTTCCCTCGAAACCGAGGTGCTCTGTCGTCGTGGCCTTGACCCCGACGCAATCGAGGTCGACTCCCAGTGCCCGAGCCATGTTGGCGCGCATCTGGTCTCGATAAGGAGACATCTTCGGACGTTGGGCCACCACGATGCTGTCCACATCCACGACATGATAACCCGCATCCGTGACAATTTGGGAGACCCTGCGCATGAGCTCCAGCGAGTCCGCTCCTTCAAACTCGGGATCGTCTGGCGGGAAGTGCTTGCCGATATCGTCCATCCTCGCGGCCCCGAGAACGGCATCGCAGACAGCATGGCACAATACATCTGCGTCCGAATGGCCTTCAAGACCGAGTGCGTAGTCGATGTGAACGCCGCCGACGATGAGCTCGCGCCCCTCGACCAGCTTGTGGACGTCGTATCCGATTCCAATCTTCATCTAGATCTTGTTCCTTTGGATAAGCCTTGCCACCAGCGCTGCCTCGGCTGGGCCGAAGTCCTCTGGAACGGTGACCTTGATGTTGTCCCTCGGCCCCTGCACAAGGGCCACCGTGCCGCCGATTCTCTCGACTATCGAGCTGTCGTCAGTGCCGATGAAACCTTCGCCCAAGGCCGTGGTGTGAGCGAGCCTGATGATGTCGGAACGGAAAACCTGTGGGGTCTGCGCGACCCAGAAAGCCGCGCGGTCCGGAGTGCCCACGATGGTACCGTTGTCGACGACCTTCAAGGTGTCGACGGCGGGATGGCCCACCACGGAACCGTCGATATCCCCGTTTCCCTTGACGGCCGATATCGCATGCATGATCAGCTCTGGGGTCACAAGGGGACGGGCGCCGTCGTGAATTGCTATAAGGTCATAGGAGCTGGGGACCTTCATGACACCCGCGAAGGACGATTCCTGCCTTAGCTCACCTGAAGCGGTGAACTCGATTGGGGTCACGAACGGATATGGATCGATTGCCACTCGGCAATATTCCTCGATCCTGTCCTCGGGGCAGACAATGACGATGAGGCCGACATCGGCAACAGCGTCGAAAGCTTCTGAAGACCACGTTAGAACGGGCTTTCCCAGCAACTCGAAGAGCTGTTTACCACCGGGATTGCCGAATCTCTCCCCCGAACCTCCCGCGAGGATGACAGCGGCAGTCTTGGGATTCTTCGAGACCTTTCCCTGAAGCGGCGCGACCGCAGTCGAAATCTCCTCGAGCTGCTCTGAGAGCAGAACCGTCTGCGGCGATTTCAGTGCAGGCGACTGAGTTATGGGATCGGCAACGGTATTGGCGTCGTCCATCGCAATCCATCTCCTAATCTCGGCCACGCCGGAGAACCGGCTCCTGATAAAGCCATGCCGCCACACTTTGATGTGCGACGGCATGACGGGTTTTCTATGCTGCTACTCTTTTAGGGACGACCCGTCTGGCACAGACTGGTTGTCCTTCTTGAAGAACGGGGTGATCAGCTCCGCCTCTCGCTTCATGGACTGACGCTTGCGAGGCTCGGGAATGTCCCCGGTACCCGGCTTGAACGTCAGCTGCTCGCCATTGAAATCGACGTCGATGACAGAGCCACTCTTCCACCTGCCCTCCAGGATCTGCTCCGAAATAGGATCCTCCAAGAGTCTCTGGATCGCACGGCGCAGCGGCCTTGCACCGAACTGCACGTCCGTGCCCTCCTTTGCGATGTAGTCGCGAGCAGCTTCGGAGATGTTGATCGTCATGTTCTGCGCGATCAGCCTGTCGCGCAGGTCTGCGACCATGAGGTCCACGATCTGACCGATCTCCTCCGGGGTCAGCGACTTGAACACGATGATGTCGTCGACGCGGTTGAGGAACTCTGGGCGGAAGACCTTCTTGACCTCGGTCATGACGCGGTCGTGGATCTCCTTGTCGGAAAGCCCGGTTCCAGAACTGGAGGTGAATCCGATCTGATTCGTGGATGCGATCTCGCGGGCACCGATGTTGGAGGTCATGATGATGACGGTGTTGCGGAAGTCCACCGTGCGTCCCTGTCCGTCGGTCAGCCTGCCCTCTTCCAGAATCTGAAGCAGGATGTTGAACACGTCGGGATGAGCCTTCTCGATCTCATCGAACAGGATCACGGAGTACGGCCTCTGCCTCACTGCCTTGGTGAGCTGACCGCCCTCGTCATAGCCAACGTACCCTGGAGGCGAACCGATGAGCCTGGACACCGTGTGCTTCTCCATGTACTCGGACATGTCGAACGAGAGCAGGGCATCCTCAGAGTTGAAGAGAAACTCCGCGAGCGCCTTGGAGAGCTCGGTCTTGCCGACTCCAGACGGGCCGAGGAAGATGAACGAGCCGCTGGGGCGCTTCGGGTCCTTTAGGCCGGCACGCGAGCGCCTGATCGCCTTCGACAGCGAGTCAATCGCCTCGTTCTGGCCGATGACCCTCTCGTGGAGCACCGACTCCATGCGGAGCAGCTTCTCGGTCTCTGCCTCTGTGAGGTCCGCCACGGGAACTCCAGTCGACAGCGAGACGATGTCGGCGATCTCCTTCTCGGTGACCTCCGCCGGTGCATTCTGGGAATCCTCGCGCCACTTCTCCTCGAGGTCGGTGCGCTTCTTGATCAGCTTCTTCTCCTTGTCGCGGAGCTGAGCTGCCTTCTCGAAGTCCTGGAGGCGAATCGCCTCTTCCTTGTCAACTCCGACCTTTCGGATCTCCTCGTTGATGTCGAGGACCTCTGAGGGAACCGTCATATTGCGTATGCGCATGCGGGCTCCGGCCTCATCCATGACATCGATTGCCTTGTCTGGAAGGAACCTGTCCTGAACGTAGCGGTCGGAAAGCTCCACGGCGGCCTTGATGGCGTCGTCGGTGAAGTGGACCCTGTGGTGCGCCTCGTAGCGGTCGCGCAGCCCATCGAGGATCTTGATGGCCTCTTCCTCGTCTGGCTCGCCGACCAGCACTGGCTGGAACCTGCGCTCCAGGGCGGAATCCTTCTCGAGGTACTTGCGGAACTCGTCGCTCGTGGTGGCACCGATTACCTGGATCTCGCGCCTCGACAGCGGGGGCTTGAGGATTGCCGCGGCATCGATGGAACCCTCGGCGCTGCCTGCGCCAACCAACGTGTGCATCTCATCGATGAACATGATGACGTCGCCGGCATCCTTGACTTCCTTGATGACCCTCTTGAGCCTCTCCTCGAACTCGCCCCTGAACTTGGATCCGGCAACGAGCGCGGAAACGTCGATGGAGACGATCCTCTTGTCTCGGAGAATATCTGGGACCTGCTGGGCGGCGATCATCTGGGCCAGGCCCTCCACAACCGCGGTCTTTCCAACACCCGGGTCTCCGATGAGGAGCGGGTTGTTCTTTGTGCGCCTTGCAAGGATCTGCATGACCCTCTCTATGTCGACTGCACGTCCGATGACTGGGTCGAGCTTGCCGGCCTTGGCCTGCTCGGTGAGGTCGGTTCCGAACTCCTCGAGCGCGCTGCCGCCCTCTTCCTGATCATCTGCGCGAGAATCGACCGCTCCGGCATACCCGCCTGCGTTCGAACCTCCGTTCTTGTTGATCAAAGCCATGACGGCGGCCTTGACAGTTCCGGTATCGAATCCCATGTTGGTGAGGACGGTAACGGCAACGCCATTGCCCTCGCGGAGGATGCCGAGCAGCAGGTGCTCTGTCGAGATGTAGTTCTGGCCGAGCTGCATGGTCTCACGGAACGCGAACTCGAGCACCCTCTTAACCCTCAGCGTGAATGAAAGATGTCCCTCAGGCGCCTCGTCGTTTACCTGCACGACGTTCTTGACCTGGTGGAGCGTCTCCTCGTATGTGATGTTCAGGCTTTCGAGGGCTTGGGCGGCCAGACCTTCCTTCTCCCTCAGAAGCCCGAGGAGCAGGTGCTCGGTGCCCACGTAGGGCTGCTTGAGCTCCCTAGCCTCCTCTTGAGCGTACGCAAGCACGTTGCGCGCGCGGTCTGTGAATCTCTCAAATGCCATATCGACTCCTAACTTTCGGCTGTAGAACAGCCGGGCTGAAGTTCAGCCCAATTAGTCGATGTGGGTCTCCTCTCTCATGTGCGGGAAGAGCAGCACATCGCGGATCGAAGGCGAGTCCGTGAGTAGCATCACGAGCCTGTCAATCCCTATTCCGATGCCACCTGCCGGGGGCATCCCATATTCGAGGGCACGGATATAATCCTCATCATATCCCATGGCCTCCGCATCCCCACTCTCTTTCGCTTCAACCTGCTTTATGAAGCGCTCCCTTTGATCTGCGGGGTCATTCAGCTCCGAGAACGCATTAGCATACTCGTGCCCGCAAATCACGAGCTCGAACCTGTCAGTAAGCTGAGGGTTCTCGGAGTTCTTCTTGGCGAGCGGTGACACCTCGAGCGGGAACTCGGTGACGAAAGTCGGGTTCACGAGCGAACCCTCGACCAGCTCATCATAGAGCTCGGCAATGAGTTTTCCGCTTCCCCAATAATCTTCATAATCAATGTTAAGTTTATCACAAAAACCACGAAGTGTAGGCACGTCCGTGCTAATTTCTACCTCGGTACCAAGTTTTTCCGACACGAGTTCGCACATGGTCTTCGACTCCCATGTCCCGCCCAGGTCGATCCGGGTTCCCTGGTACTCGATCTGGAGCTTGCCGTTTGCCTCCTGGCAAGCGCTCTGGATCACGGTCTCGGCCAGCTCCTTCATCCCGTTGATGTCGGTGAACGCCTGATAGGCCTCCATCATCGTGAACTCGGGATTGTGCATCGGGTCCATGCCTTCGTTTCGGAAGGACCTGTTGAGCTCGAACACGCGCTCGAACCCTCCGACCAGCAGCCTCTTCAAATAGAGCTCGGGGGCGATCCTCAGATAGAAGTCGCGGTCGAGCGTGTTGTGATGCGTGACGAAAGGACGCGCCGCAGCTCCACCGGGAATCGGATGAAGCATCGGTGTCTCGACTTCCATGAACCCGAGGGATTCCATCGTGTGCCTGATGTTGGAGATGATCGCCGACCTGGTCTCGAACGTTTTCTTGACCTCGGGGTTGGCAATCAAGTCGACGTAGCGTTGACGGTACCTCGTCTCCTTGTCCTGGAGCCCATGGAACTTCTCGGGAAGAGGACGGAGCGACTTTGTGAGGAGCTTGATCTCGTCGGGGACGATGGAGAGCTGGCCCCTGCGGGTCCTGCACATCTTTCCCACGACCCCGATCCAGTCTCCCACGTCGAGGTCCTTTACTGCCGCATAAGCCTCGGGCCCCATCTGGTTGGCGCGGCAGAACAGCTGCATCTCACCGGTGGCGTCCCTGATCACTATGAAGCTGATCTTGCCCTGGTTGCGGATGGCGATGATCCTCCCGGCCACGGTGTAGGTGTCCTCCGTGTCCTCGCCATCTGCAAGACCTGCGTATTTCTCGTTCAGATCGGCCAGATGCGCATCGTAATCCCATCGCCTGGCATAGGCCTCCTGACCCGAATCCAAGATCCGCTGCCTCTTGTTGTAGCGGACCTTGATGGGATCGTCTTCTATTGCACCTTGCTGGTTTTCAGCCTCAGTATCGTTGCTCATTTGGGGAAATCGTCCTTGTCATCCTCTTCTTCGTTAACAGTTCTGCGGAAACACCGGGGGCCCTTGGTTAGGCCTCCTTGGCAGCCTTCTTGGCGGAATTCTCGTGAGAGATCTTGACGATCGTGAACTCATTGGTGGAACCAGTGGGGCCAACGACCTCGACGACGTCGCCCTTCTTGTGGCCGATGAGAGCTGCACCTACCGGGGACTCGTTGGAGATCTTGCCATTGAAGAAATCCACCTCGGCTGCACCCACGATCGTGAAGACCTGCTCCTTGCCGCCAACCTCGACTGTGACGGTGCTTCCAATGTTGACCTTGTTGGAGCGCTTCGGAGTGTCGATGACGGTTGCATGGGCGAGAATGTTGTTGATCTCGTTGATGCGGTTTTCGAGGAAAGCCTGGTCGTTCTTGGCGTCGTCGTACTCGGAGTTCTCTGAAATATCACCGAACTCGCGGGCAATCCTGATCCTCTCGCCAATCTCGTCGCGCTTGTCATGCTCGAGCTCGTGCAGCTCCGCAAGCAATTTGTCACGACCTTCGGCTGTGATTACCATTTCCTTTGCCATTTCGCTTGGTCCTTTCTGACGCGAATCAACATTGACAGTTTCATGCAGGATACACGGAATTTCCAAGTATCCCCGCAGCTATATCGAATGCGGCATGCACATCCAGCTCTACTGGTCAGCACATGCCGCATTGTGTTTTCATCTAACGCCGGTCCCTACTCCTTAGAGTCATCGGAGGACTCGGCAACCTCCGCACCATCTTCGTTCGAGCCCTCGACCTTCTCGTCCTTTCCATTCATCCCATCGCGGACGTTCTTGACGGTCTTTCCGATTGCGGAACCCAGCTTTGGGAGATTCTTGGGACCAAAAATCAATAACGCGACTATTAAGATTACGATTAGTTCTGCTAAACCTGGTCCTCGCACTTGAATCACCTGCCTAAATATTCCTACAGCGCAAGAATTCTAGCACTTCACTTGCAAACCCGTAGTACAGCTCGGCGGAAACGATTGATTGTCACGGTCAGCGACATAGTTTGCACAAGAGCCATATCAAACGCAGCTTTATGAAAAAGGCCCGCATATCCATGCAAGCCAAAAATTCGGGTATTGGTCGGGATGACTGGATTCGAACCAGCGACCTCTGCGTCCCGAACGCAGCGCTCTACCAAGCTGAGCCACATCCCGGCAAGTGCTGATATTAGCAGACATCTCCCAGACACGCTATATTAGACTCCACGAAACGTGAATTTTTGTTCTTAGAGGTGGGAGAGCTCTATAGGCAACATGTCAAACTGCCCCGAAAAGCAAAGAAGCAGATTGTCGAAGAGAAACGTCGTGGGGATTGCGCTCTCGTGCTGCATGGCCGTGCTCATCTTCTGCGTTTCCTCGGTACCGGGAAACGACCTTCCCCCCAAGCTCGGCTTCTGGAGCACAGTGGCGCATTTCTGCGAGTACACGTTGCTGGCGGTATTCCTGAGCCTGGCCGTGTACAACGATAAGCGCGACCTGTGGAAATTGCTCCTTATCGTAGTCGTGATAGGGTCAGCATATGGAGCTTCGGACGAATTTCACCAACTCTTCGTCTTCGGACGCAATTCTGATGTTCTCGATTGGGTGACCGACACGCTAGGGTCTCTGTTCGGCGGATTTATCTGCCTCAAGGCGCAGCGCTGTAAAGCAGTCCGAGAGAATCACGGGAAAGAGTCCTGAGCTAGAACCTCAGCACATACGTGAATGCGCTAGAAGCGTTGTGGCTCACGATGACACCGATGCCGTAGTCCGCCGCATGCACGTAGTCGTTCCCGCCGAGGGAGATTCCGACATGACCGCTGGTCCAGAGAACATCTCCCGGTTGGGCCTCGCTAACCGGAAGCCTGGACTTCGCATTGGCGTAAAGAGATGCAGAAGATCTATATGGCGCACCGCAGTAATAGCAGAGACCAGAGCAGTCAAAGGCGTCGGGACCAGTGGCACCCTAGACATAGGGGCATCCTACCTTCGAGAGCGCCAGCGAAACATTGCACACGCTGGAGCCTCCGCCTCGAACGTATCCGCCTCCACTAGAGCCCCCGTTGTCAGATGAGGAATCATCGGAATCGTTAGCCGGTTGAGTTTGCGCAGATTTCGAGGCTTCTGCCTGAGCCTGCTTCTCAGCCTGAATCTGAGCCTGCATCTCCTCGTTGAGGCTGTTATAGGTCTCCTCGTAGGAAGCCGCCTTGGCTTCCATGTCCGATTTAGCGGTTTCGGCCTCCTTCAGCTGCTTGGAAGCCTCCTTCTCCTGCGCCGCATACTCGTTGTAGGCATCTTCCGCCTGCTGCTTGAGGTCCTTGATCTCGCCGATGAGCTCTGTATCATCCTCGTTCATCTTGGTGAGGAGATTCCAGGTGTTCGCAAAGTCCTTGAAAGAGGCAGATCCCAGCAGCACGTCCAGCAAGGTTGGGCTTCCGTTTCGATACATCGAGACCGCCCTGTTGCTGAGATGCTCTTGCTTCTCGGCAAGCTGTGCTTTCACCTCGTCGATGGTCTGCTTGGCATCTTCCATCTTGGAAACCGCAGCGTCGTGGGCATCGAGTGCGGCATAGTAGTTCTCCGCAGCCTCTGAGGCCGCGGCATTCGCCTCCTCTAGCTGGGCCTTGGCGGATGCCAGCTCTTCATCAGTTACGGCATTTGCGGAAATAGCAGGACCAAAGGTGAAGAAAAACACTAACAGGAAAGAGAGCGCTATCAGCGTTGCTGTCTTCGCCCTCTTGGAGATGGTAGAAACCAAATCAGCCACCTAGAATCGAAAATCAAAGTTGAATCTTTTCAGAATTCTAGCACAACGCATGTACGGCATATCGGTCAGTTTGAAAATCTTCTGAAATAGAGGATCAAAGGGGAACTGCGAAGAGCGCGGCAAAGTAAGATTACGCATGGAAAGGCCCGGACCATCCAATGGATGATCCGGGCTTGAAATTGAACCTCTGACTTTTCGAGTCGATCGACTTGGGAAACCCTATGCCGACCTTCTGCCCATTAGTAATACCTCACCGCATGGGACCACATGCTCATGTTGTAAGAGATCTTGACGACGTCCCCTGTGGTTGGAGCATGGATGAAGGCTCCGCCGCCGATATAGATTCCCACATGACCGGACATCCAGAGAATGTCACCAGGCTGCACATCGGAAAGCGAGACGTACGTCCCTCCAGAACCCTGGGCACTTGAAGTACGCGGGATGGAAATGCCAGCCTGCTTATAGCACCAATAGGTGAGCCCAGAGCAATCGAACGAGCTGGGGCCAGTTGCTCGCCAGACGTAAGGGCAACCCAACCTGGAGTAGGCAGCGTTCACAATTGTAGACGCGGCGCTCGAGCTGCTGGAACTAGAAGAACTGCCGCTGGAAGAGCTGCCGGAGGAGCTGCTACCGGAAGAGCTGCTGGAGGAAGAGCTGCTGGAGCTAGAGGAACTGCTTGAAGAAGAACTGCTGGAGGAACTGTCAGAAGAACTGCTCGACGAGCTTGCAGCCCATGCCGATTTCGCGGCCTCCTCCTCGTCTGCCTCCTGCTGCTCGATCAGATCTGCCACCTGGGAGTCGAGGCTGTTGACCTCTTCGGTGTACTGCTCAACGAGGCTCTCTGCCTCGCTCTTGGCAGACTCGGCCTCATCGAGCTTCTGCTGTGCGACTTCCTCCTGCTTCTTGTACTCGTTGAGGGCTTCCTCGGACTGAGCCTTGAGGCTCTTGTTCTCATTGATCATATCCGCAGTGTCGGAGTTGAGATCTACCATGAAGTTCCACGTGGTGGAGAAGTCCTTGAACGAAGCTGAACCGAGGAGCACGTCGAGCATCGTGACCTGACCGTTTCGGTACATCGAAACTGCCCTGTCGCTCAGTTCCTGCTGGGATTTTTCGATCTTCTCATCGAGCTCGTCGATCTTGGCCTGCTCTTCCTCCATCTTCGCGACCGCGGCATCATGCTCTTCCATCGCCGTATAGTACTGGTCGGAAGCTTCATCGAGCTTGGATGACATCTCATCCAACTTTGCCCGGGCCTCGTCGGCCTGAGCTTGGAGCTCGTCTGCTGTTACCGCATAGGAATTAGCGGGGAACATCATCGTGCAGAGAGCAATGGTGGAGAGAATGACCACGAATTTGCTGAGCAACGACTTCCTGTTTCTCTCTATTACCTTTTCATGCATAAACAAAACTCCATTCCCAACCTGTTTGGATAATCGCAACGAGATGATTTGCCGGGACCTTGGAAACGTGCGGAAACACCCGTGCGTGCACGGGGACACAATGCCGTGGCAAACACGACACGACGGCATAATGCCAAATTACGAGCTGGATTGATTGCTTTGGCCCGACTACGATGTTTTTGCTGCAATTATTCAGGTTATTAAGAATCTCGTTCCCGCATGTTCATGGGGAATTATCTCCCCTTTGGAAACGTAAAAAATACTAACAAATGAACTGGAATTTATCAAATTTTCAACTAATCATCACATTTCTATGCATGTTTTTCGCTCCGTGAGTGGACTTCTCAACATTTTCGCCATAAAAATTAAAAACCTGAAAAGATTAGACGAGTGTTGAAATAATATATGAAAATCCCGACCCGGCAAGAGAACCACATCGCCTAACCTTGGACTTTTCCAAGTTCAACGTTAGGATGCAAGGTTCATACACCGGATCGGGATTTTAATTAAATGACGTGATGGAAATCGAAAAGCCTAGAAAGTGACGGTCCTGGGTTCGGAAGTGAACGAGCTGAACGTCGCCGTGGCGTCCTCTAGATAATAGACCTCGTTGTTACCGTCTCCGGCCTGATAGCGATCCTGCAGTCCCGGATAGGCATCGAGCATGTGCTTCTGGGGCTCGAGGCGCTCGTCAAGACGTGCCTTGGCGGTGACCCTCACCCAAGTTCCATCC
>JBMNUL010000053.1:0-15188 GCA_050946255.1 Coriobacteriales bacterium | reverse complement strand
CTCCTTGGTAAATGTCGCCCGCAAGGATGGCATCGATGCGGAGAGCGCCCTCAGGAGGTCTTGCGACAAATTCAGGAAGCGCTGGTCTCTCATGGAGTCGTACTCCAGAGACGAGGGAAAGGACCTTGGTTCGTATGGCATAGATGGGCTTGATGACCTCTGGGAGCGTGCCAAGGAGGAATTGAGCGGCAGCTGAGGCAGATTCTCCTGTCGTGGAACACTGGCGCACGTGGGTGTTCGCTTCAGCCTTGGCTCCATCGTCAAGCTTGACGGGAGTAATCTTGGCGTACGTGGGAGTTTTTCTTCGCAGCGCCACGATTCGCCCGTCATCTCGAAAAAGCCCTGACGCACATGGATGGGTGGCTCACGATAAGCGACAAGTGGGGCAGATTCTCCTGATATAATGCTGCGTTTAAAGTATATTTTAGGGGTAAGTTATAGTGTCGGGCAGTTGGAGCTTGACTCTAGCTGGAACAGCAGGTGAACAACATGGATTTTGCAGAGTACCTTTCGGAAAATGCACATATCGTCAACGACTATCTCGACACTTATTTCGATGCCGAGAAAGATGTCGATATCCGAAAGTACCTCTACGACCCTCTGCAGGAATACACGTCCAATGCCGGAAAGCGGCACAGGCCCCTTATCTGCATGCTCGCGTGTTCTGCCGTGGGTGGAAACCCCATGGACGCTCTTAGCTCGGGAGCCGCAGTGGAGCATTTCCACACCGCCGCGCTCATCCACGACGATATTGCCGACGAGTCGCTTATACGTCGGGGGAAGCCGTGCATGCACATTGCCATCGGCGTAGGCCTTGCGATAAACGCAGGGGACATGGCCCTCTCTTCCGTCATGTCCTCGGTAGTTGACGACCCCTCCCTCGACGATCATGTGAAGGTGAGGCTCGTCAAGGAACTGGTCGATATGGATGCCCGTACGATAGAAGGGCAGGCTCTCGATGTGGGTTGGGCCCGCGACAGACGCTATGACATCACCGTTGACGACTACGTGAAGATGGCAACCCACAAGACCGCTTACTACTCTGGGGGAGTCCCCCTTGCAATTGGCGCGATAGTCGGTGGAGGTTCGGACGAGCAGGTAGAGGCACTGAGGCATTTCGGCATGCTCACCGGGTTGGCATTCCAGATTCAGGACGACCTCCTCAACCTCGTCGGAGAGGCGGAGAGCACTAGGAAAGACTTCAGGAGCGACATTACCGAGGGGAAGCGAACCTTCGCTGTCGCTCATGCCCTGCAGGATTCTTCAGTGCGAGACGAGCTGATAGAGATTCTCGATTCCAAGACCACAGACCCTGCGAAGCTCGAAAGGGCGGTCGAGCTCTTGGAAAAGAGCGGATCCATCGCGGCGGCCAGGTCCTACGCGAGGAACCTCATCGAGGAGGCAAAACGTGGCTTGGTCGGGAGCATCGAGGATTCCGAATCGAGAGATCTGCTCCTGTCCATGGCCGACTACTTCGTTGAGCGATTGGGATAGGTTTTTTACCCTTGGGGTGCTGAGCCTCGGGGTCCTGACGGTATATCTTGTCTATTGAAGACTGCCCGACATTGTCGACCTTGATGCACCAGCCCCAAAAAAAGTTTGGGAACGAGTTGCAGCATGTGGGCAATGCTGGTTATGAGATGACTATCTGGCGCGTTGCGATGCGCTAATAAGCGGATGGGCGGCGCGAGAATGTCTTGCGAAGAAGGTTGAAATGGAGACCATTGGTATTGGAAGCCGCGGTGCTGCCGTAGAGGACGTGCAGAGGCGCTTGCAGAAGCTGGGTTATGACCTCGGGGAAAGCGGAGTTGATGGCGAGTTCTCCGAGAAGACAGCCGATGCCGTCGAGGCGTTCTGCATAGACAGGGGAATCTCCCCTTCCAAGCAGGTCGATGCAATGGTGTGGGCAGCTCTGGTTGACGCTTCCTTCTCCCTCGGCGACCGGACGCTTTATCTGAAGATGCCCTATTTCCATGGAAACGATGTGGGAGAGCTACAGCACAGGCTCAACATCCTTGGCTTTGCATGCGGGCCCCAGGATTCGATTTTCGGGGCATATACGGAGAGGGCCGTCAGAGATTTCCAGACGAACATGGGAATCGAGCCGGACGGCATCGTGGGCATGTCAACGACCAAGGCGCTGGAGAGACTCCACCGTGCTTGGATAGACAAGAAGCCGATGTCGAGCGAGACATACGGCGTGGGATTCTCCAGGGCTGCAGAGGTCCTTCAATCGATGCCGGTTTGCGTCTACGGTGTGGACCCGTTCTCAAGGGAGATAGCATCACGCATCTCGAACTTGGCATTTGCCACCACGAGCGTCTCGAAGGTCTCGAGCGCAGACCAGCTGTCCGGATCCCCTGAGCCGGGGACCCTGATGGTCGAGATAAACTGCTCTGGACAGGTCGAGCCCTATGGGAACCCAATCGTGGTTTTCAGCGATGCCCAGACGCTCGTCCAGAGGTTCAAGCTCGCAGTTGCCTCCATGGACGAGAACCACAGGCGCGTCATCGTCCGGGTAGATGTTCCCGATGATGTCGATGGGGCCGCGCAACACTCCGAGCAGCGGCGGAATTTCGTGCAGCACAATGCCATCATTATCCTCGATGCGATTTGCGCGGCATACTAGTGCGAAATAGTTCAAATACCTGGCGATGCCATTATGGGCTTGCACTCGAGTGCGTTTGAGAATGTAGGTTTGGTTTCCATTAAGGTGGGGATGCTAGAAAATGAAACACCTAGAGCCTAGGCCAGATGCTCCTATCAAGTTCCACAAGGCATACCATTATGCGTTGCTCCCGATTTTGATGGTCGTCTGTTTCCTCTTTGCGTTTACCTACATTGGACTCGGGACCGAAGAATATTCAATCTTTGGTTATTTCACCGATACAGCCATCATATATTTTATGTTTGCCGTTGTGCTGTTCGTTCAATTTGTGCTCAGCATTGTGGTCTTCGCAGGATTCTTCAGATGGAGAAGATGGTCATATTACATAAACAATATCCTTCAGATTATCTTTCTGATTTTAGGAATCGTTATCTTTATAAGTGGAATGGCTGTAGGTCTTGACCCTGTTCTGTCTATCACCAATGATTATGTGTCCGTTTTGGTTATTGGGGCGATAATCGCCATCTGCGGTCTGCTGATACTCATCTATTACACCAAGCGCAGGAGGCTCTTCTTTGATGTTCCAAACATGGGAGTCATCCTCGAGCAAATGAAATTGAACAATGGCTATGCCCCTGGTACCGGGCACGGAGTTGTCCAGACTGCATCCCCCGCTCAGGCGAATCCTCAGGGGCAGTGGCAGCAGCAGGGGCAGTGGCAGCCAAGCGGGCAGCAGGCGCAGGGCTATCCACAGTATCAGCAGCCTCAGGCTCAGGGTTGGCAGCCAGGCATGCAGCAGGCGCAGCAGCAGGGACAGTGGCAGCAGGGCCAGTGGCAGCAGGGCCAGTGGCAGCAAGGCCAGCCTCAGTGGCAACCTGGGCAGCGGCAAGAGCAGGCCCAAACTTGGCAGCAAACTCAAAATTGGCAGCAGACACAGGGGCAGTGGCAGCCAGGTCAGCCTCAATATCAACAGCAGCAGGCTTGGCATCAGACTCAGGAATGGAATCGGGCTCAGCCACAGTCTCATGGGCAGCAAGGCCAGCCGCAGCCACAGGCTCAGAATTGGGAGCAGACGCAGAACTGGCAGACAGGGCAGCAGCCTCAAGTGCAGTGGATGCCAGGCCAGCTTCAGGGACAGCAAGGCCAGCCTCAAGAGCAGAGACAACCTCAGGTGCAGCCGCAGCCAGGTCAGCCGCAGGGGCAGGGCCAGCCTCAGGTGCAGCAGCAGCCACAAGCTCAGCAGGACCAGCCTCAAACGCAGCCGTTACAGGGTCAGCAATGGCCTAGGGAAGACTCGGAGCTGGCTCATCTGCAAGATCCAGCTCCCATCGATTGGGGCCAGGCGCACAAATACCCGTCTCAGACATGGCACAGCGAGAATGCTGGTCGGGGACAGGATTCCGCAGACCCTGCCCCGCTTGATTGGGGACAGGCGCACCCCGTGTCCACTCGCAATTGGCCAGAGGCCCCAGTTCAGCCAAAGCCTTTGGGCAATCAAGCAGATGATGCTCCAAAGCCGGTTGTTTTCTGCCCGCATTGCGGGGCTGTCCTCTCAAATCCAAATCTCGAGTTCTGCGAGACATGCGGGACCAAGCTCCACTAGCAATGTTGGTCTAAATTTCAACATATCAAATATAGTTTTTCCAATATAATCGACTCGTGGTTAATCGACACGAGTTTTCAGGAGCGCAGATGAAGATTGGGATTGGAATCGACACAGGTGGAACCTACACCGATATCGTGGCTTTCGATTACGACTCCAGGGAAGTGGTGGCAAAGAGCAAGACGCTCACAACAAAGCAGGACCTGACCCATTGCATCAGCAGGTCCCTGGATTTCATGCCAGATGAGATTCTCGATAGCGCCGTTTCCATTTCCCTCTCTACTACGCTTGCCACGAACGCCTGCGTGGAGAACAAGGGCGGAAGGGCGAAACTCGTTCTCTTGGGAATGGACATGGACACCTTCAACCGCGTTCAGGCCAGCTCGAAGTATGGGATAGACGCCGGAGACGTACTCTGCATCGACACCCGGGGCAGTTTCGACGGCGAATACGTCGACATTCCGGATTGGAACGAGGTTTATTCCGAGAACAAGGAATTCTTCGACTCTGCTCAATCCCTAGCGGTTTCCGAGGTGAACTCTCTGCGCAATTCCGGTGCGGCAGAGAAGAGCGCACGCGATTTCTTCGACGAGCTCCTGAACATCCCGGTGGTCATCGCTTCCGACATAGCCAATGAGCTCAATTTCCTGGAAAGGGGAGCCACAGGCCTATTGAACGCCAGGCTCCTCCCGGTCATCTCCGATTTCACCTCTGCTGTCACCAAGGTCCTTGGGGACAGGGGAATCGATGTGCCGGTTATGATCCTGCGCAGCGACGGGAGCCTGATGTCGAAGTCGCTCTCGCGTGAGCGCCCGGTCGAGACCATCTTGAGCGGCCCGGCAGCCAGCGTCATAGGCGGCAGGGGAATCACAGAGTGCAAGGACTGCCTCATCGTGGACATCGGGGGCACCACCACCGACATCTCCATCGTGGAGAATTCACGTCCCGTGATGACCGACAGCATCAGGATCGGGGGATGGCGCACGCAGGTCAAGGGCGTGTTCATCGACACCTATGGACTCGGAGGCGACAGCCGCGTCTACGTGGAAAAGGGCAAGATGAAGCTCGATGCCCGCAGGGTCGTGCCCCTTTGCATCCTTGCATCTTCCCAACCTGAGGTGATCGAGCCTCTGGAAAATCTGGTGGCCAAGGAGCGCAAGACGATCTACCCGATGCACGAGTTTCTCTACATTCAGAAAGAGCCCAAATCCACCGAAGGATATTCCGATGCCGAGAAATCCCTTCTCGAAGTGCTTTCAGATGGGCCGGTCATGCTCGGCGACCCGAGAATCGACCTCTACGGTCTGCGTTCCGAGCGCTTGGAGGAGGAGGGCATTCTCATGAGGGCGGGCCTTACTCCCACTGACGTCATGCATATCGTGGGCGACTTCGAGAAGTTCGACTCCTATGCGTCTCAGCTGGCAGTGCAGCACTTCGCGAACAACTTCTATCCGTCCAAGACCGAGGCTGGAAGAGCCGAGGGTGCAAGACGCATCTGTGAGGACATCTACAACCTGGTCAAGAAGAAGCTCTATCAATATGTCGTATATGCTCTGCTGGAGTACCGCTATCCAAATGCTTTCAAGGAGGGCGTCGGGGACCAGATGAAGCGTGTCGTGGATTCATGCTGGGAGCTTTCGCAGAAACATGGCGAGGGGGGAAATCCTCTTCTGGAGCTGGGATTCGATGTCGACGCCAAGTTAGTCGGCATTGGAGCCCCGACCCATGTGTTCCTGCCGGCAGTTGCCGAGGCGCTTGGCACAGAATGCGTGATACCCCCATCGGCCGAAGTCGCGAACGCTATTGGAACCGCCATTGCCAACATCGATGTCGTGATCACACTCGACGTTTCTCCAATCTACGATTCAGGCGGAATCATAGGATTCGTCGTGCGAGACAAGAACGGAAACAGAAATGTCGATACCCGCGGGGAGGCGTTGAAGCTCGCTCGAGATCTGGCTGAGCGCGAGGCTGTGGAAGAAGCTCGCCTCAGGGGTGCTCTGGGAGAGCTTAACGTTTGGTCGGAGGTTCAGACGCAAGATTTCGAGGCTGTTTATGGAGGCTCGCTGAATCTCGGCATCAAGGTTATCGGGCATGCAACGGGCGACCTCAACAGGTGATTTGCCCAAAGTCTGCATTGCATTCCCAAAAAAATTTGAACCGATAAACCCAATGTGTGAAGTTTTGCAGATATTTTGCAATGCTATTGATAAAATTTGTTACGGAACGTCACCGTTGCGTTTTCATGGTTCAGCTAAAGCATGTTTCAAGCATTGGTTTTATTCGCATCCTTTTCTGGATGTCCCTGCCAAGAGGAGAAGGTTGAACAGGTACAGAGAAAATCCTTTCACTCATATATTATGGTTGAGGGGTTACGGCATGCAGAGAAAAGCAGGCTCGCTGCGCTCTACTGCTGTTTCTCCACGTGAAACTGTGTTCTCTTTTGAAGGGTGAATGAATGAAGAAGATCGTAAGCCTGGTCTTTACCATCGTGCTCGTTTGTGCTGCTTTTGGCGTTCTGGTGGGATGCAGCGGTGGTGGAGCTTCGGATTATGTTGGAACCTGGGTTGTTGCCGAGGTCACTCAGGATGGAACGACCTACTCGGTTGACGATTTGGAGTCTTTGGGCATTTCCGGTGAGGATTTCATGACACTCGAGCTTCGATCTGATGGAACTTGCGATATCACCGTTCTCGGGTCGAGTGTGTCGGATTCCAGCTCCACAATGACCTGGACCACCACAGACAGCGGCATCTCAATCTCTGCCGATGGGAGTTCCATGGATGCCGCGTACGACTCGTCGACGGGGTATTTGACCTTGGAGTACGAAGGAAGTTCGGTATCGTTGAAGAAGTCGTAGCGACTTTTCTGCCGGTAAACACATCGCGTTCTGGCATTTTTGGACGCGGATTGCGTTTATAGTATGTTTAGAGTGTGGAAAAACCACTTGGGTCAGGGGGGCTTCGAGTGGCGTGTAACAAAGAAAGGTAAAAGTGATTGCACATGAAGAAGAAGGTTCTTTCCCTAGTTCTTACCGTCTTTCTGGCCTGCTTTGCATTCGGAGCTCTTGCCGGGTGCTCTAGTGGATCCACTTCGCAGTATGTAGGTACTTGGGTTGCAGATAGCGCTGATTACGGTGGCCAGAATTACACGATGGATGACCTCGGTATGACTGGTTCAGATCTGATGACCCTCGAGCTCAATTCCGACGGGACCTGCACCCTCACTTCCAATGCAAGTTCCACCTCTGCTTCAGTAGATGCAACTTGGACCGAGACCGACAGCGGAATCACCATCTCCGACAGCTATGGCGATTACTCTCTGGATTATGATGCCAGCACCCAGAATCTTATCGTTGGCTCGGATCTGCTCGGTTATGACGGGATGACTCTCTATCTCGTAAAGCAGTAGGGATTGACGGAGCTCTAGACCAGCTCCCCCGAAATTGGACTGGATCCTGAGCTTCACAACAACTTTCAGCTTGATACGGAATGCCCCTTCGCGAAATGCGAGGGGGCATTTTCCTTACCTGCTCGCAGGTGGAAATCTTGTCTCAAGTCGGCGTGGTTCTGGGTCCGGGTATACTCTACATGCTCTATGATGTTTATTGCCAAGGGAAATCCAAATCGAGGCTGGCGTAATACACGTCAGATGAAGAGGGGGAAATTGAAATGATGATGCCGGTCGAGGTAAAGCCAGGCGTCTATTGGGTAGGGGCAATAGATTGGACTTCTAGGGAATTCCACGGATACAAGATCTACAGGGGCACGACTTACAACGCCTACCTGATAGTTGACGACAAGATCACGCTCATCGACACCGTCAAGGCTCCGTTTGCCAACGAGATGATCGAGCGCATCTCCCAGGTCATCGACCCGTCCAAGATCGACTACATAGTCTCGAACCATGTTGAGATGGACCACTCTGGGAGCATCCCTGCGGTTATGAAGCTGGCACCAGAAGCAAAGATCTACACGAGCGACCCAAATGGAGCGAAGGGTCTCACCGCCCACTATGGCGATCTGGGCTATGTTCCCGTTAAGGACGGCGACACCCTTGAGATCGGCAAGCGCACGCTCTCCTTCGTGAAGACCACCATGGTGCACTGGCCGGACAGCATGGTCACCTACGATGTCACCGACAAGATCCTCTTCTCCAACGATGCCTTCGGGCAGCATTTCGCCAGCAACTTGAGGTTCGACGACGAGGAGGACCTTGCAAGCGTTCTCGGGCACGCCAAGAAATACTACGCCAACATCGTCATGCCCTACAGCAAGAACGCGGCAAAGGCTGTGGAAGCATGCAAGGGGTTGGATATCGACATCATCGCCCCGGGCCATGGAATCATTTGGCGCTCCCATGTGGACGAGATCCTGAAGTGCTACGAGAAGTGGACTTCCTGCACGACCGACGACAAGGCCGTCGTGGTTTACGACTCGATGTGGGGAACGACCGACAAGATGGCCCGCACCATAGTCTCCGCCTTTGCAGAGCGCGGGATCAGCGCGAGGCTCTTCGATCTCAAGGTCGACCACAACTCGGATGTCATCACCGAGGTGCTCTGCGCTAAATATATTGCGGTCGGGTCGCCAACTCTGAACAACGGGATGCTCCCGAATGTCGCATCATTCCTCTGTTATCTGAAGGGCCTCACCCAGAAGAACAAGGTGGGAATCGCCTTCGGTTCCTATGGATGGGCCCCGAAGGGCCCAAACGATGTCGCGGAGCAGCTTGGTGCCTGCGGTTACGAGATGCCGTTCGAGACTTTCACTCAGAACTGGACGCCCACAGACGACGACCTCAAGGCCCTTCACGACAAGTTCCTCGAGAAGCTGGACGAGATCAGGAAGTAGCCATACCGGGCTTGGCGGAGGATTGCGGAGACCTGGAAATCCTGCGGTCCCGATATTGAGGAGGTTGGGTAGCCCCACTGGCCAGGTAACGGCAGAGATAGGGAAGTCCAAAGCCAAAAATGCATTTCAGAGCGGGGGTCCTCCGGGAGTCCCGCTCTCATTTTCTCCTGAGGTCGTCGGGAATCTCGTCGATCATCTCCGTGATGTTTCCCCAGAACCGCTTTGGCATCCATCCGGAACGGAGCTTCGGGTTGAGCCTCTGCTCGTTGCAAATGGTGTTGTAGAAAGTCCTCCACATGGCCGAATATCTCTTCTCGTCCTCGGATTCCTGGGGAAGGTTGAGCGAATCGGTCTCGACCATGCACCAATCGCCGTTCGAGTAGACGCCGGCGATATCGTGGACCTCGTCGAATATGATGAAAGACTCCGTGTTGAAACGATTCGTGAAGTGTCCCATCATCGCCGGGACAACGTTTGCGTTGGGCGCTATCTTGCAGATGAACACGCCGTTTTCCAGCTCGGCGAACCTCGCGAACTGCAGCATATGGTGCCTCTCGTTCGAGACCTGCGTCCACAATCTCTCGTAGTCGGCCACATATGGGTTTGCATGATTGCAAAAGGCATATCGTCCCTCGTGCATGGCGATTCTGATGTATCTGAGGAGCTTGATGCCCCTCTGAGGGTCGTCGCTTAAGAAACCGAGCAGGATGCGGTTGAACTCGTCCTTGCCGAGCTTAGACGCGATCCCGTCGCGAACTCGGAAGGCGAGCTCTTTCGAGGTCTCGACATTCACCGTTTCGGAAAGCAGGCTGGGCTGGGCCTCGTTCTGGGGTGAGATCTCGCTAGGGTAGACCTTGCTCTCGAAGCACCTGAAGATGCACGTGAGAAACCCCTCGAGCGTTCCGTCGTAGACCAAAACGCAATCGTCGCTCACGCCATCGAGAGGCTTGCACTCGGTGCTACCGGCAGTTTCTCGGAGATGCTTTCTCTTGTAGCATGCCTCGCTATCAGAGGGGACGATTCCCAGGGTTCCATTCCCGTTTATTACATCGTCTGGCGCGGGAAGAGCAGCTCCTTTGACGTTATCAGAGGTGTTGTTGGAAGACAGGATATCCTTAAGAGTATCGTTCGGAGAAGAAGCGTCCTCCGAAGGTCTAGCGGTTCGAGACATTTCCGCTCCTGTTCAAGGTCTTTTCCTTTGCCTTGATTCTCTCCAGCTGGAGCCTCTGGTTGGCAAATGCTTCGAGCTGGCTTGGCTGGAAAGGTTCGAGCATTCTCTCGCAGCCATCCTCGCCGATAGGGTTTTCCGGAGTAATGTTTGAAAAATCATTTGGGTCGAATAGCGATAGCTGCCCCTCGGCTCCGCGCTTTCCACCGCTTCTCCTGTCCTTTCGGGCGGGGTTGGCGTCCAAGATCAGCTCTTTCGAGATTGCCTCGCCATCAAGCGCGATGTTGGAGATGTACTTGCCGTCGAAGGTCACGAAGTACTTGATCTTCTTGATCGAGAGCCCCATTTTCCTCATGGACTCCGGCGTGATCTTCGAGTGCCGTCTCGCCCTCATTACCTTCTTGGCGCCTCGAACTCCCAATCCTGGAACCCGGAGCAGCATCTCATAAGGTGCCTTGTTGATCTCCACGGGGAATTTGTCGAGGTTTCGGAGCGCCCAGCTTGCCTTCGGGTCCAGCCTTGCGTCGAGAAACCCGGTCTGCGCGTCCACGATCTCGTCGAACTCGAATCCGTAAAACCTCATGAGCCAGTCTGCCTGGTAGAGCCTGTGTTCCCTGTTGAGTGGGACCTCGGTGCTCTTGTCTGGAAGTATTGAGGAGTCGTTTATCGGCAGATATGCGGAGAAGAACACTCGTTTGAGGGAGTATTTTCTGTAGAGTGCAGACGAAAGCCTCAGGATCTGGTAATCGCTTTCGGGCGTGGCTCCAACTATAAGCTGGGTGCTCTGTCCTGCGGGGACGAACCTCTCCGAGTAATCGTTTCTTGCGATTTCGGTGCGCTCTCCGCGGGTGACAAGTCGAGAGTTTCCGTTGGAGACCTTTTCGCCAGATTCGGTCAATCTGTGCTTCGGCTTTCCCTTTGGGTTCTGCTCGATTCCCCTGGAGATGAATCCCATTGGTCTTAGAATCTCGTCCTTGTCCTTGTTGGGGGCCATCAGCTTGAGGCTTCCGCTGCTGGGGAGCTCGATGTTGACGCTCATCCTGTCCACCAGAAAACCGAGCTTTCGGATCAGGTCGCTGCTGGCACCCGGAATGGTCTTCACGTGGATATATCCGAGGAACCCATATTCGTTTCTGAGAATGTCTATTGCGCGGTACATCTGCTCCATTGTGTAATCAGGGCTGCGGAGGATCCCAGAGCTCAGGAACAGACCCTCGATGTAGTTTCTCTTGTAGAACTGGATTGTGAGGTCTGCCAGCTCCCTTGGCTCGAAGGCCGCGCGCGGGATGTCGTTGCTGCGGCGGTTGGCGCAATATGCGCAATCGTAGGAGCAGACGTTGGTCATCAGGACCTTGAGAAGGGTGATGCACCTTCCATCGGCGGAGAAGCTGTGGCAGATTCCCGCGCACAGGGTGCTCCCTAGATGACCAAGCTGAGCATCGCGGTCGACTCCGCTAGACGTGCATGCCACGTCGTATTTTGCCGCATCTGTGAGAATCTCGAGCTTTTTCGCAGTCTCCATTTATTGCCCCGTTTGCCGCTCGATTTGAAGTGAACATCTGTTCGAATATATTACCAGAACAAATGTTCACGTCAAGGTGGGATATTGGTTTCCGATGGTAGAGGGCGGTGCTTTCCGCTCGTGCCATATTGGGAGATTGCAAGCGTGATTCCCAGGTCGCGTGAATGGGGAAGTTTCCCGGCCACAGCCCATAAAATCACCGACGCCTGGCAAATCCGATTGCCGAACTCCCTACGCGCCATCCAAGAACGCGGCTCAGGCAATATAATCTACATTGTAAATATCGATTTTCTTTGAAGGGAAGATCTCATCATGGATGAAAAGGAGCTCGACAGGTCGATCGACAGCTATCTCGACCAGCATTGGGAGGATATCGTCTCGGATATCGACACACTCGTGCAAGTTGAAAGCGTCGAGGGAAGCTCTCTTGGTTTGGAGAAGTCGCCGTTTGGGAAAGGGCCGCGCGAGGCCCTGGACAAGGGGCTGGAGATCGCCGACCGTCTCGGCATGCAGACAGATGACATGGACGGCTACATCGGGGTGGCGGATATCCCCGGAGAGTCGCCGCGGCAGCTTGCGATCATAGGTCACACCGATGTTGTGGAGGCGGGCTCTGGATGGACTTTCGAGCCCTACAAGGTAACTCGCAAGGACGGATACCTCATCGGCAGGGGAACTGCAGATGACAAGGGCCCACTGGTGGTTGCCATGCACGCTGCCTCCTTCTGGGCCAGTCTCAACGATAAGAGACCCTACACTCTCAGAATCCTTCTCGGTGCAAACGAGGAGACCCACATGGGGGATGTCGAGCATTACCTCGCCAACACCGAGCCACCGGCGTTCCTCATCACCCCAGATGCAGAGTTCCCGGTTTGCTATGGCGAGAAGGGCATCGCCAACTTTGTGGTCAGGAGCAAGAAGATCGAGAACCACAGGCTCGTCTCCATCAACGGGGGTTCTGCGGTAAATGCCGTCCCTGGATTCGCCGAGGCGACCCTCTATGCTGCCATAGACACCCTGAATCCAGCTCCTGGGATTGGAATCTGCAAGGAAGGTTGCGCGAGTTGCGGACTCGTTGGCGTTGAGGCAGCTGGAACGAGCGCTCATGCCTCGACTCCCGAGCTTGGCGACAGCGCCATCACGAGGCTCATCGGTTACCTTCTCACGGAGAACCTCTGCTCCGACGAGGAGAGGGAGTTCCTGGAGCTTGTGTTCCTCGGTGCCTACAACACAGACGGTTCGGGATATGGTCTGGCCTGCTCCGACGAGAACTTCGGTCCGTTGACGATGAACGTCGGCAAGATCTGGGAGGAGACAGGCTCGCTTTGCGCGGCCATCGACGTCAGGTATCCCACGACCACCGACCCGGACATCCTGCTCAGGGTGCTCAAGGGCGGTTTCGCCCATATCGGAGCGACAGTGGAGATGACCATGAACCGCGATCCCTTCCTGCTGGATCCCAACTCCCCGGAGGTAAAGACCCTGATCGACGTCTACAACAGCGTGACGGGGGAGGATGCGAAGCCATTCACCACCGGTGGCGGAACCTATGCGAGGATGTTCCCCAAAGCGGTCAGCTTCGGACCTGCTAGGAAAGACGAGGTAACTCCAGAGTGGCTTGGTTCGATGCACGGTCCAGATGAGGGCATGAGCGAGGATCTGCTCAAGCAGGAATTCAAGATCTACGTGAAGGCGATCGACGCGCTCATGGGGCTAGACCTCTGAGCGCAGCTGCAAGGGCGGGCTTTCTGCGATAGGAGCATATGATGGATGGAACAGGCTCCGAGGTGCTCGTCACCGAGGGCGCAATGGGCACGATGCTTCAGAAATTCGGCCTCAACGTCAACGGCGGTGCCGGAATCTACAACCTGACCGAGCCACAGCTCGTCTGCGAGGTGCACAAGAGGTATCGTGCGGCGGGCTCGCAATGTGCGATCACCAACACGTTCAATCCCTGCGTTTCAGAGGATGTTGCCGATATCAAGACCGCAGCTGAGATAAATGCAGCTGCGGTCAGAATCGCGAGGGAAGCCGGGTACGATATCGTCCTCGGCGACTGCGGTCCCTGCTCTCTGCTCATGGAACCTCTCGGGCAGGCCACCTTCGACCGCGTTGTCGAAGTGTACAAGAGACATTTCTCATCGCTTGCGAAAGCGGGGGTCGAGGCTTTCCTCCTGGAGACCTTTATCGACATCGCTGACCTCAGGGCCGCGATTCTGGCAGCCAGGAGCGTCGATGCAGGCAAGCCCGTGATCGCCTGCTGCTCCTTCAAGAAGGACAACATGGCGACTTTCCTGTCCTCTACCAAGCCTGCTGCCTTCGCTGTCATCGCCGAATCGCTCGGCGCAAGTATGGTGGGGCTCAACTGCGGTTTCGGGCCAGAGGAATCCGAGGTGGCGCTGGAGCAGATCTCATCTGCCACAACCCTCCCGTTGATCGTCGAGCCCAATGCTGGAATTCCGGACATCGATGATGACGGCACTCCCCATTATCCCGGCACGCCAGAACAACAAGCCGCATATTCGAAGAGATACGCAGACCTCGGTGCAAGGATCATCGGGAGCTGCTGCGGTTCCGACCCGGATTTCACCATTGCTATAGCCAATGCCATAGAGGGATACGAGCCTCCTGCCGTGCGTCCGCACGATGGGTGCACGAGGCTCGCCTCCGCTTGCGACGTCCTCGTCTCCGAGGACGGTGCGCTCGATCTGTCGGGAATGTATGTCATAGACGTGTCGAATGGCGAGTTCGACAAATGGGACGTCTTGGAGAACACGGTTTGCTGCCCGTTCATTGTGGAATACGGGTCGGCGTCCACCCCGGATTATGCGAATCTAGAGGAAGCTCTGAAGGTCTATCCGGGAAGAGCCGTCGTGCAGATGCAGACAGTGGACTCTCTGGGCGCAGAGACAGCCGCCTATTACGGTTCCGCCGTCGTCATCCCAATGGAATGCGGTTCTGTGGACGCCATAGCCCGCTGTGCCATCGACAGCGGGATCAAGCCACGTGACGTGTTGATCGGCATCGGAGGTCCATTTGAACCTGACATGGACCCCTCTGCTGTAGAGATGAGGGTCTGGAAGTCCTAGCCGGTTTTGCGCTGACCAGCGGTGTCGAGGACGTTCTACGCTATCCCAGCAAAGGAAGCAGCGTTTCCCCCCATCGCTTGATGAGGGCGTCCAGGGACCAAGCGGCATTTGCCGGGCTCGTCGAGGGAAGCCCCACGGCCCCTATCCCCACTTCCTTCTCGAGGTACCTGGCATACAGCTTCTCGGCGGTTCTCCCATTGGCGATAACCGCGTCAATACCCGACGCATTCACGATTCTCGGAACATCGTTTGGGACGGCGTTTCTGATGGAGCTGTCGCTGGACTCGATGATGTCGCAGCTGGCGATCACATCCCATAGGGCTATCCGGTTTTCCAGAAGCATCT
>JBMNUL010000052.1:0-15428 GCA_050946255.1 Coriobacteriales bacterium | reverse complement strand
TCCTATGCTCTCCATGATGCGGTGGACGCCATCTCGATTCCGGTCGTCGAAGTGCACTTGAGCGACATATCCCAGAGGGAGGAGTTCAGGAGGACCTCGGTCATCGCACCGGCTTGCGTTGGCCAGATCAAGGGCCTCGGGCGCAAGGGCTATGTCGACGCGATCGAGATGCTGGTGGCAAATATCACAAATGGGGGCGATGAACTGTGAGGGAGAGATTCGAGAAGCTGGGACAGAGCCTGGAGGAGCTCTCGCTGGATGCCTATTACTGCAGGAAGACTTCTGATATCAGGTGGCTGACCGGATTCTCCGGCGTGTTCGATTCCGAGGCCGCTCATCTTGCGCTCATGGTGGGCGGGGATTTCTCGGTGCACACCGACTCCAGGTATTCTGAGGCGATGCGCTCGAATCCTGCTAGGGAAGGTCTAGATATCTCGGATGAGAGGATCTCCCATGCCAAGTACGCTGCCACAGAGATTGCCAAGAGGGCAGATGAGCTTGGTGTTGGCAAGCAGATCAGGATCGGCATCGAGTCGAACATCCCCCTGAACGAGTGGAGGCTCCTCGCAAAAGAGCTTCAGGACGCCGGGGTCTCATTCGAGCTGGTCGAGACCGAGGACCCGGTTCTAGCGCTCCGGACGGTCAAGGACGAATCCGAAATCGAGCTCATGAAGAGAGCGCAGAAGATCACCGATGAGGCATTCGCGGACCTCCTCACCTGGCTCGAGCCCGGGATGACCGAGATGCAGGTGGCCAACGAGATGGAATACAAGATGCGCGGGCTCGGCGCAACTGGCCTCGCGTTCCCCACGATTGCGGCCAGCGGTTTCCATTCCGCAATGCCGCATGCGGTTCCCTCGGAAAAGAAGATCGAGGAGGGCGAGTTCGTCGTGTTCGACTTCGGGGCATCCTTTGGAGACTACTGCTCCGACATGACCAGGACCGTCGCCATAGGAGAGGTGTCGCAGCAACTCCACGAGATATACGACATCGTGCTGGAGGCCCACGAGGCTTGCAAGAGCGTGATAAGGCCGGGAGTCGAGCGGAGAGAGGTCCACGAGCTGGCACAGACGATTATCTCCAAGGGCGGGTATCCGGATTGCTTCGGGCATTCACTCGGCCACGGAGTTGGAATAGACATCCACGAGATGCCGACGCTCAGCCCCAGGAGCACTGGAGTGCTGGAAGTGGGAAACGTCGTTACAGTCGAGCCTGGAATCTATGTCCCGGGCGTCGGGGGAGTGAGAATCGAGGACTTCGGGGTCGTCCGCGAGGATGGCTTCGAGGACTTCACCGGAAGCCCCCACGAGCTACAGACCATCTAACCAGATGACCATTGCCCTGCACATCGGCGGCAGCGTCATGCACCTGAACCGATGCGGGAGCAGTTCATTACAGGTCGTATGATATATTTTTCTTGTTTGCACACTAAGCGAGGGTGAATCGAAAGGAACGTCTCACATGTCAATTTCCACCGCTGATTTCAAGAACGGCAAGTGCATCGAGATCGATGGCAAGCCGAACATCATCATCGAATTCCAGCACGTCAAGCCAGGCAAGGGTGGTGCGTTCGTGCGCACGAAGGTCCGTGACGTCAGGACCGGCAGGGTCAACGAACTCACTTTCCGTGCGGGCGAGAAGTTCGAGGAAGTCAGGATGGAGACCAAGGAGATGCAGTATCTCTACAAGGATGGGGACGACTACTACTTCATGGACAATGTGAGCTACGAGCAGATGTCGATTCCCGGTGATGTGATCGGCGAGGGCACCAAATGGCTCAAGGAGAACGATATCTGCCTGATCCAGTACGCCGGTGACGAGATGATCGGAGTCCAGCCCCCGATGTTCGTGGAGCTGGAGGTCACCGACACCGAGCCCGGATTCAAGGGCGACACCGTTCAGGGCAGCACAAAGCCCGCGACTTTAGAGACCGGCGCGGTCGTGCAGGTTCCGATGTTCGTGAACAATGGCGATATGCTCAAGATCGACACGAGGGACGGACGTTACGTCACCCGTGTCTAGTTTTGCAAGGTTCCGGGCCTTCGATGTTGATATGTTGCTATCATTAGGCATTGGCGTCGATGTGGCCGGAGATTTGATAAAGGGTCAGACCACGAGCCGCCGCGGGCCCTTTCAAGGGCAAGCGGCAGCGGTGTTTAGTGGCAACCGGCACCGACATTGAAATACCACGTCTGCGGGGGTTTCCTTCGAACTCGCCGCAGGCTGACCTCTTGGAGGGAGGCAGTAAATGAGAACGCTTCAGATAATGGACACCACACTCAGAGATGCCCACCAATCTCTTTGGGCAACCAGGATGCAGACGGGGGACATGCTCCCCATCCTCTCCAAGATGGACGAGGTTGGATACTGGGCGCTCGAGGCTTGGGGAGGCGCGACGTTCGATACCTGCCTGAGGTTCCTGGACGAGAATCCGTGGGAGAGGCTACGTGCGATCAAGAAGCATTGCCCCAACACCCCGCTGGCGATGCTGTCCCGTGGACAGAACCTGGTCGGATACAGACACTATTCGAAAGACATCGTGAACAGGTTCCTCAAGGCGGCTCATAGAAACGGCGTGGATGTGTTCAGGATCTTCGATGCCCTGAACGACATCAGGAACGTCACCGACAGCGCGGAGGCCATCAAGGAATGCGGCGGGTACCTCGAGGGTGCCATCTCCTATACGATGAGCCCGGTCCACACTCTCGACAGCTACATCGACTACGCGCTCAAGTGGAAGGAGCTCGGGGCCGATTCCATCTGCATCAAGGACATGGCCGGAATGCTCACCCCATACCGCACCGAGCGCATGGTGACGGCACTCCGCGAGGAGGTCGGGCTCCCAATCCACCTCCACTGCCATTACGTTGGCGGCATGGCCCCGGCCAATTACATCAAGGGCGCCGAGGCTGGAGCTGCAATCGTCGACTGCGCCACCGCCCCGCTTGCCTTCGGCAACTCCCAACCCGCGGTGGAGATGATTGTGGCTGCCCTCAAGGAATCCGGTTACGATACCGGGCTCGACCTCAAGCTCCTCTTCGAGATCGCAGAGTACTGGGAAGAGGTCAGGGTAAGGAACCACTACAAGCGAGGCGTCACCTCGCTCATCCACATGCAGGTCTACAGCCATCAGGTCCCTGGCGGGATGATGAGCAACCTCATCAGCCAGCTGCAGACGCAGAACGCCGAGGACAGGCTCCAAGACGTCATGGACGAGATTCCCAAGGTCAGGGCCGAGGTCGGATACCCGCCCCTGGTGACCCCGATGTCTCAGATCGTTGGCACCCAGGCAGTGCTGAACGTTCTTACCGGCAAGCGTTGGTCGGTAGTCTCGCAGGAGATGAAGGACTATCTGGCCGGATACTATGGCAAGGCACCGGGCCCACTGAATCTCGAGATCGTGAAGAAGGTCCTCGGGGACACAAAGCCGCTCGATCCGGATATCCCGCCGAGCACGCTCGTGACCACGTCCTACGAGGATTACGAAGAGGAGATTGGAGACCTCGCCACCAGCGAAGAGGACGTGCTGATGTATGCCCTGTTCCCGGAGACGGCAAGGGCATTTCTCTCCAAGCACCGCTCATCTGAGAGCACGCCCTTCCTCATGGAGGAAGAGTCGCGTGAGACGATAGAGGAGGACTACGTGGACATCAATCAGATCAGAGATCTCATCAAGGCAGTCGAAGAATCGAACGTCGGAGAGGTCACGGTCGAGGAAGCCGGAATGAAGGTCACTGTGAGGGCGCCCGGAGAGGCAGCCGCGCAGGCCGTTGCCTCTCAGCCCGTAGTGCAAGCTACCCAAACCGAGGCAGCTCCCGAGGCTGGGGCTGCACCTGCCGAAAAAGACGACGCTGCAAGGCCAGTCAACTGGATTCCGGTGAAATCCCCGATGGTGGGCACCTACTATGCTGCCCCGTCTCCCGGCGCAGACCCGTTCGTCAAGGTCGGAGACGAGGTCATGGCAGGTCAGACGCTCTGCATCGTCGAGGCGATGAAGCTCATGAACGAGGTTCCCGCGGAGCAGATCGGCGTCGTTCGCGAAGTTTGCCAGGAGGATGGTGCCCCGGTCGAGTTCGGCACAATCCTCTTCTATATCGAGCCGATGCCGGACGCCAAGGTCAAGGGCGAGCAGCAGGGCTAAGACCGCATGCAGCTGCAAGCCGCCCGATGCGTCTTCGACCGCAGTTTGCCGAAGCGTCGAGGATATCAGGCTCTATTGGCTGGTCGGGGCAACAAGGAAATGACAAGCAGGAGAAGGTAGATGTTCGACAAGATTCTCATTGCCAACAGGGGGGAGGTGGCCCTCCGAGTAATTAGAGCCACCAAGGAGATGGGCATCAAGTCGGTCGTGGTTTATTCCACAGCCGACGCCGACACCGAGGCCGTGCGCATGGCCGACGAGGCCGTATGCATTGGTCCCGCCCAGTCAGCCAAGTCCTACCTCAACATCCCCGCCATCATAGGTGCCGCACAGATCACGGGCGCAGAGGCGATTCATCCCGGCTATGGGTTTTTGGCCGAGAACTCCGACTTCGCCCGTGCCTGCATCGACAACGATATCGTCTTCATCGGCCCCGACCCGGATGTCATGGACGCACTCGGCAACAAGGCGAACGCAAAGGAGACCGCGGCCAGGGCACATGTCCCAACTGTTCCCGGCAGCGACGGGGTCGTCGAGTCCGTCGAGGATGCCAGGGAGTTCGCACGCAAGGTGGGCTACCCGGTCCTCGTCAAGGCAAGCGCCGGTGGCGGAGGCAAGGGAATGCGCGAGGTCTACTCCGACGAGGAGATGGAGAGCGCTTTCAATACCGCCAGGAACGAGGCGCTGTCGGCCTTTGGAAACGGAGACTGCTATATCGAGAAGCTGATTCTCAGGCCAAGACACGTCGAGATCCAGGTCCTCGCCGACAAGCATGGCAACAGGGTGCACCTCTGCGAGCGCGACTGCTCGATCCAGAGGCGCCATCAGAAGCTGATCGAGGAGGCACCCTCACCGGCTCTCACAGAGGAGCTCCGCCAGGAGATGGGCGCCACTGCTCTCAGGATGGTCGAGGCCAGCGGCTACACAAATGCTGGGACCGTCGAGTTCCTGCTCGACGTCGACGACAGCTTCTACTTCATGGAAATGAACGCCAGGGTTCAGGTCGAGCATGGAGTTTCCGAGTCGATCACCGGGGTCGACATCATCAAGGAGCAGATAAGGATCGCCGCAGGTGAAGAGATGACCTGCAAGGACAGGGCCCCGTTCTCCCCGTTCGGGCATGCAATCGAGTTCAGGATCAACGCCGAGGACCCGGACAACGATTTTCGTCCCAGCCCCGGAAAGATCACGAAGCTCAGGATGCCGGCAGGACCGGGCGTCAGGGTGGACACACATCTCTACGAGGGATACACGATCCCTCCGTACTACGATTCGATGCTCGCCAAGCTGGTGGTTTGGGGCATAGACCGCGACGAGGCCATCGACAGGGCGAGGAGGGCGCTAGACGAGTTCGTCATCGAGGGCATTCCGACCACGATTCCATTCCACAAGATGGTCGTGGAGAACGAGGACTTCCAGCGCGGGGAAGTCTACACCGATTTCATTGAGAAGGAGTTCGGGGACAACTGAGGCCCCTTGTCGTGCACCCCGCTGCTCATATAGGTTAACCTAGTTGACGTTCTGGGTTGTAACCGAGGAGATTTATATGAAGAACGCACTGAAATCCAACATTGATGGAACCTACACCCAGCCGGATTCGGAAAGCCATTCCACGGTCGCACACCTCGGCATCGCGCCGGGTGTGGTGGAGACCATGGTGACAAAGGCGACCTCCGAGGTTCCGGGAGTGGCTGCTGTTGGCGGCCCACGCGTCGAGAACGGGTTCTCTTCGGTTCTCATGCGCACGGCCAGCAACGATGGCGTTGTGGTGGCATCTGATGGTGGCCACATCGTCTTGGACATCAGCATTCAGATTTACTATGGCTACAAGCTGCAGGACATCGTCGATGGAATTCGAATCAACGTTTCCGATGCGCTTTACAGCCAGGTTGGAATCGAGATCGATGCGATAAACATCTACGTCTCGGCACTTCAATTCGAGGAGTAGGCATTGTCTTCGAAACGTTCTGAAAAGGGCGAGGCAAGGTCGAGGGCCAGGGCGCAGGCCCTGCAGATGCTTTTCACCAGGGATTTCGTCGACGAGTCCGAATGCGGTCCGGACAACGTGACGGAGGTCTTGGACAACGTGGTCATCGAGGACTATGCGAAGGAACTCTACGATGGGGTCGTGAGCAACATCGATGCAATCGACAGGACCATTTCCCAGGCATCGGAGAACTGGACAATCTCCAGGATGCCCGCCACCGACAAGTCGATTCTCCGAATCGCGGTTTACGAGCTGCTCTACAGGAACGACATCCCGTCTGGAGTATCGATCAACGAGGCGGTGGAACTCGCCCAGCATTTTGGCGGTGAGGACGATTCCTACAGGTTCGTGAACGGCGTGCTCGGCAAGGTCGCCAAGCAGATAGAGAACGGATACTCCCCTGAGAAGGTCACTGCCTTGACCGACGAGGAGCTCGTGGATATCGATTCCATGGGAGAATTCAATGTCGATTTCAGCGAGGGGAATTCTTCTGACGAGGATTCAGGGGAAGGTTCTGATGACCTGGAATCCGATGAGGATGCAGAGGACGAGAATTCTGACTTGGGGTTCGAGGGGATGGACATCGAGTGGGATTCCGATTCTGACGAGGACACCCCCAAAGATAAAGATCCGGATCGTGGCTCTCAGAGCACTCGGGAAATTGAAAGCGGGGACTAGCAGATGGACCGTCATCCCGATAATCAGAGTTCATATTCAAGGGTCAAGGACCATCTCGATGAGATCGTCGAGCAGATCAGGTCCAAGGACGTCTCACTGGAGCAGGCTCTCGATCTCTACGAGGAGGCCGTGCGACTTGGCAACAGCTGCGCCGATCTCATCGACATGACCGATTTCTCAATGGAAGAGCTAGAGACCTTCAATGCTACGAAGGATGGCCTTTCGGGAGAAGATGCGAGCTCTGGCGATGCCGAGAGCTCTGAAGGCATCGATGACGCTGCAGATGCTGGGGATTCAGATGGGGAGACCGATGAGGCCGGTTCCGTGGACGACCCAGGCGAAGTGGGTGCTTCCGGTGAAGATGGCGGCGCAATTCCCGGGGAGGATACCGGTGAAGATGCCGCTTCCGATGCGCAATCCGAGGACTAGGGGACTCTGAGGAACAGAATTGAACTGCAGGCGGGAGCAGCTGCTCCACGATTTTGAACGGCCGGTAGGGCAACGCCCTTTGCTCAGGCTTTCTGATCGCATGGAGATTGCCCGATTCAGGCAAATCGAGCTCATATGTGTAGATAATCCTCAAAAAACTGCTGGTTTGGCGCTGTGAATTATGAAAAACAACCCTCTAGTTTTATACTGTCAGCAATACATTTCAATCAAATTTCCAAAAATTGATGGTCGTTCTGCAAGACGACCGGGCTATTTGGATGGCGGTAATACATGGATGAAAATCTGAGAAATCCGGATGGGGGTCTTGTTGGGAAAGGATTTGCCCTTGACTCATCCAACGAGAACGGATTCATACTATCTCAGATCGAGTCCCCAAAAGACCTGAGAAGACTTTCATATTCTGAGTTAGACCAGCTTGCCACTGAGATCAGGGCAACGATTCTTTCGGTGGTGTCGCAAAACGGAGGTCACCTTGCCTCTAGCCTGGGTGCGGTTGAGCTGATAATCGCCTTGAACAGGGTCCTTTCCAACGACAACGACAGGATCGTTTACGACGTGGGGCATCAAGCTCTCGCGCACAAGCTCTTGACCGGCAGATTCAACAAGTTCTCGACCTTGCGCCAATATGGGGGAATCGCCGGATTTCCAAGGAGGGAGGAGAGCAAATACGACGTGCACGATTCTGGTCACGCGTCGGATTCGCTCTCAACCGGCCTCGGGGTCCTTCTGGCCAAGGAGCTCAACGGGGACAAGGGAGAAGTTGCCGTTTTGATCGGCGATGCCTCGATTTCCGGAGGCATGGCATTTGAGGCCCTGAACCACATCGGGCAGCTCAAGAGGAACCTGATCATCGTCTTGAACGACAACGAGATGTCTATCTCTAAAAACGTGGGGGCCATGGCCTTGTATCTTGGAAAGATCAGGCTTTCCGAGAACTATTTGAAGACCAGGGACAAGGTCGAGAGCCACTTCTACTCCCTTGGCGACATTGGAAGGTTCGCCATGGACATGGGCGAGCGCGCAAAGGATTCTGTGAAGAGGATGCTCGTGGGAGGCACTCTGTTCGAGGACATGGGGATAACCTATATTGGTCCAATCGACGGGCACAGCATTCCAGATGTTGAGGAAGCGATTCTGGCGGCCAAGGAGCAGCCGGGCCCAATTCTCATCCATGCAGTCACCAAGAAGGGCAAGGGCTACCCTCCCGCCGAGAAGAGCCCTTCCAAGTTCCACAGCGTGCCGTCTTTCGACATCGAGACTGGTGAGATCGGCAAGGTTTCCGGATCTTCGGGATTCACGAAGGTGTTCTCCAAGCTCATGAGAATCGAGGGCAGGCGAAACCCCAACATAGTGGCGATCACCGCGGCGATGGAGGATGGCACCGGCCTCAAGGACTTCGGCTTGGAGTTCCCCAGGAGATTCTTCGACGTGGGAATAGCCGAGGAGCATGCGGTCACTCTCGCGAGCGGGCTTGCGATAGGCGGGAAGATTCCAATAGTGGCCATTTACTCCACGTTCCTGCAGAGGGGATTCGATCAGATCGTCACAAACGTGGCCCTTCAGAACCTTCACGTGGTGTTCTGCATCGACAGGGCCGGGATAGTCGGCCATGATGGCTCGACCCATCATGGCCTCTTCGACATTGCCTATCTCAGGATGATTCCCAACATGACGATACTGGCACCTTCGAGGACCAGCGAGATAGCCGGGGCATTCAAGGCCGCGATCAACGAGATCGAGGGGCCGGTTGCGATTAGGTACCCCAGACGTTCCAGATATAAATACGAGCCAACTGGAGACGAGGAGCCCTGGCCATATGCCAAGGCGCTCGAGGTCCGCCATGGCACTGATGTTGCCTTCCTGGCGGTTGGGCGCATGGTGAGGCTTGCCACCGATACGGCTGACAAGCTCGAGGAGCTTGGGATCAGCTGCCAGATTTACGACATGCGGTGGGTCAAGCCTGTGGACAGAGATGCGATCAAGAGCGCGTGTGGCACCAAGCTTGTCGTGACCATTGAGGACGGCACGATAAAGGGCGGATTTGCCGATGCGGTTCTGGAGGAGATGGCCGATTTCCTGTCAGATCTCGAAGGCTCTCATCCCAAACTGCTCAGGCTTGGAATCCCAGACGTCTTCGTGCAGCACGGTTCTGAGGACGAGCTCTTCGATGAGCTTGGCCTCAACCCGGATACCATCGTGAAGCAGGTTCTCGACAAGCTGGATTTCAAGGGGCAGTAGCCTCATCTTGTCCTAGGTGGTCCCAGATGGCTCGGGGAAAGATCCGAATCGACGAACTGCTCGTATCGAGAGGTCTCTTCGACAGCGTCGACGAGGCTAGGCGTGCGTGCTTTGCCGGTGAGGTCTCGAGTGGAGATGTTCACGTGACCGCCCCATCTCAGAAGGTCTCCCCAGATATCGAGCTCAACGTCAAGAGCCGCCCGAGGTTTGTCTCCAGAGGAGGGGACAAGCTCGAGAGCGCCCTGGAGCAGACCGGGTTCGACCCATCGGGCATGAACTGCATAGACGTTGGGGCCTCAAGCGGTGGCTTCACAGATTGCCTGCTCCAGCACGGTGCCTCCAGGGTCGCCGCTGTGGATGTGGGATATGCCGACTTCGCATGGTCGCTCAGAAACGACCCGCGCGTCTCCCTCTACGAGAGGACGAACATCAAATCCGTGGCCCCAGAACAGGTGGGAGGTCCTTTCGACCTGCTCGTCGCCGACCTCTTGTTCATCTCGCTCACCTCGCTCCTGCCGGTATTCCTGGAATTGATCCGCGATTCCGGTCATGCGCTGATAATGGTCAAGCCCCAGTTCGAGATCGAGAGGGAGCGTGTCGAGGAAGGCGGCGTCGTGAGGCTTGCGTCCGAGCACACCGAGGTCCTCGAGAAAGTGGTTGGGAACATGGAGCTCGGAGGGTTCGAGGTCCTGGACCTCTGCCCCTCGAGGGTCCCAGGCAAGAAGAGGCACAACCTCGAGTTCTTCATCTTGGCGCGGAAGCGTGCGGACTCGACAGATGACGGCCTCGAGCTTCCCGGCAAGCATGTTAGTATTGACATCGCGGGCATCGTGAACGAGGCGCATGAGAGTCTGGGTGATTGATATGAAGGTCCTGATTGTCGTGAACTCCGGCAAGGAGAACGCGTCTAGGAAATCTGTCGAGCTGCAGAAGTGGCTCGAGGCCAAAGGCGTGGAGTCCTCGATGATCAACGCAAACGATATCTTCGTCAATGGTCTCGTCACCGACAGGGCGAAGTCCGCAATCGAAGGCGTGGAACTGGTTTGCTCCCTTGGTGGAGACGGAACTCTGATGTCCAGCGCCCAATTGGTATTCGATCATCCTGCCCCGGTTCTGGGGTTCAATTTCGGGCATCTGGGATTTCTAACCGGTGCGACTCCAGATTCGATGTTCGAGGCGGTTCAGGCGGCACTCAACCACAAACTCGATGAGGAGGTCCGCTGCGCTCTCAACATCACACTCGAGAACTACGATGGAACCACCATGCACTACACGGCCCTTAACGAGGTCGCCATCACCAGGGGCATCACTGGCAAGATGATAAACTTCGACATCACCATTGACGGGGACCTGCTCTCGAGCATCAGGGCAGATGGCGCCATCGTCTCATCTCCATCGGGGTCGACTGCCTACTCGCTTTCCGCTGGTGGCCCCATACTCTCGCCGACCCTTTCCTGCATGGTCGTGGTGGCCCTTGCTCCCCATTCCCTGATTTCGCGTGCCCTCGTCACCGGTGAGGACGAGACAGTCTGCATCCTCCCAGAGGAGACCAGCGGCAAGGATTGCTCTGTGTTCATCGACGGCAATCTTGTCAGGGTGCAGAAAAGCCCGAAGAGCATAGTGGCAACGGTTCGCAAGGATGCGATTACCTTGCTCAAGTACAACGTTCCGGGATTCACCCGTGCGGCGTCGAGGGCTTTCTTCGGTGGTACAAATGATTGAGGAACTAAGGGTGAGGAACCTCGCCTTGATCGACGAGGCGGTGATGGGCTTCTCCAAAGGCCTGACGGTGCTCACCGGCGAGACAGGTGCCGGGAAGACCGCACTTCTCAACGCCATCAAGCTCGCCATCGGGGCGAGGGGAGACAGCACGATTGTGAGAGACGGGTCGGATGAGACCACGGTGGAAGCCGTGTTCGAGGTGGACGACCCCACGATCGAGTCAATGCGGGAGCGGGGATTCGAGCTGGATTCCGACCAGGTTCTCGTCAAGAGGGTTCTTCCCAGGAACGGGCATTCAAAATGCTATGTGAACGATGGAATGGTGACCGTGAGGGGGCTCTCGGACACGATAGGCCCACTTGTGGAGCTTCACGGGCAGCACGAGCATCAGGCTCTTCTCTCACCTCAGAACCACATCGGTTACATCGACAAGTGGGGCGCCGATACAATATCGGAACCGTTGAAAGTCTACCGGGAGGCATTGGAAGAGTACCGACATTGCAAGTCGGAGCTAGACGATGCTGTGGAATCTGCCAAGACCTCAGACTTCAAACTGCAGCAGGCCAGATTCCTGTTGAGTCAGATTGATCCCGTCAACCCCGGAGAAACGGAACGAGACGATCTCGAGGCAAGGGTTCCAATCTTGCGCAACGGAGAACAGCTCGCGGAGGCTGCCTCCGAATCTCTGGAGATGATCAGGGGAGAGGGCAAGACCTTGGACTCGCTTTCCGGGGCTCTTTCCTATCTGGAGCATGTCTCCGGCACAGACAAGAGGCTCGACGATATCGAGGAAAGGATAGAAGGGTCCGTTGCCGACCTCGAGGACATTGCGAACGAGCTCAGAGAATACCGCGACAGCGTCGAGTTCGATCCGGAAGCCCTGCAGGAAACCCTCGACAGGCTCGGAGAGCTAGATGGTCTGGTCAGGAAGTTCGGCCCGACCTACGAGACGATGCTGGAACAGTGGCGCGAGGCCGGGGAACTCGTGGAGATGTCCGAGGAGGGGCCCGAGCGAATAGAGCGACTTCAGCGAGAGAGCGATGCCGCGCGTTCGAGTCTGGAATCTGCAGCGTTGGACCTCGCCAAGGCAAGGACAGAAGCCGCCTCCAAGCTTTGCCCGCTGATCTCGGAGGACGTCTCCGAGCTCGCGATGCAGGGAGCTGTCTTCGAGTTACGCGAGGAGAAGCTGGAATTCGAATCTTGGAACTCCAACGGTTCCAGGAGATACGAGCTCATGTACGCGCCTGCTGAGAACATCTCGCCGCGCCCCCTCTCCAAGATTGCCAGTGGCGGTGAGCTGTCGCGCATCATGCTATCGCTGGAGTGCCTGCTCGGACAATCCAACTCATGCACGACCCTCGTGTTCGATGAGGTGGACGCCGGTATCGGCGGGATAACCGCCCAGGCTGTCGCCGCAAGGCTGTCGAAGCTCGCGGAGAGACAGCAGGTGATCGTGGTCACGCATCTCGCACAGGTGGCGGCAGTTGCCGACAACCACCTGCTGGTGGAGAAGAGCTCGAACGGCGCCGGTGCATCCACTCGCATCTCGAAGATCGAGGGCGAGGACCGAGTTGCCGAGATTGCCCGGATGCTCTCTGGAACTTCCGACGAGGTCGCCCTCCAGCATGCGCGGAACCTCCTGGGGAGCCGCTCATGACCATCACGGGGAATGTCCGGCTGGGGAAGAAGACGAAGCAGCTCGTTCCATCTTTGCTTCCTGGTGAGATTGCGGTGATCGATCACGAGGACATCGACAGGGTCTCGGCGGAAGGGCTCTTGGATGCGGGGGTCAAGGCCGTGGTCAATGCCGCGGTATCTGCCACGGGGAACTACCCCAACTCTGCCCCAGAGATGCTCTTGGATGCGAAGGTTCCCGTCATCGACTCCGTTGGACCCGACATCTTCGAGAAGCTCGAGGACGGGGAAACCGTGAAGATCGATGGGGCCGACATCTACAAGGGCGAAGAGATCGTGGCCTCCGGCAAGCTCCTCACTAGGGAGTATCTGGAAGAGAGGAACGAGGCCGCCCGAGGGAAGATGGGCGAGAACCTCGAGGAGTTCGTCGTCAACACCGCCGAGTATCTCAAGCGTGACAAGGGTAGGATAGTCTACAACTCCAACCCTCCGAAGATCGATACCAAGATCAGTGGGAAACAGGTTCTGGTTGTCGTCAGGGGACCAGACTACAAGGAGGACCTGATCACGCTCAGGTCCTACATCAGCGAGGTCAAACCCGCGATCATCGCGGTGGATGGTGCCGCCGATGCCCTCCTGGACGCCGGGCTCTCGCCCGACATCATCGTCGGGGACATGGACTCGGTGACCGACAACACCTTGAAATGCGGAGCCGAGATAATCGCCCATGCTTATGAGAACGGCGAGTGCCCATCGGGCGAGAGATTGGATTCGCTGGGGGTCGAGTGGAAGGTATGGTCCGTATCGGCGACGAGCGAGGACCTCGCGATGTTGCTGGCGTGGGAAAACGACGCCGACCTCATCGTCGCGGTGGGCACGCACTCCAACCTCATAGAGTACATGGAGAAGAACAGGAAGGGGATGGCCTCCACTTTTCTCGTGCGGCTGCTCGTCGGCACGAAGCTGGTGGACGCCAAGGGCGTGAGCAAGCTCTACAGGCCATCTCCGCCGGGGAAATACGTGCTGCTGGTCATTCTCTGCGCCTTGATTGCAATTCTGGTCGCTGTTTTCATATCCGAGCCTCTCAGGAACACGCTCATAGTCGTGTGGCTGACGCTCAGGACAACTCTGGGATTTTAATAGGTAGAAAGGCTAATATCATTCGAAGTGCCCGATGTGATGCCCGAAAATTCCAGTCTACGTTGCAGCTTTCGGCCGGGCTCTGGTCGAGGCTGGAAAATTCGATAGCAGGGAGGAGGACCGCCAGTGTACAGCTTCAAATACCATCTCGTGTCGATTTGCGCGGTGTTTCTAGCCTTGGCAGTCGGCATGATCTTGGGAACCGCAATCGGAGGCAGCGGTCTTCTCAGCACGACGACATCGGACTTGGTGGACTCCTTGTCCGATAAGTACTCCGACCTGTCAGATCAGAACAGCAAGCTGGAACTCATAGGAGACCAGTATTCCTCGCTGTCCGGGACTTTCATTTCCCAATGGGAGGAGTCGAAGCTCGAGGACAAGGACATCTTGATCTTCGCAGGGGTCTCGAGCGACCAGGACAACATCTCCAAGGAGGTTGCCGGATACGTCGAGGCCGCTGGAGGGAGATATGTGATCGTGAGGGTCAGCGAGGAGGCCCTAGGCACCGGAAATTCCAGCATTCTCAAGTCGCTTCAGAAGGTACTTCCGGCTGAGGACGGTCAGGATTATATGGATGTCCTCGCCAGCGCACTTGTGGACGAATGGACCAAGGGCGATCAGGAAAACACCGTTTTCGACGGTGGGTCGCTCGAGTCTGCCGACCAGATGTCAGATAGCGACAAGGATGCCTACCCGGTTACCGCGGCGCTCCTTCAAAATGGGGTCATCACGATAGAGAACTCGTCTAACGTCCCAGATTCTATAGATGGATATGTCGACCTCATGGTCAACCAGGAGACAACCAGCACTTCTTCTGGAAGTTCTAGCGACTCCTCCAGCCAGGACTCTTCCTCTGGGAGCAGCTCGACAGATTCTGGGAGCACGGATTCTAGCTCATCCTCTTCTACCGTGAACTACGTCGCCGATGAAATGGGCGTTAGGATCGGCACATATTTCAAGGACAAGTCCGTGCACGTCGTGTTCACCCAAGATTCGGAGATGAGCTCGGACCTTATGGAAGAGGCGTCGTCCAGGCAGGTGGCCGGGGTCAGCTCCTATTCCGGCAATATGGGCAGGTACTCGATAATCTCGTTGCTCTCCAGCGGGAAATCCGGTGTCTACGGCCCTGACAGGGACTCGTCGTTCTGGTTCCCGTCGTTGTAACCCGGGGGCGGCAGGACGTCCAAACCGGGGGCGGAGGGACGTCCGTCAGACTTCATCCGGTGGGAAGGCTCAGATGTTGCCATGTGGGTGACGGCTGCTATACCGCATCCGGTGGGAAGACTTTGATGTTGCCGTGTGGGTGACGGCTGCTAGACCCTTATCCCCAAGTCCTTGATGGCCTTGTGCACATCCTTGTACTGCTCGGCTCTGTGCACCATTCCGTGCACGTCGTTTCCAGTTGCGGCATGCGACATGTTGGTCTCGACCTCGGCG
>JBMNUL010000051.1:0-15434 GCA_050946255.1 Coriobacteriales bacterium | reverse complement strand
GGATCACCTGCAGTTGATATCAACATACAATACAGCAAGGATAGCGGAGGGGTTAAGAGGCAAAAGATTCACTCCACCGAGAGGAAAGGATTCAAATGAGAAAAACAGTCAACACCCTTTTGAGCGAGGAGGAGAAGAGCATCCTCACCTAGAAGAGCATCCTCACCTCTATGGTTGGAAAAAGATTTGACGGGTATCGATGCGATGAGTTCCATTTCCGCCCCGCTATATATCAGCTAGTGGGAATTAGCGTAGACGGCAATGTGTTTGCAATAGAAAACATAATTAAACCGACAGATTTTTTCGAATCAATTGAAGATGTGGGCTGCATTTCTGTTACACCAATTCCCTGTCTGCCCGTCCAATCACGAGTCAAGAACGGTATCCTGGTGGACACTCCTGTAGATGAGGTAATCGAAAATATCATTGTCATAGAGGACACTGAGACCATGTACTGCGGCGATACCGATCTCTATGATTTTTCGTATACGAAAGCGTTGGTGTTCGTGCTCCCCACACGCCAGATAGTGTTTGAGAAAGATGTATGGTTTTCGGAGGATATCTTTATCTACAAGGGGCCAAATGCCGTTGAGAAGATAATGTCGCCGGAGAGTGAAGCAGAGGAATCCGACCAGTACAGTTTCCGCATTGAGCGCAAAGAAACAAGTCTTCTGAATTCAATCGCTTAATCAGGCGACATTAATCACAAAAAAGATGGAGCTGCATTGAACCGCATCTATTTTGTTGAATCCGAAAGACAGCCGTTATCGATTCAGCAGTGGGCTTTCTCCAATTACAATCGAAATGTCGAATTCGAATTACTCACTTGTCCATCAGAAATCGTTTCATTGCTGCTTGCCAGCTGCTTTGTCCTATGCTTCAATCCGCTTTCGTCCACATCGTGTAGCCGTCCTGCCAACTCCTGTACTCCCCCTCGGTTATCTCGCCAGCCAGAGCAGCAGGGGCATTGAGGACCAACGTGCACTAGATTGTTCGGCGGCTCAACAAGGAGCCCCCGCAACGAGAACCGTCACACCCGACGGGAGAACCGTCCCCACGTCAAACGCAAAACAGATAGCCGAATGGAATCTTTCTTATTCCTATTCCCACTCGATTGTCCCAATGGGCTTCGGGCTCAGGTCGTAGCAAACACGGCAGATGCCAGGAACCTCGTCCATGATGCGTCGGGTGATCTTCTCCAGAACCTCCCAATCGACACGCGGGACAGTCGCTGTCATCGCATCGCGGGTGTTGACGCAGCGGATGATGCAAGGCCACTCGAATGCGCGCTTCCCATCGCGAACTCCGGTGGCACGCATATCTGGGACGATGGCAAAGTACTGCCAAATCTGATCTCCCAAACCAGCCGCTTCGATCTCTTCGCGGACAATTGCGTCGGCCTCGCGGAGGGCGTTAAGGCGGTCACGCGTAATCGCTCCAAGACAGCGCACTCCAAGTCCCGGCCCCGGGAATGGCTGGCGATAGACCATCGAGTCGGGAAGGCCAAGCTGTTTGCCAACCACGCGCACCTCGTCCTTGTAGAGGAGCTTCACAGGCTCCACTAGCTCGAATCCCAGCTCCTCGGGAAGACCTCCGACGTTGTGATGCGCCTTGACTCCCTTTTCGGACTCGATGATATCTGGGTATATCGTGCCCTGGCCGAGGAACGAGATCTCGGACGCGGCCTTACGTGCCTCCTCCGCGAACACGTCGATGAACTCCGCGCCGATGATCTTGCGCTTCTTCTCGGGATCGCTCACCCCAGCCAGCTTGTCGAGGAAACGATCGGTGGCATCGACGTAGACGAGCCTCGCGTTCATCTGGTTCTGGAACACCTCGACAACCTGCTCACTCTCGCCCTTGCGCATGAGACCATGGTTGACGTGCACGCACAGCAGCTGCTTGCCGACAGCGCGGATGAGGAGCGCGGCGGTAACGGAGGAGTCGACCCCGCCGGAGAGCGCGAGCAGCACGCCCTTGTCTCCTACCTGCTCCTTGATAGCGAATACCTGCTCCTCGATGAAGGCCTCTGCCTGCTCCGCGGTAGTGATCCTCTGCATGTCGTTCGGACGCTTGTTGGTGTCCATTTCTTCTCCTATCTGGATGGTGGCTATAGAGATAGCAGGACCCGCGTAAGACGACGGCATTCTGGTGCCGCTGCTATCCGCGCCCTGGTCATCTTGTAGCTACCTTGCTTTTTCCTCTTGAATGTCGCTCGTTAATTGTACAGCGGCGATAATCAATCGATGCCCTCGAAGTTGGCGGAAACGGTCCAGGTGCACCCGGTTTCGTCCACGACCGTAATCGACCCGTCTTCCTCGGTCTGCCAGGTCCCGCTGTGACCCTCGCCCTCCGGTGGGCTCCAGTCCGGGTCAGAGGCGTTCTCCTCGCAGACGCCCAAGGTCGCCGTGTTGTCCTCCTCCAGATTCAGCCAGAACGAGACCGGCTCCGACTTGCCATTGTCATCCACTACGCAAAGGCGCCAGCTTCCGATGAGGGTATCCCCTGATGGCATGACGACGTACAGCGAGTACTCGCCTCCCCAGATGCTCATTCCCCTCGAGAAGCTGGGGTCAGTCAGTTTATATGAGCTCTCGCCGGACCGTTCTTCTTGCAACTGCGCCGTGCCCTGGAAGCTCCCGCTCTGGGATTCGAAGACCTTGACGTTTCCGCTATAGGAAATCGAGATAAGGCCGTCGGCTCGAATGAATCCGGAAGATTCGACGTGCTGGTCATCAGGTCCGTTCATCTCAAGCGTGTAGCTCGATGCGACGTTTTCCTTGGATTCCAAGACGAACTTTACGGACAACCCGATCAGGAGAACCAAACAGACCGCAACTACGGCCAGAATAATCGCATGTGTGCGCCTCTTAGAGGAGGGTGCGCGGTCCGAACCCGCAGAACCCGCCTTCGGGCTCTCCCGCCTCGAACTCGCGGAACCTCCTACTTGACCCTTGCCAGATTTAGTCTTCGACAACTACAATCCTCCCCCTGATCGTCGAGCAAAGTCTATTTTCCAGAGCTTGCCAGAAAAACTTGTGGCAAAAATACCTACATCGCAACAGAATAGTTAACAATCTCGCGAAAATCTTATGAAACGATGGTTAATATTCACAAATTTGGACATGCAGCCTGCGCCACCCGAAATTGAATTCTATATTATATGCGGTGGTTCCCGATGGTTTCAAAGTCGCTGCTGCTTTTTTATTTGATTTGACCCCTCAGGATAGCTGCCACCAGGAGGAGAAGAATATATATGGGAGAGAAGAAATTCAAATCCGGCAAGGCTTGGACCGTTGTCATCATCACGATCCTTGCCCAGGTCACCTTCGCCATAGGTCTCATGAAGGTCCCGTCCAACATGGGGCTGATCATGGCGGGCTATGGCGTGGACGAGGTCGCTGCGGGCAACCTTATGAATGCCAACGGCATCGTGGCATTGATACTCGCTCTGCCCGCCGGGCTCATCATGCAGAGAATCGGCGCCCGCAACGTGCTCATCAGCGCCATGGCGATTACGATAATCGGAAATTTGATTGGGGTTTTCGCCGGCGACACCAACTTCGCGATGTTGCTCATCTCGCGCGCCATCGAGGGATTCGGATATGGAATGCAGGTCGTCACCGCCCCGCAGCTCATCTCCGAATGGTTCCCAGCGCAGCTCCGTGGGCTGCCTAGCGGAATCCAGTCGATCTGGTTCAGCGTCGGACAGCTCATCATGCTGAACGTCGCAGCTCTGCTCCCTGGCGTTCAGGAAGGAAGCTGGATCGGGTCTTGGTGGTTCACGATTATCGTGATGGCCGTCGTGCTGGTTCTCGTCATCATACTGGTTCGCAGCCCAGAGCCCGAATACAACCAGCTTGTGGACGCTACTAATGCTGCTAGTGCAGAAGTCGACCCCGAGACCGGCAAGCCGGTGGAGAAGAAGAAGCCGAGCATCGTCTCTGGTCTCTCCTCTGCCACCACTTGGCTGATCCTCGTCGTCTTCTTCCTGTTCGGCTACGTCAACTCCGCATACGCATCCTTCTACCCGACCTACCTTATGCAGGACTTCGGGCTGGATATGGGAACGGCTAACTCCCTGACCTCCATAGCCACGATTGCGATGCTGATAGCCGGAATCGTCGGAGGCTTCATCCTCAACAAGATCAAGGTCACCAAGCGCCCGATCTACCTTCTCGTGCTCACGGTGCTCGTAGGCGTCATGGGGCTGATCATGTTCAACATCCCAGATACCGGCGTCGTCCCCGTGTTCCTGGCGGTGCTTGGGTTCGTGTTCCAGCTCTTCCCCGGAACCGTTTTCGCAGTCGCGCCAGAGGCCGCGAAAACCCCTGAGACAGTGCCCGCCACTATGGGCGTGCTCGGAATAGGCCAGAACCTCTCCGGGCTCATGGGAACGCTGATCTCCTCGCTGTTCCTCACATCGATGGGGAGTTGGCAGGCATGCACGATTCCAAATGGGATATTCATGGCGCTCAGCGTGATCTGCGCAATCGTGATGATTCCGCTGATGAAGAAGCAGTACGCCAAGCGTGGAATGCTCTAGAAAGTTCTCCGAAGTCCGGAGCACCTGAATTCGGTAGAAATCTGCTCCTATATTCAAAGCCAGACGGTATCCGGAATCTTCGATATGAGATGACAGGGGGCGTGCAGAAATGTGCGCCCCCTGTCATACTTCACACATAGAGACAGGGGTTCAGCCCGCCAGGGTCCCCTCCGTACCGGCCCTGGACTTACTCTGTACCCGCTCGACCGACCCCCGCGCCTTCGCTAGGTACCGGTCCTCCATTGCCTGGAGGTTGGGCAAATCGTGCTTGAGGTCGCGACGGATCTCGCGTTGCCAGAAGTACTCGCCGATGAACAGCACCCTGGCCATGCCGCGCTTCTTGAAAAAGGCGCCCACGAGGTGCGGAAACGAGTAGACAGTCCTGCTCGCCTCGATTATCTCCTTCTGCAGCTTGACCGGCTCGATGTGCTCGGGATAGTGCACAACCTTGCCGACGCAGCGGCTCCAGTCGCCATCGAGCAGGCGGTCCTTGTGCGTGTCGTAGACCGGGGTGCCGGGGATGAAGTACATCGACTGGATCAGCAACCCGGAGATGTTCTCGCGCATCACGAAGTCTGCCAGCTTCTTGCCCACACCCTCGGTGTGGTTGTCGGCACCAACGATGAAGAGGCCTCGGACGCGCAGCCCATGGCGCTGTATGTTGTGCACGGCGTCGAGCACGCCCTGGTAGGAGCTGGACTTGTGGTAGGCGTCGAAAGCCTCGTCCTCGAGGAACTCGATCCCAACGGCAAGTTCAGAGAAGCCCGCCGCCACCAGCAGGTCGAGCATCTCGTCGTCGAAGCCCACGTCGTAGCGGGCCTGCACCGTGAAGTTGTAGTGGATCCCCTCGGAGATGATCAGCTTGAGGACCTCCACCACCCAGGCGCGGTTCGCGAAGAAGTTGTCGTCGGTGATCCACAGCATCTTCGCGAGCCTGTGGTGCCCCTCGTCGAAGAAGGAGATGGCCTCGCGGATGTCGTCGATGACGTTTTGCGGGGTGCGGACGCGCACCGACCTCCCGAAGGCCGCCACCGGGGCGCAGTAGTCGCACTGATGCGGGCAGCCCCGCGACGCCTGCACCTGCGGCCACAGCGTGTTATGCCCAGCCATTTCCTTGAAGCGGTAGCAGAGGTTGCGGTCCGGAATCGTGTCGAGATCGTGCGGCGGAATCGCCCGACCGGTATTTACGAATGCGCCGTCGCGGCCGCCGTAGACGCCGGGGAAGTCGAACGGCCCTCCGTTTTCCAGCGCGCGCAGGAACGGGAGGATGGTCTCGTCCCCCTCCCCCAGCAGCACATAGTCGCAGTGCTGGAAGGCCTCCTCCGGGTTCAACGTTGCGTGTAATCCGCCGAAGGCGATGACGGCCTTGCTGTTCTGGCGGATCCGATCCGCCAGCTCGTAGCCGCGGTTGGCGTTGAAGGTGAAGATGCTGATGAAGACGACGTCGGCGTCGTAGACGTCTTCCCACACGATCTTGGAGACCGACTCACTGTACATGAGCACGTCGGGGTGTTCGTGCCTTACGATCGTCGCAAGAGTCATCGCCCCTTGAGAGGGATTGCGAATGTACTTCTCGTAGGTGTAGAGATTCTTAATCGACCTGCGGTATGGCAGGTTTCCCGGTTCGAGAAATCGTATCTTCATGACCCCCACCAGCCTCAAGCGATTTCGAACAGGATTAGTTGCCAGGTCGAACCGATGCCAGCCCAAATTTTGTCCGATCGCAACCAGCACCAAATCGTAACCGGCACCCGGCTGAAACCGATGCCAGCCCCAATCGTTTTCAATATCAAATATGACATTTTTTCGCATTATGTGCATTAAATTATCGTATGCGGTGCAAGCTGCTGGCGCCTTTTCAAGCGGATCCTCAAATCAGCGGGCATTAGCATACTCCCTGGGAGTGCACCCGAAATATCCCCGGAAGGCCTTGTAGAAGTTGCTGGAGCTGGAATACCCAACCATAGAGGCAATATCTTCCACCGAAAGCGTCGTGTTGCAGATCAGCATGCCCGCACGCTTCATCCGCTGCTCGAGCTGTATCTGTGAGAAGGTCTTGCCGGTCTCCCTCTTGATGAGAGCGGAAAGATAGTTTGGGTGATATGAGAACTCCTCGGCAGTGCCGACGAGCGTCGCGCTGTCGGAGTGAGCCTCTATATAGGAAACAATCTCGCCAATCGGCCCCTCGGAGGCATCGCGTGGATAATCCATTTCGTATTGCTGCATCGCATAGGAAGTGAGAGCGAGCGCTAGCGAGCGCATGACTCCCTGCGAGCCATATCGACCCGACGCATACTCCACCGCCAGCAGCTCGATTATCGTGCGGTACGGATATTCCGGCGCCGCCCTCAGGTGGAGAAACTTGTTGGAGAAAACGTCGTCCTCGGGACCGAGGAAAAAGTCAAGGAGCCTGGATGACCTTGTGAGCATCGGAAGGAAGGTGCGGAAGAAGAGCTCCTTTCGCACCAAGACGCCCACGATCACGCACTCTGTCTCCCCATCAGGACGAAGAGCATATCCCGTGTAGGGCTGTCCGGCGCACATCTCACCTTCCAAAATGGTCGTCATGTTGCCACGCCGCTGGCTCAGGGCGTTGTACGACCCGCGATATGCGTAGTTGAAGAAAAAGAAATCCTGCCGATGGAACTCCTCGTGCAAGTGGGTCCCTTGGAAAACGCAAACTATCACGTCCTCGTCATCGTCGCCGAGCCAGTGCCATGTCTTCTCGGTGCCACCGGTACCCGGGACATCGTAGAGCGTCCAGTCGTATTCCGAGAACCTTTCAGCCAGAGTCTCGATGGCCTTCTCGACGATGGCCTTTTCATCGTTGGCATTCTCAGCGGAAGCACCACTCATTGTGTTCCCCATCTTCATCTCCCCCGTATTGCTCTTTGCACCACAGGCCCGCGATATCAGGTCGGTTCCCAACGCTGCAACTTGGGAACCACCGCGACGTCGAAAACGCTGCCAGTCTTGCAGGCATGCCAGACTATGGCCCAGTCACAACCTAATGGGCCACATCAACTACCTTAAAATATAACGTACTAATTATTAATATATGCCGCTGAATCACCACGTTTCCTCCAATAAAATCAATGTTGACCACAAGGACATTCAGATAGGTTCACCATTGCAGAGCCGAAGGATAGCTTCGCCATTGCAGCATCGAAGATTAGGAGGAAAAGATGAACGTGATCACGGATAAGCAGGGAATCCAGCAAGTACAGTCCGAGCTGCTGCCGCGCTTAGTCGACCAGTGGGCATTGCTCACATCCGGCGACAAGGATGATTGGAACACGATGACCATCGCCTGGGGATCGCTCGGAGACATCTGGTGGAAGCCAGTAGTGGATGCCTATGTCGTGCCCACCCGCTACACTTACGAGTTCATGGAGAGGCACGAGATCTTCACCGTGAGCTTCTTCCCTCCAGAGTTCCACGATGACCTAACGATTTTGGGAAGCAAGTCGGGTCGCGACGGCGACAAGGTCGCGCTGACAAAACTGACTCCCATGCAACTTGAGCAAGGCGGAATGTCCTTCGAGCAGGCTGACACGATCCTCGTCTGCCGCAAGATGTACAAGCAGCCGCTGGATCCCAACGCGATTCCCAAAGAGGTAATGTCCTCCTTCTATGAGTCCATGCCCCCTCATACCCATTTCATCGGGGAGATCATCGCTGCCATCAAGAAATAGCAACGGCAATCGCAGGATTCTCGCGGCAAGGGAAGCAGGGCCCTGCGATTAGGTCAAGGATGTCGGGAAATTGATGCATGAGAGGAAAGCCCTGAGATTATCAGGCAAACTGGGGACAACTGAAAGACCCCGACAAAGAGGGAGTGCGAGCCATGAGCGCAAACGATATTAACCAGAAACGGGATAGTGCAACCGAGAAAGACCCGTCGCAGATGACTGAGGTCGAGAAGCTCGACGCAGGATTGGAGTACAACTTCGATGACCCCGACGTCAACGCGCGAAAACTCCATGCCGTGGAGGGCTGCGCTCGCATGAACTCCATCCCGATGACAGATGAAGAGGAACACGAGGCTGCGGCGAGAGACCTCTTCGGGTCGGCTGGACCAGAGCTCACGGTGCTCCCGGGATTCAGCTGCGACAACGGGCGCAACATCCATGTTGGGAGAAAGTTCTTGGCCAACTACAACGTGACGATTCTCGACATCGCCCCGGTATACATCGGCGACTACGTGATGATCGGACCCAACACGCTGATCACCACGGTCGGGCATCCCCTCTCCCCTGCCAAACGCCGCATACACATCGGGCAGGCTAGCCCCGTCACTATCGGGAACGATGTATGGATTGGAGGGTCTTGCACGATCTTGCCTGGCGTGACAATCGGCAACAACGTGGTGGTTGGTGCTGGAGCAGTCGTGACCAAGGACGTTCCCGACAACAGCCTGGTTCTTGGAGTGCCCGCACGCGTGGTGAGGACCTTGGAAAACGACGTGGGGGAATAGCGCAGGAGAATCCGGTCAGACCCCAAGCTGAATCCCAATCCGAATTGCCCAGCCCATTGCCGTCTAACTACTAGTGGATGTTGGTAATATTAGACCAGTGCAATTATGTGTTGAAAGCAATTCTGATACCAACCGCAGAGTTGGAACCAAGGGGGATTTTCCATGCGTCTACCGGCAAATCCAGAGCACCAGCCAATTGAGGGCCCAGTGGTGAAGGAGTCTCCCTCCCCCTCTAAGATGCAGGAAGTCTGCAGCAAGACAGTGGCTTTCGTGATCGCATCCACAGAGGCCACCACCCCCTTGAAGGTAGAGTTCGAAGACCCCGACCTCGAGCCGGTGGTCTGCGACCCACCTGAGGGCGAAGCCCCAATTGCACGTCCTCTGCAAATCTACGAAGGGAAGCCCTGCATTCAGTGGGCCGTCGAAGCTGTCTGCAAATCCATGGTCTCCTCGGTCGTGGTGCTCTCATCCGAAACCCTGCTCGGTGAAGTCCAAGAAGCGGTTGGAAAGGCAGATTGCGGGAGCGTTCCCGTGAAGGTGATCGCCCGAGACTTCGAATCCGAGACCGATGCCACTCATAGTGCAGCAGAATTCGAAATCTTCTGCATGACGTATGGTCTGCTGAAGTCTATGCAGAAAGAGGCCATGTCGCTTGATGAGTCATACGAGAACATCCTCGTTCTCCAATGCGACCAGGTGAGAGTTGGGTCAAGGCACATATATGAGGTACTTTGCGAGGCTGGGTCTCATCCAGAAGCCGACGTGATCGCCTCTTGGATCCAGTGGTTTCCCCGAGCTCCATTTGTGATTTCAAGATCCTTCCTCGAGCACCTTGATGAGTCTGACCTTGTGGAGGCCGGCCCCAACGGCCACGACAGGACATTGCCCAAGCTGACGGTAATCGACCACCTTTTCGGAGAGGAGAAACTGGCGGCTAGCGATTCTGCTCCAGTTGCAGTGGAGGACTTCCTGGAGAAGCACGCCGACGGCGAAGATGATGATGGCGTCTCCTCCGAATACGACGGGGGCGATGCCGAGCGTAATGATGGCGCCCCCGGCTCCACAAATGCCATCACCCCTGATCTCAAATGGGCAGACGAGTTCGGCAAACGCTGCAAGCTCGACTTCCCAATCTATTCCAAGCCGCAATTCAGGGACAGCCTCGTCTACCTGGACAACGCCGCCACAACTCAGCGCTGCTTCAGCGCCCTGCAGACTCAGCGCGACTACGACGAGACCGAAAACGCCAACGTCTATCGCGGGACGTATTCTCTCTCGGTCAAGTCCACGGAGGATTTCGCAGAAGCTCACCACAAAGTGGAGGAATTCATCGGGGCCGAGCCTGGCAGCGTGGCCTTCGTCCCTAACACGACAGTTGCCATCAACCTCGTGGCACAAGCCTGGGGAATGAGGAACCTGGATGAGGGAGACGTCATCGCGATTGCCCTGTTCTCGCACCATTCTGGGATCGTGCCCCTCCAAATCGCATCTGAAGTCACCGGCGCCAAGATCGAATACCTCCCGTACGACGAGTCGGGTCGGATGGACCGCAAGGCATATTCGGAAGTGATGGGCAGGAATCCGAAGCTTGTGTGCTTCCCGCATGTAGGCAATGTCTTCGGAATCGAGGAACCCGTGCGAGAGCTTGTAGATGAGGCCCATTCTGCAGGGGCCCGCGTCATTGTGGATGCAGCGCAGTCCATGCCGCATATCCCGATGGATGTGGGAGATCTGGGCGCCGACTGGGTTGCGTTCTCTGGGCACAAGATCTACGGGCCCATGGGAATCGGAGGTCTTTGGAGTTCCGATGAGGCAGCCTCCGAAATGGACCCGCTCATGGGTGGAGGCGGCACCATCGCCTATGTTGGCAGGCAATCGTACTACCTGCGCACTCGTCCGGTTCAGTTCGAACTCGGGACTCCGGCAGTCTCGCAGGCGGTGGGGCTCGGTGCGGCAATCGATTACATGAACGCGCTGGGAATGCAGAACGTAAGACGCCACGAGGCAATCCTCACCAAGTATCTTGTGGAGGGCCTGCACGAGATTGACGGCGTGACAATCATAGGCGACCACTCGGCAGCAGATGGGCAAGTCGGCCTCGTCTCGTTCACAATGGCTGGTATCGATTCCATGGACATCGTCAGATTTCTAGGAGACTTGAACATCGCACTTCGCGGAGGTGGACATTGCGCGCTGCCCCTGCACGAGAGCCTGGGATTGACTGGAACGGTGAGGGCAAGCCTCGGCATCTACACCACAAAATCCGACATCGATGCACTCCTAGAGAACCTGAAAATTTATCGGGAGCTGATCTCTGAAAGATAGCGGCAACACTATATGCCAACTTTATGTCTGGGGAACACAATCTGGGACAACCCCAACACGGCATTTCTCGCGCGTCTTGCGTCACAGTGCCCACACCTACGAGCCCCTGCATCTTCCAGTAAAACCTTGGTGCTGCAGAAGAGCACATGCTGCCAGCAATCAGGCGCCATCGGGAAATCCTATGCCTTTCAACTACACCACGAAGCTACTCCCCTGCATCGAAGAACAGCACTTTGTCGGTGTCGATATCCAAGCGCACCTCTTCCCCTACCTCGAAGACTTCTAGGGTCTCGACCTCAAGCTCCAGCGAGATCCCGTCGCGAACCGCGACGATCTTCTGCTTGTCACCAAGATAGTCGGCCCGCACAATTCTATATGCCTGGCCGGACCCTTGCTCAACCAACTTAATGGCAATCTCCCTCACCATCGCAACAGCAGGGCCATCTTTAAGGTCGCACTCTGCGCTGAACAGCTTGCACTCGAATCTTCCGCCCGTGCAATTGCCCTCGATGATGTTGGAGTCGGAGAAGTATTTGGCTATCTCGAGGTTTGCGGGATTGTTGTAGGTCTCCCTAGGAGTGTCGCATTGGAGGATATTGCCGCTGTCCATGATGGCCAGACGGTCTGACAGCTTGAGGGCCTCTGTCTGGTCGTGGGTGACCAAGACCATCGTGATGTCCATGTTCTCGTGCAGATGAGTGAGAAGGTCGCGCATATCGTCGCGAAGATTCTCGTCCAATGCCGAGAAGGGCTCATCCAAGAGAAGTACCTTGGGATTTGCCACAATCGCCCTGGCCAATGCGACTCGCTGCTGCTGTCCACCAGAGAGCTGGGTGATTCTGCGCTTGTCAAAGCCCTCGAGCTGCACCCTGCCGAGCATCTCAGATGCCAGCTCCAAGCGCTTCTTTTTATCTACTCCCCTCATCTTCAATGGGAACGCCACGTTCTGCACGACGTTCATGTTGGGGAAGAGTCTCAGCTCCTGGAAGACCACAGCCACGTCTCGTTTCTCTGGGGGCAATCCGTCAAGCGAGCGCCCGTCCAGAAATATAGTCCCGCTGTCCTGAATGTTGAGACCTGCGATGGTCTTGAGAAGCGTGGTCTTCCCGCACCCCGAAGGCCCTAAAAGCGAGAACAACTCCCCATTCTGAATCTGGAGGCTGATGGAGTGAAGAATCTCCTTACCATCCAGACTTACAGCCAGATCGTTGATATCGAGGCTCATGCCAGTTGCTTCCTTTCGTCAATGCCCAAGTCTAAGCCTAATGGCAATACTCCGGCCAATGGGACGCTTCCTCACTCCATCCCCAGGTTCTTGCCGTACCTCTTCGTCAAGACGTTCGAGATGCCCTGGAAGATCAGGAAGAAGACAGCGTTGACCAACACGAACACAACACAGAACGTCGAAGATATTAGCCTCGAGGAACTGCCGATCATCGGGAGCACCACGGTGGCGAGAGTCATGACCTTTCCGCCGCCCATTAGAATCGTCATCAGATAGGCACAGTTGGTGCCGATGAAGGAAAGCGCCATCGACGACATTATCCCCGGCACGAGAGATGGAAGCACTCCTTGGATGAAAGCCCTCACCGGCCCCGCTCCGAGCACTCTCGCCTGCTCTTCGAGTTTGTCTCCCGCAGACTCCACGACGTCGGTCATGATCTTGGTGGAAAAGGTGACGTTTCCCAAAAGCAGCATCACCACGACCCCGAACAGAGAGTTGCCAACCCCCAATCTGATGAAAAGGATGTTGACTCCCATCGCAAAGACGATGACCGGGATGACCGTCGGAAGAAACGAGAGCAAGTCGACCGCCCATCGATACTTGACCTTATAGTGCACCACTGCCCAAGCCGTGCAGGTGGCTATTGCTGCAGATATAGCCGAAACCGCTATTGCCAGGACAATGGAGAACAGCGTCACATTCAGGAAATCGTAATTTCCACTGAAGAGTTCCTCGATTCCCTTGGTAGAGTACTCCCCAGTGAAAAGAAGATCCCAGCGTGGCACAAAGGAGGAGAGCACGAGAATGATGATCGGCACCAAGATGCAGAAGAACTCGACCCACACGATGATGTGAAGCCAGGGATGGCGCCTGAATGCAGTCTCGTCCTTTATCTTCTTGGAGTATCTCACTCTCTACCTCCTCTCGCCTGCTCGCGCTCGTACTTCGGCTTCCTCTGGAAGAGAAAATAGAACACGACTATGAACGCCAGGCTGACCAAGAGAACGATCATAGACATCGCCATGACCTCGGGCCTCCCCGCCAAGCTCGCATGCGTGTAGGTCTGGTAGAGGTTGACGGCGATTCCAGTGGGCTTCGTGACACCGAGCAGCAATGGAATCTCATAAGCCGAGAAAAGGCTCGTAGCCACAATCAGGAACACGTTCTTGATGATTGGCATGCAAAGCGGGAGCGTCACGTTGAGGAAGGCCTTGTTGGATGTGGCCCCCATCGTGCGAGCTGCCTCGCCTAGTGAAGAGTTGATATTGGACATCACTGTTACGATGAAGTAGGAGATGAAAGGTATCTCCGCCCAGACGAAGGCGACGATGATCCCGATGCTCGATGGCTGATACAGGAAAACAGATGAGATGTTGGCCAACCAATCCCATGAGAGCGCCTCGCCAATGGACTCCATGAGCCCTCCGCCGCCGAACAGGTCGATTGCGATCATTGCGGTCACTGTCCATGGCAGGAACATGGGGAACTTGATCGTAGACCACACGGCGCCGCGATCATGCCCTGTGGCGACCAGCGCGTATGAGAGAACGACCGCAAGAACGGTGGCGATCACAGAGCTCACCCCGGAATGGTAGATGCTCAACAGTATGCTCTCGCCCAGGCTGTCGTCCGATAAAACTTTCTCATAGTAATCGAGAGTGAAACCCTGTGCGAACTTCCCCGGCATGAGAAGCCCGAACGACTGCAGGAAGCCATAGACAAAACCAAACAGGAGGATTATCAGGAGAAAGGCCAGCGGGAGCAGGAGGATGATCGGCGCGACCTTGTTCCTGGCGTGGCGCCTTTCTATTCCGCCGGAGGTAACCGCACCTCCCCGCGCGTCCTTTTTGGAGCTCTTGATCTTCATTGGGCCTTGTCCTTTATCACTGGAGCCAAACCGGCTTGTCGTACATGGCAATCCGGCTCCCACTATACAGGCTGGCCTGCTTTGGCAGACCAGCTATCCCACTTTAACAGCAGGCACTCTCAACAACAGACGGGGGCCAGGAAAACCTGGTCCCCCGCCGGTTTGCATGGGGTTAATGGAGCTTGCTACTTGCCAACGACTTCGTCTTTCCAAATCTGGGTGATAGCCGCCTCGACATCAGCAGAGTACTCTGCGGTCGCAGCTGCCTGAAGCTCCTCATCTGTCCTGTTGTTGGGACCATGGTCGATGTTGTCGAACTGTGCCTGCTGCTCGGAGGTGAGCTTGGTATGGTCGAGCACGTCTCCAGCACTGGCCTCGCTCTTGGCGAGCTGCTGCTCCGGGCTCAGCATCTCGTTGATCACCACAAGGGCACCTGCCTTGTTGGGCGAGTTGTACGGAATTGCCCAGTAGCTGAAATTCGCCGTGGATTTCTGGAAAATATAGGAGTGAGCTGATTCCGGATACTCACCGCTCTTGATCTTGGTGCCGCAGCCATACTGATCGTACAGGATATCGTTGTAAATTTCGCCGTTCTTGAACAGCTGGGTCATCTCATCGTTGGTCGCAGGGAAGGTCTTGCCCTCGTTCCAGAGATTCGCATTTAGACTTTTCAGGTAATCGAGGGCAGGCTGGATGATTTCCTTGATGGCCTCGGTGTCGGTGGGATCGACTGTCATGAGGTCTTCGTAGTTATCGCAAGTGTTGTAGATGACCGTGCGGATGAAGGCAGCGCCAACCCAGTTGTCGGAAGACGGATAGGTGAACTTTCCAGGGTACTTCTCTACGAACGCCTTGAAGTCATCGACCGATGTGATTTCCCCGGGAGCAGCCTCGTCGTTCTTTATGATGTTGAGCTCGTAGAACCCGAATGGAGCCTCGTAACCCTGATTGTCATAGGCGAAATCTGAGTAAACAAGGGGATTATCGGGATCTA
>JBMNUL010000050.1:0-15436 GCA_050946255.1 Coriobacteriales bacterium | reverse complement strand
GGCGCATTCCCATTGCCACGATCACGTTATCGGCCTCGTAGAACTTGTCGCCGTCGGGGGTCTCGCAGAGGACGCCGTCCTCCCTGACCTCCTTGACCTTGTTCTTGAAGTTGATCTTGAGCCCGCGCTTCTTGATCTCCACGCGCACGCCGGACATGTGCAGGAAGTTCCCGCCGTCGCTCATATGGTCGAGCATCTCGACGTTGGTGACGTCCTTGCCGAGCCTGCGGAGGTGGAGTCCGAGCTCCACGCCCACAAGACCTGCTCCCATGATGACCAGCTTCTGGCCGAGCTGGTCTGCGGCGTTGTAGGCGTCGACGGCGTTCATGACGTTGGGCCCATCGATTCCCGGAATCGGCGGGATGAACTGCTTGGATCCGAGTGCGGCGATGATCACGTCGGCTTTCATATCCTTTGCCATCTCGGGGGTCACCTTGGTGTTGAGGTGGACGTCGATGTTGGGGTTCTCGAAGCACTTGCGCTGCTGCTGGTTGAGGTAGTAGTCGAGGTTCGTCTTGAAGTCGACGTTGCGCTCGCAGCGGATGGTTCCGCCGAGCTCGTTTCTAGCCTCGCAGAGCGTCACCTCGTGACCGCGGGCCGCACAGTCGAGGGCGGCCTCCATGCCGGCGACGCCTCCGCCGATGATGAGGACCTTCTTCTTGTTGATGACCTCGGGCATTGCGAAGTTTGCCTCGATCTCGCGCCCGGAGCGGGGGTTGATCGCACAATAGGGCTCGCCGTGGGTGATCTCGTTGGAGAAGCAGTTGAGGCAGCGCAGGCAGCGCTTTGCATCGGATTCGCGTCCGCTGCGGACCATGTTGGGGAAGTCGGGCTCGCAGATGAACTCGCGTGCGCACTCGACGACATCGGCCTTGCCCGTGGCTATGATCTCCTCCATGAGATCTGGGTTGGAGAGAGCGCCGATCGTCGCAACTGGGGTCTCGACTTCCTTCTTGATGGCCTCGGCGAGATAGACGTTCACGCCGTCCGGCTGGAACATCGATGGGTGGGTGATCGTGAACACCTCGTCGACCTCGTGGTTTCCAGCGGAAACGTGGATCAGGTTGGCGTGTCCATCTATGGCCTTGGCGTTTGCGAGACCTGCGTCCAGGCCGAATCCGCCGTCATAGCACTCGGACCCGGAGATGCGGACCTCGACGGGGAAGCCGCGCCCGCAGCGCTTGTGGATTCCGTCGATGATCGCGTTCAGCATGCGGCAGCGGTTCTCTGCATTCGGGCCGCCCCATTTGTCCTTGCGGGTGTTGATGACGGGGGAGAGGAACTGATGGAGCATCCATCCGTGACCGGCGTGGATGAGCACCATTCCGAACCCGACGCGCTGTCCGAGGGCTGCGGCGTCGATGAACTTCTGGATTGTGCGCTCGATCATTTCCTCGTCCATAGCCTGCACGATGCGGTCGCCCTGATCGACCTCTACTGGCCCATAGGCAGGGCCAAACGAATGTGCGCCGACCATTCCAAGAGTGCGGTTTGCGAACATTCCGCCGTGCTGCAGCTCCATGGTGGCCACTGCTCCGTGCTCGGAGATTGCGTGAGCGATGCGGCCGAGGTCGGTCTCGATTCCGGGAAGGTCCACGCGGAATGCCTGGGGACCGCCGGCGCCGAACTCGCTGTCGACAACGCACTCGCAGGATGCCACGCTGGCTGCACCGCCCATGGCCTTGCGGCCGAAGTAGTAAGCAGCGCCCTCGGCGTTCTGCCTACCGTCACCCTTGTTGTTGAGGTATCCGGTCGGCGACGCGAAGATCCTGTTGCGGAACATCCTGTTTCCGATCTGGATTGGCTGGAATAGATGTGGATATTTCAATTCGCTCATCGTCTCTCCTTAATATCGTGCCGGCGATTTCCGGCATCGATTCGCTAACTTGCACCCCTCGAAGTATATGTTTCGCCAAAATCGCAAACAACAACGGAGCGTGGAAAAATTCGGCTTGGTAAATTCAGAGCCTGAAACCTTTCGTGCGACATCTAGTGGAAACCTTTCAGTGGGAACCTTTCGTTCGACATCTAGTTGGAACTTTTCGTCCGCCTACTAATCAAAACCCAAATGGCGCTCGCGGTGAGCTATTGCGTGTCATCTAATAAAAACCCAAATGGCGCTCGCGGTGACGAACGGGCATCTGAGCATCTCGCTGCTACAATCAACTCGGAATTGCAGAATCAAATTCAACCAATGGGAGATCTCTAAATTGGCTTTTGCGCTCGGATGCGAGGACATCCATCTGGAATATGCCACCAAGCTAGTATTCGATGGCGTGACCCTCGGTGTGGATGAGGGCGAGAGGATTGGAATCGTTGGGAGGAACGGCGATGGCAAGACATCGTTGCTCTCTATTCTCTCTGGAACGATGGAACCGGACAGCGGCAGAGTGTTCAAGCGCAACGATTTCACGATTGGAACGGTCAAGCAGCAAGATGAGCTGGACCCCGAGCAGACCGTCGTCTACAACATCTTTGGCGACGTGCCGGAATACACTTGGGCATCCGACCCAAGGATAAGGGATGTTCTCGAGCATCTAGTGGGAAACATCGAGCTCGATGCGAAGGTCGGCGATCTCTCAGGTGGGGAGCGCCACCGCGTCGACATAGCGAGGGTTTTGGTGCGCGAAGACGACATTCTCATGCTGGACGAGCCCACCAACCATCTGGACATGGTCTCTATCTCCTGGCTGGCAGGGCATCTCAACCGCAGGTGGCAGGGCAAATCTGGAGTTCTGCTGGTGGTCACGCACGACCGTTGGTTCCTAGATGAGGTCTGCAACCACATGTGGGAAGTCCACGACGGCACGGTCGAGCCTTTCGACGGCGGATATTCGGCCTATGTCCTGCAACGCGTGGAGCGCGAGGAGGCCGCAAGGGTCGCGGAGGAGAAGCGCCAGAACCTTCTGCGCCGCGAATTGGCATGGCTTTCCAGGGGAGCGCGAGCAAGGTCTTCCAAGCCCAAGTTCCACGTCGAGGCTGCGGAGGCGCTGATTGCGGACGAACCTCCAACGAGAGACACCATTGAGCTCAAGCGCACAGCGGTGGCGAGGCTGGGAAAGCAGGCGGTGGACTTCATTGACGTATCGAAGTCGTTTGGCGACAAGGTGATACTCGACGACGTCACCTGGACCGTTGCCCCCGGGGACCGAATCGGGTTGCTCGGCGAAAACGGGGTTGGGAAGACCACGATCCTAAAGCTCATCCAGGGAAAGCTCGAACCAGATTCGGGGCATATTCGCATAGGCAAAACCGTGAAGATGGCTGTGCTCTCGCAAAGGTTGGAGGAACTGGACGATTTCGGGGACTACGAGGTGCGTGAGGTCCTATCACGCTACAGGCAGCACTACACGATAGACGGCAAGGAATACACCTCGACCCAGCTGCTCGAGAGGCTGGGATTCAAACGTGCCCATTTTCAACTACCGGTTTCGAAGCTCTCCGGAGGTCAGAAGCGCAGATTGCAGTTGATGCTGACGTTGCTCGAGGGCTCCAACGTGCTCATCTTGGACGAGCCTGGAAACGATATGGACATCGACATGCTCTCTCAAATCGAGAACGTGCTTGACAGCTGGCCGGGGACGCTCATCTTGGTAACCCACGACCGCTATCTCATGGAGCACGTCACCGATAACCAGTATGCAGTGGTCAACGGCAAGATCGTGCATGTTCCCGGTGGCATCGACCAGTATCTTCACATGCTCACCCATGGGGGCATCTCGCGAACCGATGGGAGAGTGGACGTCCTGGAGGTCTCAGGGTCTGAAAACGGAGGCTCGGGGAACTTCAAGGGAGGTTCTGCGGGAAAGTCCCAAGGTGGAGCTGGAGGTTCTAGCTCGGGCGGAAACGTCGGAAGCTCGGGTGACGATGGTGGGGCTGGCGCCGGCGTGTCGCACAAGCTCTCGAATTCCGAACGACAGGCCGCGCGCAAGAGGCTTGCTTCTGCAGAGCGCAGGATGGATACGATGCGAAGGAAAATCGATGACGCCAAGACTGCACTTGCAGAGGCCGACCAGACCGATTACGAGGAGCTCATGAAGCGAGAGGGCGAGATAGAGAAGCTGGAGGGCGAGCTATCTTCGATTGAAGACGAATGGCTCGAGGCTTCCGAACTTCTAGAAGAGGCAGATCAACCTGATCAGCACGAATGAGACCACCACGTCTCCGACGAGGAACAGCGTTATCCGTTTGACCTTGCTCTTCTGGAAGATTTTCCAATTTCGGAAATGCAGGACATTGGTGATTGCAGCATAGAAAGCTCCCAGAAGCACGAACGACAGCCAGAGCCTGGAGAATATAATCTGCCACGGCGCGAGAGATCCGAAGTTGAAATCCGGTAGGAATGGCGATATGCACCCGATTGCCACGATTCCCCAATAGATCACGTTGGCGAAGATCAAAAGGAGAATTTTCAAGGAGCTGGAGTCGGAATCTTCCTCCCGGCTGTGCGAGGGGAGGGAGACCGAGCGGATCTCCGACATGCGCTCGGATTCGGATCCGGTGCGCATCGGCTCGCTGATCTCGATTCCGCTGGCGCTGCGCATCACGTTCTCGTGGGCGTGCGTTCCATTTACCGGACGCATGCCAGAGGTGGTGTTGTTGGGGTCCCTCCCTTTTCGGGATCCGGTCATGCCAGGGTCTGCACTTCTGTGCGCGCCAGTTCTGTTGGGGTCGATGGCTGCTCTGGACGAGGACACGTTCGGATCCTGCGAGAAATTGGATCCAGTTCTGTTGGGGTCTAGGGAGCCAGTTCTGTTCGGATTTGAGACACTGTGCGCGCCAGTTCTGTTGGGGTCGAACGTCACCGTTTCGGTGTCATCTTGAGATTGCCCGAGCTCTAGAGATTCACTGTCAGAGATTGCAGACTCAGCAGAATCGTCATTGAAAATCTCGTCGAAAACTTTGGCAGCTTCAGGATTGGAGGGGCGATGCTCTCTCACGCTGCTGGTTCTGCGAGAGCGTTCCGAATTATTTCTGTGCTCAAGGTCATTGTTGTAATCTCTTGGCATCTTGCCCCAATCGACAACCTGCGGTTCCCGTCGATTAACTAGTCGACTACCTCGACGAGCTCGATCTCGAAGTTCAGTGCCTTCCCGGCAAGTTCATGGTTGAAGTCGACGGTCACGAACTTGTCATCAATAGAGGTGATCACAGCTGGAATCATTGCGCCGCCAGGTCCGGAGAGCATTATCCTGACGCCGATGGGGGCGTTTTCTGCACTCGGGAACTTCTCCCTTGGAATTTTCGCAATCCTGGAGGGATCCACCTCTCCATATGCCTCTGCGGCTGGAATATGGACGGTCTTCTTGTCTCCGACCTCCATCTCGAGCACTGCGGCATCGAATCCGGGTATCATCTGTCCCATTCCCACTTGGAACTCCAGTGGATCGCGGTTCTCGCTGCTGTCGAAAACCGTTCCATCGTCGAGAGTTCCCTTGTAATGCACACGGACGGTCTTGCCCTTCTCCATGAGAATGTCCTTTCGGTTCGAGTCCCATACATGAGAGATCATGACGAACTCTTTGTCCATCAGGGTAAATATTAGCGATATTGTGTTGTCCGTTGGGCTTCAGCTCGCCAAAGGTCAGCGGTCAAGCGAAAACTTACATTCAAAAATCATCAAAGGTCATCGAGTTCGCGAAAAACGCACTTTTCTAAACCGCCAAACCCCATCGAGTTCGCGAAAATATTCGTATAAAAATCTCCAAAGCCCGTCGGCTACGCGAAAAACATACGTTTCCAAAATAGTGTTGAATATTTTTTCGTTGCTGATACAATTTGCCGGTACATGGCGCACCCATCGCCGAAATTCGGGATTTCGATACGCACGATATTTATTTTGTATTATGATAAGCACGTATTCGCGAGCAGGGAAATCCTTTGGAAATCCATTCTTATTTAGAGAAAGCATATTCATGCTCGAGCCATGCGTGCGTGCTTGCGGGTCTTTGCGTTCAAGTTTCCATTGCGGTTAATCATTGAAAATCAAGTGCGAAATTTACTTCAGCTCAGGTAATTATTGGCATGTCGTTTGCACGCGTAGGTTGCGCATGCGCAGAATCAGGAGGAATGAGAAGTGAAATTCTTCGTTGACACCGCCAATCTCGAGGAGATTGAGGAAGCAGCATCGTGGGGAGCGCTAGCTGGCGTCACCACGAACCCGAGCCTGTATTCGAGGATTGGGGGCAATGTCGCCGACTTCCCCAAGCATATCGCCAAGATCTGCAAGATCGTTGACGGGCCGGTATCTGCCGAGACGATGGCGGAGACAACGGAGGGCATGGTCGAGGATGGTCGCGAGTTGGCGAAGATTGCAGACAACGTGGCCGTCAAGATTCCCGCGACTCCTGCTGGACTTGCCGCTACCAGGGCACTTGCCAACGAGGGAATTCCCGTGAACATGACGCTCGTGTTCTCTGTCCCGCAGGCGATACTTGCCGCACGTGCAGGCGCACGTTACATCAGCCCGTTCATCGGCCGCTTCGATGACATTGGAGAAGACGGCCTGTCCCAGGTTTCAGACATAGTGACCGCTGTGAAGAACTACGACTTCACCGGTGTGGGAATCGAGGGCGAGGAGGTCGAGATCATCGCCGCCTCAATCCGCAGCGTCAACCATGTCACCCAGGCTGCGCTCATGGGAGTCGATATCGCAACTGTTCCGTTTGCAGTGCTGGAGAAATGCATCAAACATCCCCTGACAGATCAGGGAATAGAGAAGTTCAAGGCCGATTGGGAGAAGGTAGTTAACGCATGAGTGACACCCAGGAAGCTAGCTCCACGGGAGTAACCGAGGCATCCGAACCGAAGCGCACGACTCAGAAGCGCAGGAGCACGTCTAGGTCCAAGTCGCAGAGAGCTCAGCAGGATTCCGGCGAGAACCGCGATTCGCAGAAAGGCGAATCGAAGAAGCAGGGCAACCAAGGTCAGCGAAGGCAGACCAAGGGCCAGTCTGGAAACAACGGTGGAAACAATGGCGGTAGCAACGGCAGCAACAGAAACGGCCGTCGACCCCGCAGGTACCATCAGGGCAATCAACACGAACAGGTCGAGCCCCATGTTTCCAGGGAAGAGCTCGCATCTCACAAGGTCGTGGAGCTCAAGGCCAAGGCCGCCGAGATGGGTCTTACCATCAAGCCCGGCACTAAGAAAGACCAGCTGGTGGAGATTCTCTTCGAGGAGATGGCAAAGGCCGAGGGGTTCGTGAGCTGCGAGGGAGTTCTCGACCTCTTCTCCGAGGGCTATGGTTTCCTACGTGCCAAGGGCTATCTGCCTTCCGAGAACGACGTCTACGTGGGCGTCTCCATGATCAGGAGGAACGGGCTGCGGAAGGGAGACTGGATAACCGGTCAGGTGCGTCCTGCCCGTGATAACGAGAAATATGCGGCCCTTCACAAAATCGATACCGTCAACGGAATCCCTCTGGAAGAGTGCCGCAATCGGGTCAAGTTCTCGGAGCTGACCCCGGTCTATCCCAACGAGCGTTTCGTTCTGGAGCATGGCCAGAACTCGATCACAGCCCGCACAATCGATCTCGTGGCGCCCATCGGCAAGGGTCAGCGCGGGCTCATCGTATCGCCCCCTAAAGCTGGAAAGACCACGATTCTGAAGAACATCGCGGCTTCTATTGCCGCCAACAACCCCGAAGTCCATCTCATGTGCCTCTTGGTTGACGAGCGTCCCGAGGAAGTTACCGACATGGAACGCTCGATCAAGGGAGAGGTCATCTCCTCCACGTTCGACATGCCATCCGAGAACCACATTGCCGTTGCCGAGCTGGTCATCGAGCGTGCCAAGCGCCTCGTGGAGACCGGCAAGGACGTCGTGATCCTGCTGGATTCCATCACCAGGCTCGCACGTGCTTACAACTTGGCGCAGCCTGCATCCGGCCGAGTGCTTTCCGGAGGCGTTGACTCCACGGCACTCTATCCACCCAAGCGATTCCTCGGTGCCGCGAGAAACATCGAGAACGGCGGGTCGCTGACCATTCTCGCCAGCGCTCTGATCGACACCGGCTCCAAGATGGACGAGGTCATCTTCGAGGAGTTCAAGGGCACGGGCAACATGGAGCTCAAGCTCGACCGCAACCTCGCCGACCGCAGGATATTCCCGGCAATCGACCCGATTGCCTCTGGAACCAGAAAGGAAGAGCTGCTGCTAGACCCGCAGGCAGCTCCGCTGATCTGGGGGCTCCGCCGCGTTCTCGCCAACCTCAACAACACCGAGCGCGCGATGGAGATGCTGATCAGGAGCCTCAAGGCCACGCGCAACAACGAGGAGTTCCTGATTCGCACTGCTAAGAGAGCTCAGGAGAAAGCCGGCTCCCTAGACCTCTAGGGAAAAATTCGCACAAGCTAGTTGAGAGATCCCCGCGTCAGCTCAGGGCAGGCGCGGGGATTTTCCTTGACGGTGCGCGGAGAGGAGTACGAGTTCGTACAGCTCATGGCAGGCGTGGGGATTTTCCTTGACGGTGCGCGGCGAGGAGTACGAGGCCGGTCAGCTCATGGCAGGCGTGGGGATTTTTCGCATAGGTGACTCGGGTTTGGCTTTGAAGACGTGTTGTCAACCGATGTGCGGCGCGTATTCGAATGCTGCAGGTGCGAATGCGCCGCTCATGGTTGGGTTGCATGCAAGGTTTTTCCCGAGTGCTATTCTATTAAGGCTTATCCACCTCAGTCTTGTATGGAAACCAAGACGCCAATAAGGAGATACAGAAAATGAAACCAGGAATTCATCCGGATTACGTTGAGTGCACCGTCAGGTGCTCTTGCGGGAACACTTTCAAGACCCGTTCCACCAAGCCAGAGCTGCGCATCGACCTCTGCAACAAGTGCCATCCTTTCTATACTGGCCAGCAGAAGTTCGTCGATACCGGTGGACGTGTGCAGCGTTTCTCCGATAGATATGGTTCGGCTTCCGCCGCAGTGTTCGAGCGCGAGCAGGCCAAGAAGGCCGCACGTGCGGAGGCTGCCGCTGCCGAAGAGGCCGAGAAGAAGGCTGCTCGTGAGGCCAAGGCCGCCAAGAAGGCCCAGAAGGCTGCAGAGTATGCCAAGAAGGCAGAGGCCGAGGCCAAGAAGGCTGCCGAGGAAGCTGCTCGCGCAGAGGCTGAGGCCGCTGAGAAAGCAGCTGCCGAGGGTGCAGATGCTGCCGAGCCTGCCGAGAACGCCGCTGCCGAGGGCGCAGATGCAGCAGAGCCCGCAACTGATGCAACTGATGAGGCTCCTGCCGAGGGCGCTGCCGAGTAGTTCTGGCGGGGAAATATCCACTTGATATATAGCCGCGGCCGCAGCAAGCCTGTGCCCGCGGCTCTTTGTATCTTCTGAATGTTTAAAATGTTTGGAAGCGTGCGCTCGTGAAGGCACGGGCCCCAAAGCCAAGTTCGAAAGCCGGGGCGGCAATGAGATGCTTTGCCCCGTGAAGGCACGGGCCCGATATGATAATTGTGAGGAGACCCGCACATGAACGTTCAATTGCTCTACCATACCGAGAACCCTGAAAGAGCCGTGGCTACTGCAGCCAGGATTTGCTATGCGTCTGTAGGTGCGGCAGAGCTCATGAACACCATGAGCGACGAGCAGGTCAGGAGCGTCTTGCGCACGATTATGGAGTCGGGTCATTACTCCACTCTTGAGCACGCTTCCTACACCTTTGCGGTCGACGGTGTGAGCCGAGCGTTGACGCATCAGCTCGTGAGGCACAGGCTTGCCAGCTTCAACCAGCAGTCCCAGCGCTATGTGAAATTCGACGAGGAGCCAAATGTCGTCGTTCCAGATACCGTCAATGCCGACCCCGAGCTGAGAAAGATCTTCGACTCGGCAATAGACTCCTGCTGGGACGCCTATGCCAAGCTCGCACAGGCCGGGGTTCCCGCGGAGGACGCCCGCTACGTTCTTCCCAACGCATGCGAGAGCAAGATCGTCATAACCATGAACATCAGGGAGCTCCTCCACTTCTTCGAGTTGAGGTGCTGCAACCGTGCGCAGTGGGAGATTCGCGAGATGGCCAACAGAATGCTGGATCTTGTCAAACCGACTGCGCCCTACATCTTCATGGATGCCGGTGCTCCCTGCAGAAGGGGTGCTTGCCCAGAGGGGAAGATGTCCTGCGGCCATCCCTATGAGAGGATTGTCAGGAAGTAGCCTTTGGGCATGAGGTTTAGTGCGGCAATCTGTCGCGGGGCATCAATTCCGTCTTGAACAGCTCCTAAGTCCAAGGTTTGATGGGCTGTTGCCGGGTGTAGGAGCGGAAGGTCTCGAATCAGTCCAGAGCTCGAGAATTGGTGTAAACGAGGTCAACAGATGTCTTCCCGGCGGGTAAAGTCTGCCTGTAAAAAAGCTGACATGGCATCTCAAGGGGATTTTTCGAGCTGATGGTCTAACATTACTGGTCATGAATGCCAACTATGTGGTGTTTTGGGATAGAGGATATCTGCGAGATCAGAATATTGTCGGCCAGAAGCCGGGGATGTTTTTCAATGACCTTGTTGGAAAATGACGGGCTGGCAAATATATGGAGATGGACCGGGGGCAAAGATATTTCGCATGCCACGTTCTGAGAAACATATCAGCGACATCAAGAGAGCAGAGGACACCGAGGGCGTCGTCTGCCAAACCCATATCGGCGGGCAGGCTCTTCTAGAGGGCGTCATGATGCGCGGCCGGTACAGCTGGGCCGCCGCTGTCCGCCAACCGGATGGCACTATCCACACCGAGGAGCACGATCTTGCTACCAGCCAGGACAAGCACGGATGGCTATATTGGCCGATCATCCGCGGGTGCAGGGCTTTGGTGGAGTCTCTGGTCCTGGGCTACAAGGCCCTGAACATATCCACTCAATACGCATATGACTTCGATGAGGAAGACGAGGAAGAGACCGAGGGTGCCGAGACTGACAAGATCGACATGAGCGAGATCTCGGATGCCGAGGCAGCTGACCTCGCCCTGGACACCCTCACGATCACGGATGATTCCACTACGGTTGAGGCAGAAGCCGCTGGGAACGGGTCGGGATTCCAAGCTGCGACCGACGTCGAAGACCAAGCTTCAAGGGCTGATTCCCCTGTGGAGGTTGAGTCCAAGGTCAAAGCCGAGCCGGAAGAGGACGACGAGGAGTCCGCTGGTGAGAAGGGCATCATGATCGTGGGCACCGTGTTGGGACTCGTGCTCGGAATCGCTGCATTCATCATGTTGCCGGCATTTCTCGCGAATCTGATCGTGGGAGACTACAACACCCACGTGATCGTTTGGAATATCGTCGACGGTGTCGTGCGCGTGGGGATATTCATCCTCTACATCTGGGCGATTTCCCTGATGAAGGACATAAAGAGGATGTTCCGCTACCATGGCGCCGAGCACAAGACGATCCACTGTTATGAACATGGGCTTGAGCTGACTCCGGAAAACGCCAGGCAGTTCACGACCTTGCACGTGCGTTGCGGCACCGCATTCCTAATCATGACGCTGATCCTCGCGATCATCGTGTTCTCTTGCGTGCCGGTGCGCGAGATATGCATCGGCCTTGGGATCACTGATGGCGTGGGGCAGTACATCGTCATCGTATTGTCGCGCATAATTTTCATCCCGCTCGTGGCAGGTCTGGGTTATGAGCTCACAGTGAAGTGGGCCGGCTCTCATCCAGAGAAGAAGGTCGTCAAGGCCGTGCTGTGGCCGGGTCTTCAGATGCAGAAGCTCACGACGGCAGAGCCCGATGACGGGATGCTCGAGTGCGCTATCGCCGCAATGAAGCTGGTTCTCGAGCGTGAGGAACGCGAGGCAGCCAATAGAGAGGTCAGCTCCATGGAACCTCAGGCCTTCTCAAATGACGAAGGCGAAAAGGGCCCCAAGGTTGCTGCCGGCAATACCCAACAGGAAGGCTATGCTTAGCAAAATCGTCGATATTGCAAGCGTGGTCCGCAAGCGCGGGATGTCCGATGGGCCCGATTTCCTGAGGGCGACAATGTCGCTTATCAACGGGATGTAGAACAGAATGAACGCGTAGTTCCAGATGAAGGTTGACCCCATCACCACCGGGAACGAGGCGAGCCAGATCATGGCGAGCACCTCGCTCACGATCTGCAACATGAACGCCCCGTTGATCCCAGCGGCAATCGGAACGGTTCTCCTGGGGTGATCGGTCTGCTCCAAGTCGGCATCCTCTTTCTCGTAGTAGATGTCGTTCATGTTCGCGACGGCCACGGCAAGAGCTCCAACTCCAATTGCCGGGTAGATCACTGGAACCAGGAAACTTCCCGTCAGCAGGTAGAACCCTCCAATTTCACATCCGCAGAAGATTAGGAAAACGAAGATGTTCCCATATACCCTGTACCCATAGCTCCAAGTTCCCATATAGCGCAACGCGATGAGGAAAGTGACCACCACGATCACGCACATGGCGATGATCTTCATGCTGATGTCGTCGACGTCGGTGCAGGATGTGATCAGGCCAAAGCCCATGACGAGACTCATTGCAATCGAGACCAGGAACATCGATTTGAGGTTCATGGTCTGCAGGTCTCCCGCAGTGCCCGCGAATGGGTCGAGTGAGTTGCCCGTATTCTTGTATTGGGCGAACTTGCGCTCGTAGTATTCATTTTTGGCACGCTCTCGGCCGAGCTTGTCGCCGAGCAAGCGTCCGACGTTGTTCACGAGCTGAAGGCAGATGCAGGTGAGCGCCATGAGGAGCATGGCGATGAGGTTGATCTTGCCGAAGTAACCTGCGATGCCGCAGGTGAAAAAGGTGAAGGCCAATGGCAGGGCGAAGGTAGGCAGGTCAAGGGCCCCGCGCCACTGGCGGTCTTTTTCTCCTCTGCTGGTCATGTCAGCTACCTCCTTTTTGCAATCATAGCCGAAGCTGTGGCCAGCGATGCATTTGGCGCAATTAGCGTGTGATATTATCAACAAGGTTGACTTAAAGAACGAGGATGGCAAGGCAAATGCGCGAAAAACTAGAAAAGATTCTCGAAGCTTATCACGAGTTGGAAGAGCATCTGGGCGACCCGTCTGTGGTCTCCAATCAGAAGGAGTACACGCGTCTGGCAAAGGAGCATGCCGACCAGACCCCACTCGCCAAGAAGGCCGAAGAGTACATACATGCATCTGATGAGCTCGATTTCGCAAAGGAGCTCTTGAAGACCGAGAACGACCCGGACATGAAGGCGATGGCCCAGGAGGAGATCTCGGAGGAAGAGAAGAAGATCGCCGAGCTGGAGGACGAGATCAAGGTCATGCTCCTTCCCGGCGACCCCAACGATGACAAGAACATCATCGTGGAGATCCGCGCAGGAGCTGGTGGCGATGAGGCCGCCATCTTCGCAGGGGATCTCTTCAAGATGTACAGCCGCTATGCCGACAGCAAGGGCTGGAAACTCGAGGTCATCAACACATCCGAGTCCGAGGCCGGCGGCTACAAGGAAATATCCTTCAAGATCAACGGCGACAAGGTCTATTCGCTCATGAAGTACGAGAGCGGTGTTCACCGTGTTCAGCGAGTGCCAAAGACCGAGTCGCAGGGAAGAATCCACACATCTACTGCAACCGTGGCAGTGCTTCCCGAGGTAGATGACGTCGAGGTCGATATCAAGCCTGAGGACATCCGAGTCGATGTTTACAGGGCGAGCGGACCAGGTGGCCAGTGCGTCAACACCACCGACTCCGCAGTGCGAATCACGCATCTGCCCACGGGCCTCGTGGTTCAGTCGCAGGACCAGAAGTCGCAGATTCAGAACCGTCAGGTTGCAATGCAGGTTCTGCGCGCCCGCCTCTACGACAAGATGCTCGCCGAGCAGCAGGCCGAGCTCGGTGCCGAGCGCCGCAGCCAGATCGGCTCAGGTGACCGCGCCGAGAAGATCCGCACCTATAACGGCCCGCAGGACCGTGTGACCGACCATCGAATCGGCTACAACGGAACCTACAGCGGGGTCCTGCTGGGCGCCGGTGGAGCTGGTCTCGACGAGCTGATCACCGCGCTCGTCACCGCGGACCGCGCCAAGCGTCTCGAGGAAGCCGTCTAGGAGATGGGGTCATCGGTTCCCGATTCTGATTCCACCATCGACCGGGCGCGTCGGACTCTGGACGAGGAACTGCGCGATGCGGGTGTTCCAGACGCGCAGACCGCTTCCACATGGATTCTCTGCTATGTCACCGGTCTAGATTCCACCGGGCTTATCGTCCATGGGGACGACTTGCTGACGGAAGATCAGAGGCAGATTGCCCGCGAGTGCTACGAGCGCAGGGTCGCGGGGGAGCCCCTTCAATATATCGTTGGAAGTGCACCGTTTAGGTTCATCGAGCTGAAGACTCGCCGTGGTGTCTTCATCCCGCGCCCGGAAACCGAGGTGCTCGTAGATGAGGCGCTCTCCATGCTCGATAGGATGCGACGGGATGGGCTGGTCGACGGCCCGCCTCGCATCCTCGACCTCTGCTGCGGAAGCGGAACCATAGCCCTCTCGATTGCCAGCGAGGTCCCAGATGCCGATGTCGTGGCAGTGGATGTCTCTCCAAGCGCTGTGGAGCTCACCCGCGAGAATTCCAAGTCGGTTGGCGTGGAGGACAGGGTCGAGGTATTGGAGGGCGACTTGTTCTCGCCGCTTGGCGCGGGCGAATCTTTTCACCTAGTGCTTTCAAATCCGCCATATGTGCCACAGGACAAGCTTGCTGTGATGCCTCATGAGGTTGTTGATTGGGAGCCTGTCGCCGCACTCGACGGGGGCCCGGATGGCCTGGACATCTTCAGACGGATACTCGATGGAATTGACAAGCACCTTGTCCCAGGCGGTTATCTGATTTGCGAGCTGGACGAGGACATGCTCGATGAATCTTCCAGGCTCTGCAATGCCGCGGGGGATGGGAAGATGTTCTGCGAATCGAAGGTAGTCAAAGACCTCACGGGCAGGGACAGGATTCTTAGGGCAAGGAGGAGCTTTTGATGTCCGGAAACGTTTACAAGGTAGATTTGGCTCATCCGCAAGATGAGCTTCTGGAGAAGGCTGCTTCCTACCTGAAGAGGGGAGAGGCCCTGATCTTTCCCACCGACACGGTCTACGGCATTGGGGTTGCCGTCGCAAACAGCTCGACTCCGGACCTGTTGTTCGAGATCAAGAGACGTGAGCGCAGCCTCGCGATTCCGTGGCTGATTGCCAATCTGGGCGATCTCCAATTCTATGGGAGAAATGTTCGCGACTATTGCAAGCGCATGGCGGAGCAGCTTTGGCCTGGGCCGCTGACATTGGTGGTCGAAGCGAGCGATGAGGTGCCAGAGGCATTCCGCGGTGGTGACGGCACGATAGCGCTCCGAATTCCCAACAGCCCGGTCACGCTCTCGCTCATCGAGACGCTTGGATGTCCGCTGGCAACCACGAGCGCCAACATCCACAACATGGGTGCGGTGGCAGATGGAGCGGAGCTGGACCCTCGGATAATGGAGCTGGTGCCGATGGTAT
>JBMNUL010000049.1:0-15527 GCA_050946255.1 Coriobacteriales bacterium | reverse complement strand
AATCCCGAGACGATGCAGCTCGCCGCCTCGCTGAACGTAACCACGCGACGGAAAATCAGATAGAAGAACGTGATCACTAGCGCCACAAACGAACCCCAGGGAAGGCCCACGTAAGCGCTGGTGTCCTCAAAGGCCCCGGAGATGCTCATGTAGCCATTTGCGCTGGGATCCCAGAAACCGCCAGCGTACATCATGCCGATCACGCAAAATACGATGAGCAGGATAACCGGAACGATCATGTCCCAGAGCGAGGAATGCTTCTTCTCCAAGATCTCCTCATCTCCAAGCGAACCGAGGTTACCGTTCCGATAGGCTTCGAGCTCCGCCCTTGCCATGGGACCGTAATCAAAACCCATGATGCAAATTCCTATCACGAAGACGATTGTGAGCAGCGAATAGAAGTTGTATGGGATGGCCTGGATGAAAAGCTGGATGCCGGTCATGCCGTTGTTGAGGTCTGAGGCAGTGGCAGATACCGCAGCGGCCCAAGAGGAGATGGGCGAAATCATGCATATCGGCGCTGCAGTGGCATCGATGATATAGGAGAGCTTTGCGCGTGAGATTTTCTCCTCATCCGTCACTGGCCTCATAACCGCCCCCACTGTAAGGCAGTTGAAGTAGTCGTCGATGAAAATCAGCACGCCGAGTAGAAAGGTGGCCAGCGCTGCACCGCTGCGGCTCTTGATATGCTTGGCGGCCCATTTCCCGAAAGCAGCTGAACCTCCTGCGGAGTTCACAAGCGCCACCATGATACCCAGCATCACCAGAAAGACGAAGATTCCAGCATTTGCCGGCTCGCTCACGGCGCTGATGATCCCAACGTTCATGACATCATCACCCACCGAAACCTGCCCGTAAATGATGTAATTCAACGCGTTGACGGGGTCGAATCCTGCCAAGATCAGAGCCCCGCAGACAATGCCCACCAGCAACGACACGTATGTCTCCTTGGTGATCAGGGCCAGCACGATTGCGGCTATCGGTGGGATCAGAGCCCAGAAGGTCCCAACAAACTCCATTTATTCTTCTCCTTCAGCCAGCGCACGGGAGAATGCGCATGCAAATTGCCAGTCACGCATGCCAGCTGCCAGTCAAGAAGCAGAAACGCCCCATCCCAAACAGCTATTGCAAGATTCGGCGAGTAACAAGCAGAGCATCGTCCCGGAGCAAGTCCCGGACGACGCGCCAATAGATGACGCGATACCCCAGCATCACGTCAATATGCAGACAGACGCTAATTATATGCAAAATTGGATAAACGAAAAGTCCAAGCGGAGTTTTTTCTGGAGCTAGGCAAATCCTTTTCTGGGTTTTCTTGCCAGGAACCTATTCCCCACCGAGCGGCTTCATCTTCGAGAGCGTGGACTTGAGTTTCCGTGAAGACAGCTCCGAGCGGTCGAGGGCCATATTGGTCTCCTCCTCGTCGAATCCCAAAGTCCTCATGAGCCTGAACATCACGTATCGCAGATGCTTGCCCACGTCAAACCGGCGTTCATGTGCGAGACAATAGTACAGAAGGCTGTAGAAACCGCCCATTGAGAACACCACGCTCTCCACCACCTCATCATCGGTGGAACGGGTTTCCTCCTCGGCGTAATCCAAGGCCCATGTGAGATTGAATGCCAGGACACTGTCGACCAGCTTCATGTCGCCCACAATATCCTGAAGGAACCGGCGCGTGCCTTCAGAGGCGAGAAGGAACTCGAAGAAAACCTGCCCGATCTCGTAAAGCTGCTCGAAGCTCTCTATATTGCCGGATGTCTTGTCCTCGCTGTCGTGCCCTCCCTCGTCGGTGGCCATGGTCGACCCGACCAATGAGCCACCGCCAGAAATATCTCCTCCATCGAACCCCAGCGCATCGATTGCGTTATGGAGGACCTCCTCCATCATCGCCGTTGCGAGCTGCTCCTTCTTCGGAAAGTAATATTGCAACAGCCCCTTTGTTATTCCGGAGGCTCGTGCGATATCGGAATACGACGTGTCGCTATACCCCTTCTTGGAAAAGAGACGCGTGGCTTGAGCCAACATCTCCTTCTTCAAAGCTGGGTTTTCGGGTCTTGGCATCTTTCCCCTCTCCATTAACAGCAACATTATAACAATTTTCTGGTTATTACTTGACTAGTATAGTTATACGTCATATAACTATACGCGTAGAGCTTAAAGAAAGGTAGTGGTGTGGAATGTACACGGTTCAGCAGGGTATGGCCAATGTGCTCGCCGACCCAACTGCAGTTGTGATAATGGCGTTCGTCACCTATGGTTTCGGGTTCATCCAATACGGTGCCAGCATGTGGATGCAGGTCAAGAACAAGCAGTGCCCGTTCTATTTCTGGATGCATGCCTGGTACTTCGGACATGACGTGACCTTTGCGTTCATCTGCTTCAACCAGTGGTTCTTCGAGATCAGGTTCTGGCTGTTCGAAGTTCTCGCCATCGGTTGCATGATGTTCGTTGGCATCGAGATCTTCAGCCTGTATCAATGCGTGAAGAACGAGCGCCAAGAGGTGTTCGGACGCTTCACCAACGGAAAGCCCGTGAGCAAGCGCTACGCGTGGACCAGGGGTCTCATCGGGTATGCCATCGGGGTTCTTCTGTTCCAAGCCCTGCGAGTGACGATCGGCGACCCGCTGTGCCTCTTCCTGATGATGAGCACCAACGCCATCCTCGCGCTCATGGTGCAGCGCCGCTACGACGAGATCGGGCACTACCAGCCCGGCATGAAGTTCCTCGCCATCTTCACCCTCCTGGGCACCATCTTCACCTTCGCCCCGCAGGGAATCGGCTTCTTCGCCACCGTGGTCCCCACCCTTCAGAACAACATCATCTGGGAGGTAGTTGGAGTGCTCTGCATAGCGACCAGCGTGAAGGCAATCTGGAACGCTTGGAAGCTGAAGGGTCTCCAAGAAGCCCGATAGGAGGAAGAAATGGACTTTATCGAGGGAATATTCGCCAGCTATCCCGAGGTTTCCGATGTGGCGCTGAGCGACTTCACCTACAGCCTCAGCAGCGCCAACCCGCAGTTCGGAATCACGCTGGCCACAACGCTCATAACATTCTTCCTCGGGTTCATGGTCTACGTATACTCGGTTCTGCTCGTCAACCGCGAGGGCGCTGGCCCCTACCCGGTATGGATGCACACTTTCTACTGCGCGGCCGACTTCATGGGAATCTGGGTGTTTCTCTCTGCTTATGATGCAGTCGGGGGATTCTGGTTCTTCATGCTGGGCGCCGTGGGAGAAGCGGTGTGGGTTGGCGTGGAGATCTACTGCCTCTACAAGACGGTTACAGTCGAAAGGTTCCAGATGTGGGGACCGGACACCACCGTCAAGCATGCCGTCTTCGTAATCTGCGCACAGATCCTCATCTTCTTCCTCGCGCTCAACTTCCTGCGTGTGGAGTTGGGCGACGTGAGCATGTTCAAGTTCTGGATCTTCACTCAGGTGATCATCGTGTGCGCTCCGGGTCTGTTCTGGCGCGAGCGCAACACCCGGCTGGGCAGCTGCTGGCAGCTTGTGGTGACGCTCGTGCTGGTGGCAGTGTTCTCGTTCAACCCGTTCGGGAACATGTGGAGCCTCATAAGCCCCTACTTCGCACCTCAGAACAACCCGTGGTTCTACGTCATGGGAATCGGAGTACTGCTCTTCGCAATCTACGACGTTTACATCTACGCCAAGCTTCCGAAGAAGCCAGCAGTTTTGGAAAACGGCAAGAAGCCAATGAAGTAGCGGAGGAAGTCAACAGATGGAATAAAACACAACAGTTCCATTTCTATCCCTTCATGTGTGGGGAGGGGCGTGCCGATATGGCGCGTCCCTCCCCAATTTTCCATGCACACCCGAGCACCTATTCACTCATAGATGAAGCATGGCTAGTCCAGTGGGAAATGCATCCCTCCTGCACCGTCTTTGACAACTACCCTCTACAATCTTCGGGATCCTACAATATGGAAGTATTGGATGCATTAATAGTTTTTTGAGAAGATACAGCTTGGCGAAAATCGATTTGTCCGATCAGAAGTTCTGGCGGTGAGGTATTGACGATTCAAGGGAGAATTATTGTAATCACAGGTTCGCCGGGAACAGGGAAAACCACAACGGCATCTGCTATTGCAAGGGAATCAGATTTGGAAAAGTCCGTGCATATGCGCACGGATGATTTCTACCATTATTTGAGCAAGGGGGCAATCCCACCGTATTTGCCGGAGTCAAACGAGCAAAACCTGATTGTCATTGAAGCTTTTTTGGAGGCGGCAAAACGACTCGCCCGTGGGGGATACGATGTTGTCGTTGATGGCATCATCGGACCGTGGTTCTTGGAACCGTGGCGAAGTCTGGTCCAGGAACATTACGAGGTGCACTACATTGTTCTGAGAGCCAGCAAGGAAGAAACTCTGAAGCGGGCTACGGGAAGATCCAAGTTGGACAGAAGGACAAATACCGAATTGGTTGAAACGATGTGGGAGCAATTTTCCGATTTGGGAATCTATGAATCACATGTGATAGATACAACTGCGCGCTCGATTGAAGATACCGTTTCCGCGGTAAGAGAGAAAATCGCAAGCGGCGCAGCTTTGCTATAGAAACTTCCAGCTGCCAAACGCATTTCAGAAAAGAAATATAGGTGTCTGACCAAAAAAACAACCTCCCATTTCTCATGTTAGGGAAATGGGAGGCAGCTCTAAAACATGGAATCCCTTCCATGGATAACATCACTCTTCGTTTTTTGCCGCCTCCGCGGCCCTTCTCGTTGCTTCTGACATCTTTCTCCCGATAAAAAGCGGATGGCGATAAGTGAATTTCATCTGCAGGGCCTGCGACGTGGAATGGCAGATCACAAAACTCTTCTTCCACAAATTTTCTGCGAGGCCATAGCCCACTTTTTTCGGATCCGCTTTGAACTGTTCCGGGATTGGCAGTCCTGCCGATGCCGGTGTTTTAGTAAGCGGAGGATGGAAAAGATGGAAAGAGATTCCATAGGCAGCGTTCTCGATCTCCAGACACCTTGCGAGTGCTTCTATCGCGCCCTTCGAGGAAGCATACGGTGAAATATTCGCAAACCCGGTAACGCCGACTCCAGAACTCGTGAAAATGACCCTCCCCTTTTTCTCCCTCCGCATTTCAGGCAGGACCGCTTTTGCCAGCCTCAGCGCACCGAAAAAGTTCGTATCCATGACCTTCTGATAGATCTCGTAGTCGCTTTCCGGTTCGCTCTGGAACGTGCACAGACAAGCGTTGTGAATCGCGGCATCAGGCGGTCCGAACTTGGAAATCGCCTCGTTCACTCCATTCAAAATGCTGACGGCGTCCCGCGCATCAGCCGTGATTGGCAGTAAATGATCTTGAAAGCTCTCTTGCAGTTCTATCAGATGGTCTGTTCTGATATCCAGCACAGCGACATGATGCCCCTGCTCCAGGAGCTTCTCGACGAGATGATATCCAATCCCGCTATTCGCTCCCACAATGATTATGTTTGACATGTGCAAATCCCCCCACAACCTCGCCAGCTTTACTTTGTACCCCCACGGCCCATTTTAATTCTCTCCTATGACGCGGAGAACGTCATCACCAGAATGCTTCGCTTTTTTGTAATAAAGAAACTCGGGCATTCGCACGCTCTCTTGCCGTGAAAGATTTTCACGGATGAGCACCGGATGCGACAAAGGGCAGAGAGAATTAGAAAGCCACAATCGTGAATTGAAAGCTGGAAAGGCTCCAGAAGAAAAACGGTTTGAATGGACACATGCAATCGACCAAACCGCATTCTGAGAATAGTTTCCTTTGTTAGTGTGAAAAAAGCGCGAAATATGACAACAGCAATTGACCTTCACGGCAACATTAAACTAATCTAGAGATTACATTTGTTCAATGTGCTCGTACAAATCATTCATGCGATAGGAGACGCCAATGTATGAGTTCAGACCAGTATCTGACCGCACCGAGAGAATGCGTGCACGCGTCCGCGACAGGCTCATCGTCGCAGATGCAGAGAAGGAGAAGCTGAAGCTCGAGGCCAGCTACCAGTACAAGAACTACCCGCCAATCCTGGCAAAGGTCTATGAGTCACAGCATGTTATCGAGAACATGCCGATCAACATCCAAGAAGAGGAGCTTTTCGCAGGTGACATGGGCAACAAGGGCTGGGGTGCCGCCAACGGGTCCATGTGGCTCATGGCAGACATCGAGAACACCTGGCCCATCGAAGAGGACGGGCTTCACCATGCCCCGTTGGATGACCCGCTGTATTCCAAGCAGCTGATGGCCATCCATCCCGATGACCTCAAGGAGCTGCGCGGCGTCATGCAGAAGCGCTTGGAGAACAACGGCAATGTCTGGCCCAAAGACTGGCTGCCGGACGGAGTCGAGGATTTCTTCGCGCTGCAGGCCAACCCCTCCGGCCGCAAGGGCGGCTTCCCGATCATGCTTCCTCCTGGACATCTCACCCCAGGCTTCCAGAACATCTTGGGCCGTGGATTTGCTGATATCCGCAAGCAGGCACAGGACTTTCTCGACGAGCACAAGGGCAACATCCAGGGAGACAACATCGGCAAGTACATCTTCTACAAGGCCGCCACAGTTGCCTGCGATAGCGCCACCACGATGTGCCTCCGCTACGCCGAGTGCGCACGCGAGCAGGCTCAGACCGCCAGCCCCGAGCGTGCTGCCGAGCTCGAGAAGATGGCCGACGGCCTCGAGTGGATCTCCGAGAAAACACCGCGCAATTTCTGGGAAGCCCTGCAGCTGACGATGATGTACAACTGCTTCCTCAAGGTTGACAACGATCCAGGCGTCACGAGTCTCGGCCGCTTCGACCAGTACACATGGCCTTATCTGAAGAAGGACCTCGAAGAGGGCAATATCACCCTCGACCAGGCACAGGAATTCGTCGACGCTTTCTTCCTCAAGATCAACACGTTCTATGGCGGCGGATTCGGCAAGACGATGCAGACTGCGGGAATCGGACATCTCGGCCAGCACACCACAATCGGCGGAGTCATCCCCGAGACCGGAGAGGACGCCACCAACCCGGTGTCCTACATGGTCCTCGAGGCAATGTCCCGTCTGCAGCTGCACGAGCCAACCGTGTCGCTGCGCTGCACGAAGGACACTCCGAAGGAGATGTGGGATTGCGCAATGGCAACCTCGACGAAAGTCGGTGGCCTGCCCCTGCTCCAGAACGACGACGTTATCGTTCCCGCCATCCAGCAGGAGCTCGGCTGGGACATCGAGGATGCCCGCAACTTCGCATTCATCGGATGCCAGGAGATCACCGGATCGGGCAACGACTACCCGGCTCCAAACGGATCGAACATGGGCCACAACGGAATCTACTGGCAGATCGCGTTGCTCATGGCAATCAACGATGGCGTCAACCCAATGAACGGCGTCCGCTGCCCCGAGGAGGTCTGCTCTGGAACCCTCGCTGACATGAAGTCGATGGACGAGGTGCGAGCGGCCTTCGAGAAGATCTGCAAGTGGGAGATGGATTGGTCTGCCACTCTCAACAACTACGTGGAGCACGAGTATCCACGCCTGTTCCCATTCCCGAACCTCTCGATTTCCACGACTGGGTGCATGGAGAGCGGCAAGGACGTGTCCGAGGGTGGAGCGAAGCACAACTCCTACGGTGGCACCGCAACCGGATTGGCCACGACAGGCGACAGCCTCACCGCCATCAAGTACATGGTCTTCGACAAGAAGCTCTGCACGGGCGAAGAGCTCCTGAAGGCTGTCCTGGCAAACTGGGAAGGCTACGAGGATCTTCGCACCAAGATTCTCACAGAGGTGCCGCACTTCGGCAACTCCGACGAGTACGCTGACTCCGAGATGGAATACGTCACCAAGCTCTACTACGACATCACGCGCGCCTATTCAACCGAGCGCTGCGATGTTTACAAGTGCGGAACGTTCGGCGCCTCCGACCACGTGGTGCAGGGCGAGTTCACCTGGGCAACCCCCGATGGCCGCAAGGCAGGCGAGCCCATTGCCGACGCCTGCAGCCCCTGCCAGGGACGCGACGTGAATGGCCCGACCGGCGTGTTCACTTCTTCGACGAAGATCGACCATTCGCACTTCCTCGATGGAATGGCCCTCAACATCAAGATCCACCCGACCGTCATGGAGAACAGGGTGGATAAGGTCGAGGATGCCACGAAGACCTACTTCGACATGGGCGGCATGGAGGTCCAGTACAACGTCGTGAACGCCGATACCCTGCGCAAGGCTCAGAAGAACCCAGACGACTACCACAACCTCGTCGTGCGCATCGCCGGTTTCAGCGCTTACTTCGTGGATATGACAACCGAGATGCAAGAGGACATCATCTCGCGCAACGAGCATCAGTTCTAAGATTCGACGCTCGTAAAAGTCCAAAAGCGCATATGTTGGGCCCGGAATGGATTTCCATTCCGGGCCCGATTTCACATCTGGACGCAAGCATGCATTCTGAGCCCGACCTCACATTTCGATCCCGCCGCAAATCCAGGGCCAAATACTCCTTCCGGACTCAGCTCCAATTCACTTTCCAGCCCATGCCTCCCTCAAAGAAACTCTTTTGGAATAAACTAGGAAACACAGGAAGTTCATGCCACGGCGCATTTGACTTGGTCGACAAGGATAATCTGGGGGCACGATGGTCGACTTCTCGCAGCTGACAACTGGTCATTGGCTACTGACACTCTGCTGTGTTCTATATCTGGCATGGTGGGCCGTTTACTTCTGGCCCCAACCATATGGACGTGGGGTTGAGAACCCAACTCTCCGCAAGGTCGGCGTGGCCTGCATAATCGGAGCCCTGATTGCAGGATGCCTTAGCGCGTGGCAGCTTCTCAGCGGCTCTTCTGTCGACAATCCTGCAGTGTCACCTTGGCTGATAGCCGGAATTGCGGTGGTTCTCTACCTGGTGCTCTTGTGGATAACCTACAGGATGTTCAACCGTCAGCCAACCACCGAGCTCGTTCTCTTCGTTGCATGGGCGGCCTTGGAGTTCGATGTTCTCAGCTCTATAGCCGGCACCAGCGCCAACGGAGCATCTGCAATCGGGGTGGGCATCTATTCTGTCCTGGTCATCGCGTCGTTCGTGGTGGCACTCATCTGCTACATCCGCTACTATCACCTGAAATCCAGGCAATCGTTCATCGATGGCTGCATCCCGCTTGTCCTCATAGGGATAGTGGAAGCAGTACTCCCGGCCATAACCCAGTTGATCTAGCAGAGCCAGCTAATCGATGCAGGCTAATTGATCCTTGCCGCGCTTCTTCGCCAGATACATCGCCTGGTCTGCACGATTTATCATTTCTTGATAATCGCCACCCTTGGTCGTGTATCCAATCGAGGCTGTCAACGTGATCTCGTCGCCGTTATCAATCTTGATCTTCATGTTCCGAATCTCTTCCAAGAGCCGGGAGATCTTCGGCGGGGCCTCGTTCTTGTCACCGCGGATCAGACCGACTATCTCCTCGCCGCCATATCGGTAGAACGAGATGCCGTTTTCTATTCCGAAGTCCAGGATCGTCTTCCCCAATGCCTTCAGGCACTTGTCTCCAACTGCGTGCCCGTACTTGTCGTTCACATTCTTGAACCTGTCTATGTCGATCATCGTGATGGCGGTAATTGGGGGAACCTCCCCACGCGCGGCCTGCTCGAGCTCGTTATGCAGGTCGAGGCGACTGTTCAAGCCGGTCAAGTAGTCGTAGCGCCTGTCGCGGTCGGCCCGCGTGTACATATCCCAGGCTTCCTCGACTTCCTTCTCGAGCCTCTCCTTCTCCTGCTTGTTCTGAAGGCGCTCCCTCTCCAGCTCCTCTACGTGGGACCTCTCCTTCGAGATGTCAATTCCATAGATGATGCTCTCGATATGACCGTTGTTGGGATTGTCGATCAGTTGTGCCGTGACCCTGGACCAGCGGATGGACATGTCATCGAAATACGACAGCGTCTCGAGCACGATCTGATGCTTGTCCTCGTTATAGGTCTCCAGTTGTGCTTCCCTGCTGAATTTCTTGAAGAACCTCTCCTGCCCCTCTTCGTCGGGAACAAACGACGCAATCATATGGATGAGGGTGTTCACGTCTTTCACGTTCTGCATGTTCCTGGCATTCTGCGCATTTCCACCGGAACTGAGCCACTTGTCCGCGGTCAGGTCAACGTGGAAAACGCCTTGCCCCTCTGGAATATTCTCCAGAATGGAGCGGATATGGCTGGTGTAGCGTCGCTGGGCAATCTTGGTGTTGGTAACATCCCTGCCGTACTCGATGAACACCTTCCTGCCGTTCCATTCCGTATAGCGGGCCTTCAAGGAGAAAACGTGCTCGCCATCGTCGACTTCGACTTCTTTCTCCTTCTCATCGCCCATCTTCTTCATCGGGCAATGACCGCAGGGAGCGTCCAGACCGAGCATGTACTTGTAGCACTTCTTTCCCCGGTAGGGCTCCTCAGGGTGCCCTGAGACGAGACGGGTGAGCTCGTTTGCAAAGACCATCGTGTAGTCCTCAGTGTGGCATGCCTGGATGAACATTCCGGAATGGTCCACCAAATCCACGAGGTTGTCGAAATCGAAATCGATTCCCGCTGGCTCGACAGGCGTCTGATCGCCCTCCTCGACCATGTCCTGAGAAGAAGAAAGGTAGTTGAGGAAATCTTCCTCGCTCATGGGTTTTGCAAAGATGAAGCCCTGGATGTAGTCGCAGTGATATCTCTTCAGGAAATCCAGCTGGCACTGAGTTTCCACACCTTCGGCAACGGCCTTCAGGCCGATTTTGTGGCACATGTCGATGGTCGATGTGATGATAGCTCGCACCGTTGGATTATCTTCGATCTGATCGATCAGCGATTTGTCGATCTTGATGACGTCGAAAGAGTAGTCTCCAATCATTCCCAGAGACGAATACCCGCTTCCGAAGTCATCCAGGAAAACCCTTGCACCTGCTTGTCGAATCTGATCGAACAGATAAGAGCAATTCTGCTTGAGAGCTGCAACCGATGTTTCCGTAACCTCGTAGTTCACTGCCCCCTTTGGCAGATCGCCCTTCTCGGCAAGGCTTATGATGCCTCCCACGAGGTGGTCGTTGTAGAAATCCTGTCTCGAGAGATTTACCGAGATCGGAACGAACTTCATGCCCTTGTGGAGCAGCGACTCCTGGAACTCGTACACGCGCTCCATGATGTACTGGTCTAGACGGGATATCAGGCCGTTCTTCTCCAAGACTGGAATGAAATCTGCAGGAGACACAAACCCCATGGTCGGATGCTCCCAGCGGGCAAGAGCCTCAGCCGAGCATATCTTCTCGTCCTCGGTGCGGATTACCGGCTGCAGATAGACCTTGAAATCGTGGTTTCGGATGCTGCTCTGGAAACTGGAGATAATCCCGGCGCTGTCGACATAGGATTTTCTCATCGATTCATTGAAGACCGCGAAGTTGCCGCACTCCTCTAGCTCCGAGGATTCCTCTGCGAGGATTGCACCGTCAACCATGCTCGAGACCTCGGCATCCTTGTCCTCGATGAAGTAGACACCTCCACACAGATGAATGTGCGCATTGTGGGTATCGGTGTTCCACTCGATGTTGAGAAGTTCCTCCAGATCCCCGTTTTTCATCTTGTCGCTCTCCACAAGGAAGACGAACCAATCGGACTCTATCCTCGCAGAGACTATCGGCTCCATCCAGCTGCTCTCCAGATAATCGAAGACATACTTCAGGACCTGGTCACCACCTTCCACGCCGAAGGTGTCGTTGATGGCCTTGAAGTTGCGGATGTCGAACATCGCTATGGCATATTCCAATTGCCCGGAATTCTCCAGCACGTTCCCCGCTTCCCTGATGAAACCCTTGCGGGAAAATCCACCCGTGAGACTGTCGTAATACTCCTGTTCGAGCAGCTTCTGAAGCTCTCTATGAGTTCTGGGAAGTCTTTTCGAAACTGCCTCGCTCTCACCAACTGTGCTGATCACGAGGGCATGGCCGATGTTCCCATCGCCCAGATCCACCTCCACAGCATCCACGGTCTCATAGATTTTCCGGATTGGATCCATATAGGTCTTGGGCCCCAAGATGTTGTTCACCACCGGGCATGCCTCGCATGGCTCGTCCAGGTCCATCAGGCACTTATAGCATTTCTCGCCCTTCTTGAGCTGCGGGTAGAGCTCCAGGATTGACTTGTTGCAGCTGATGATGTTGAAGTCCTGATCGATGATGTAGGTGGCAGATGATTTATCGCTCACAAGTTTCTCCCAAAGTTCTCGTCAAGATGGCACGGGGATGACAACCAAAAACGGCCTCGAAAAAATGCATATTCTCTATTCCCCGTGAAATATCGAGCTTACGACAAACATGAAAAATGAACGTGTCAGCAGAAAATTGACAATCTTGCTCAAAATTCCCACTTTGCTAATGTTACAACCTCGGAGTCTAATATGCACGCTTGTTGAGATAGCTCTTCGACCGAAGGCTGAAAGCTGAAAATCACCGTTCCAGAGTTTGATGCACACATGGCATGGAATAGAGTCTGGAATGCAAATGGCTCGGAATCTATGGCCCAGAAGATGCAGGAGAATTGCGAAAGGGGAACTGACGAAGGTGCTCGGAAACCACCTGGAGCGAAACGAAAATCGGGGCCGAGGAACCTAATCCTCGACCCCGAAGCAAGAGCAGCTTTATCTTGAACTGCAATTACACAGGAGCGCAACCTGTGAATGCATACGAACGAAGCCGTCCTATTCGGCAGCTGTAGCTGCTGCCTTCTTCTCGCGGGACTTCTTGATGGCAACGAAGACAATCGTTGCGATGATCCCGCAAATGACCTGGCAGGTGGCACCCATCGTGATGCAGGGGCTGCCATTGGTGAGTCCCATCGACTCCACGATCAGATTCATGATAGTGGGCCCGAAGAACTGGGAGGCACCGAGCACGCAGGTGGAGATTCCCAAAATCACCGACGCCTTGGCCTTGCCTCCGACGTTTCCGATCAGGCCGACCATTGCCGGCATATAAGTTCCGGTTCCAAAGCCCTGGATGAAGCCACCGATGAAGAGCAGGGGAATCGACATCGTAACGCCGCCGATGAGCATTCCAAAGCCCGCCAGGAGCCACCCGATGCACATCGCATATTTCCCGAAGAACTTGAGGTTCATCATCTTGCCGAAAATAATTCCGATCACAAGGGAACCCAAGGTGAGCATCGAGGTGGTTATTCCAACGAGGTCAGACTCACCGATGTTCTCGCCGACGATCTTGAAGGAGATGTTGGTGTAATAGAGCATGCTGAAGAAGTTGAAGGCGAAGTAGGCGATGAGCAGAAGAACCGTGAGCCCGATGTAGCCCTGCTCAGCCTTAGAGGCCGAATCTGCATCTTCTTCGATGCCATGCTCTTCCCTGGCCTTCTTGCTGGCAGGCAGAGTGTTCGGGATGAAGATTCCGCAGAAAACCAGCACGGCGATTGGGATGAAGTAGGTGTAGAAGGACATTCTCCATCCGCTCAGAGCCAAGACTCCTCCGACGTTCTGCCAGATGATTCCGCCGCATGCGGTGACGACGGAGTTCCAACCCAGCATCGTGTTCTGCTTCTCACCATCGTAGAGCTCGACGATCAGCGACTGGGCCAGAGGCCACATAACGCCAACGCCGAGTCCGAAGATCGCACGCCACACGAGAACCTGCACGAAGTCTGCGGCAAACGCTGGCATAACGCCGCCTACGATGAGCAAGATCGCCGAGACCACGAACAGGGGCCTGAACGAGAACTTGGTGCGGAGCCAGGAGAATGCCAGAGATGCCGGGATCATCATCAGCGACGGCAGGGTCGTCACCATCGTGATCGTGCTCATAGGCAGGTAGTTGAACTCCTCGGCCATGTACTCCAGTGCGGGGTTCTCAGCTCCGGATGACTGGCAGAGAATTGCCACCAGCAATACTGCAATGATGCTGATTACAGCATTGGGGTTCCCCCTTAGCTTTTTCAGGCCGCTAGTACTTTGTACTTCATTCATTTGCAAACCTTTCCTTCCTTGAGTAGTCCTGCATCACAAACCCTCTAGAGCGCTTGCTCGGTGCGCTGGATAACATCGTCCTGGATTCCCTCGGAAAGCTGCACGAAGTATGCAGAGAATCCGCCGATCCTCACGATGAGGTCCTCATGCTCGGCCGGTTTCTCCTGAGCCTCGACGAGTTCCTCGGTGTCCATGATGTTGTATTGGATGTGGCTTCCGCCGGCACCCAGGAATGCAGAAGTGTACTTCGCGAGCATGTCGCGCGAACCAGGAGTCGATAGCAGCGTCTTGGTGAACTTCTGGTTGAGCACGGAAGCGGCAGCGTCCTTCTGCTGAGCCTTGAGCACGGAGCGCAATACAGCGGTGGGACCATTCTTGTCGGCGCCGCCCATCGGCGAGAACGAGCCGTCGTCCAACGGCTCCTTTGCCTTGCGGCCATCGGCAAGCGCACGCACTCCGAGTCCTGCGCTGAAGTGCCAGGACAGCCCCTCGCGGGTGATCATGAAATGGCGGAATGGCGAATTGTCCACGTTCTTTATGTAGGCAGCGGAGCGATCCGAGATCTTGGACACGAGATAGTCGACCTCGTCGATGTCATTGCCGAACTTCGGGGCTGCGAGGCACATCTGCCTGATCTCCTCGCCGCGCTCTCCCTCGAAGTTGGAATCGATCGCCTCCATGAGCTCTGCCATAGTGAGCTTCTTCTCATCGAACACAAGCACCTTGATTGCCTCGAGAGTGTCTGCGCAGTCGATGATGGCTCGGTCGGAGAATCCCCAGAGGGAATAATCTGGATCTGGGAACAGGATGTCCTGCCCATTAGCGAAATGCCACGGAACCGCTATCGTCGACCAGAAGGGCTCGCGCATGTAGCGACCCTCGACGTCGACCGCGATGTGCGCAGCCTCAACAGTACGGTCGATGATGTACTTGTGCTCGGCGAACATCGCGTCCATGATCTCGTCGATGTTCTTGAAATCTGTGGCATCCCCCATGTCCGGGCCGAGCTGCACGCCGTTGATGTCCTTGCCGTTGTGCAGGGCCATGTCCAGCATCGCAGCGAGGTTGAGACCTGCGAGGCCCTCCATGCCGTAGTGCTCAGCTCTGGTGAGAAGCGCCGGGTAGACGCATCCCAGGCCGAACCACTCGCATGCCTCGGACCAGGGGATTCCGCAATCGAGGTATTGCTGGATCGTGCGGTCATCGTTCTGGAACAGCGGAATTCCACCGCGGATCTCCATGTTGCACTCAATAGCGCGCTGCATCATCCAATCTGGAGTCTTGGGATTCCAACGGACCGTGACGGTTGGCGATGAGATCTTGAGCAGCCCGACCATCTTGAGGAACAGCGCCGAGAGCTCGTTTGAGGCATCCTCGTGGTTCTGGTTGTAACCGCCGAGCGCCAGAGCGTTGATGCCATAGTTGACCTGATGAGATTCCTTGAGCGACTCAGCCATGATGTGGAGTGCCGTGCCCCAACGCCCTATCAGCTCGCCGAGCATCTGACCGGCTTCCTTCACCGTGATCTTGCCGGACTCCACGTCGTTGAT
>JBMNUL010000048.1:0-15733 GCA_050946255.1 Coriobacteriales bacterium | reverse complement strand
TCCACCAAGGGGATCATCACCCAGGTAGCCTCGAGCGATTCGAAGGAATTCATCATCGCCACCGTGATCGGAGTGCAGCACCAGATGGAAAAGCTCACCGAGGGAAGCGGGAAGAGGTTCTACTTCCCCAAGACCACGCCGATATGCCCCGACATGCAGAAGATCACGCTAGAGGACGTGCGCGATGCACTGCTGAACTCCACTGGAGAGGTTCCTCCTGCCGACTCGAATTGCAGGGAGAATGCGAGAAGGTCGCTCTCGAGGATGCTCGAGCTGTCCAAATGAACATCACGAAGGTTCATCAACCTACTAGACGGGAAGTAAAGAAAATGAGAAGAAAGATGAACTGCGACGTCGTTATAGCCGGATGCGGTGTTGCAGGACTCTACACAGCTCTCCGCCTCCCCCGCAGCATGAAGATAATCATGCTGTCGAAGGGTCCATTGGAGGATTGCGATTCGATGCTCGCGCAGGGAGGGATCTGCGTTCTCTACGACGAAAACGATTACGAGTCGTTCTTCGAGGACACCCTGCGGGCCGGTCACTATGAGAACCGCCGCGAGAGCGTGGACATCATGATCCGCAACAGCAGGACCGTGATCGACGACCTCATCGACCTCGGAGTTCGGTTCGAGCGCAAGGACGACGGTTCGCTCGACTACACGAGGGAGGGCGCTCACTCCCGTCCGAGGATCTGCTATCACGAGGACATCACCGGCGAGGAGATCACCACGACGCTGATGCGCCACGTCAAGCCGCTGAAGAACGTGGAGATGCTCGAGTACACTCCGATGGTCGACATCTTGGAGGAAAACGGAGTGTGCAAGGGCATGGTCGCGAAGGACCCAGATGGCAACGAGATAGAGATCCATGCCCCGTTCACAGTCATGGCAACCGGCGGGATCGGAGGGCTCTACGAGCACTCCACCAACTATCCCGAGCTCACGGGAGATGGCTGCACGGTGGCACGAAAGCACGGCGTCGAGCTAGAGCACATGGACTACGTGCAGATCCATCCCACCAGCCTCTATACGGGGAAACCAGGAAGGGCCTTCCTGATCTCTGAATCCGCGCGTGGAGAAGGCGCAATCCTCATAGACAAGGACGGCAACAGATTCACAGACGAGCTGCAGCCGCGAGATGTGGTCACCAAGGCGATCTACGCTCAGATGGAGAAGGAGGGCTCCGACTACGTGCGCCTGTCCTTCGAGAATGTTCCGAAGGAGGAGATCACCGGGCATTTCAAGCACATCTACGAGAAGTGCCTCGAGGAGGGTTACGATATCACCAAGGAGCCTATCCCCGTGGTTCCCGCCCAGCACTACTTCATGGGGGGAATCGCAGTTGACAAGAACTCCGAGACCACGATGCCGCATCTGTTCGCAGTTGGAGAGACCAGCTGCAACGGGGTGCACGGCGCAAACAGGCTCGCGAGCAACAGCCTGCTCGAGAGTCTGGTGTTCGCCCGCATGGCCGCGGCAAAGATCGTTTCCGACGTGAGACCGTCACCCGGACCCGGCAACCACATCAGGGCAACCTTTGCGTGGCCCAGGCCGGACATCAACTTCAAGTCGGAGGCCAAGAAGGCGTGGCTCGACAGAAAGACCCAGGAGGCGGAAGATGGCATCGCCCTCAATGCTGCTCGCGGCTGACAGGCACATCAGGTTCTCACTTCAGGAGGACATGAACGCGGGAGATCTCAGCACGGACGCCGTGATGCCGGAAAAGAGGTTGGGTTCCGCACAACTAATCTGCAAGCAGGACGGGACACTTGCCGGGATGTGGGTCTTCGAGCGAGTCTTCCAGATTCTGGATCCGAGCTCAGTGGTGGAGGCCAAGGCCTCGGACGGAGAAGATGTGAAGTCCGGCCAGCTATTGGCAGTCGTCGAGGGAGACGTGAGGACCATCCTCTCCGGAGAGCGCACTGCTCTCAACTACCTGCAGCACATGAGCGGGATAGCCACCTACGCACGCAAGATGTCGAATGCCCTGAAGGGAACGGGCATCGTCCTCCTTGACACGCGCAAGACGACTCCCGGCATGAGGATATTCGAGAAGTACGCTTCCCGCATCGGCGGGGCAGTCAACCACAGGTTCAACTTGTCGGACGCTGTGATGTTGAAAGACAACCACATCGCCGCGGCGGGCGGGATTGCCAACGCGGTATCCGCAGCCAGGGCAAGGGCGCCCTACACCTGCAAGGTCGAGGTCGAGGCCGAGACCCTGGACCAAGTCGAGGAGGCCGTCAGCGCGGGAGCAGACATAATAATGCTCGACAACATGGGCCGAGACGACATGGAGAGGGCAGTTCAGATAATTGGTGGCAGAGCCCAAGTCGAATGTTCGGGAAATGTGACGCTGGAAAACGTCGGTAACCTCGCAGGACTTGGAATCGACTACGTTTCGTGCGGCGCCATCACCCATTCTGCTGGTATCCTAGACATAAGCCTGAAGAACATCGAGCTGGGGGCATAAATGTCCTCGGTCGGAATATCCACGGTACGGCGCAGAAGCGGCTATCAGCACGGGATCGCGTCTGGCACCATTTGGAAAGGAGATGGGAAAATGACTGGAAACGAGCGCAGGAAGGCGATACTCGAGATGCTGCGCAATGCGGAAGGCCCCATCTCCGGAACCCAGATTGGAAAGAAGACCGGGGTGAGCAGACAAGTCGTGGTGCAGGACATCGCGCTGCTTAGAACCCAGGGAAATCCGATTTCCTCGACTCATTACGGGTATATCCTCGAGAAACCCAAAGAGCAGACGATGCTCGTGAAGGTCTGCCACACCGAGGAGCAGACCGAAGATGAGCTGAACTCGATCGTCGACCTTGGCGGAACCGTCGTGGACGTCATCATCAACCACCGCACATACGGCAAGATGAGCGCCCCGCTCAACGTCAAGTGCCGGAAGGACGTGGAGAGGTTCCTCGATCAGATTGCCTCTGGCAAGTCATCTCCCCTTAGCAGGATAACCTCCGGATATCACTTCCACCACATCTCGGCAGATAGCGAGGAGACCCTCGACGAGATCGAGAAGATGCTCGCCGACAAGGGCTATCTGGTCGACTTCATGCCATACGAGGTGGGAACAATCTAGTTTTTCAGCTCGGGATCTCCCGGCGCGGGATACCACTAACTGCCGATTCCTTACTGCCGATTCGAGGGTTATTGACCCGTATGGCAGGCCATTAAACCGTATGAATTCTCATGCCACGCAGTTCTTCAAGGGCTTGGGATAATCCTGCATCCCATCTATGATGAGGTTTCGGTGCACGTGGGATGTCATGACCAGCTCCCCATCGCGATAGGCCAAGAGCCTGCAGCGCGGAACCTGTTCCCAAATCCCATCGTCTAGCGCAGTGGTGCTGAACAGCGCCGTTCCGGGCAGATGCTTCACCTTGAGGGTGCTTTCCAACGTGTTTGTGTGAACGTAGGTGTATGTGCCGTCGTCCATTATCAGATTCACCTTGTTGCCGTTGGAGAGCTGGTCTATCGCGCCAGCCAGCGCTCGGAAGCGCACATCGAATTCCAAGTTACCAGCACGCAGTGCGGCGTTCTCGAGAACATCCATCAGGAGCATCATCACGCACTCGCTGTCAGTCTCGCCGGTCTCCCACTCGTCGTATCCAGCGAGCAGGCTCCAGTTGAAGACATTGCCGTTGTGTGCGAGCATCCACTCGTTTCCGTATATGTCCTCCCCAATGAACGGATGGCAATTCGAATAGTCGAGAGCGCCGTGACTTGCGTTTCGGATGTGCGCTATCAAATGGGACTCGAGGATCTCACCGCTCAGGAACTCGGAATTGGCTTCAGAGTCAATGGCCCGCAACGGCTCCTTTACGAGCTCGGCCCTGCCGTCGCGCATCCAGGACGCTCCCCAACCATGGGGATGCCTGACACTGTGGGAGTAGAACTCCTCGAGGTAGCCATTCAACCTCACCGGCTCCTTGGAATTCACGGCGAACAGCTCGCACACCCTTCTCATCTCCTAGACCGAGCATCCGATTCAGAATCAACCTTTAGAGTTAGCCTACCGTTTTGGTATACATTATATACACACATCGCCTATCGGGATGGTAGATTTTAAAGAATTTTTCTAACGGCGTTGGGGCGGCGTCGAATTTCCCTAGAGGATTCTCCTAACGAAACCCATCCCCTGACCGCATCTAAAGACCTGGCATGTCAAACGTGGATTTTCAACAGATGCAATCGCATTGGAGAGCCAAAACGGCTAATCTGTAAATGGTTCAATTTTTGAAGGTGAGGAGGATTCCATGAGCTCTAGTTCCAAGAACATCAGCGATCTGCCAGCTCCCGATCCCAACATGGACGAGATGTTTGGAGTCGACAGGAACATCAACATGGCCACGATCGACGACTACCTGGGAATCGACGGCGTGGTCTATCGAGACATGCGCATGCTCTGCGACACTGCAGACTTCGGCTCAATTGGAGGAGATCCCGACCTCACCGTGATGATCGATGGATTCGACATCACTCCCCTGCCGCTCATCGGGTTGGGAACATGCCAGTTGGAAACATCTACGATGGCGACCACCTCTTCGACATCACCTATGAGGGAGAGGCCGATGCCGTGAATGTTGTTCCCTGCTACGAGGAATCCATGGAGATTCTCGAGAGGCTCTTCCCGAAGGACAAGCCGATATTCTTGATGTGCGGTGCCGGAGGATACGCGACTATGACGCGCTCGATGCTCACAAAGCTCGGTTGGGACCCGAACCTGCTCTACAATATCGGAGGTGCATGGGGCTACGACGGGGACAACAAGGTCAATGTCGTCGGGCGTGACGCCGATGGGAACAGGACGTTCAATATCGATGGCCTGAACATTCTCGACGTCGACTTCTCTAGCCTCACCCCAATTAAATGACAAACCGGCTCGAACCGTGAAGGCGGCCATGGACGAGGTCAGCTACGAAAAATGGACGAGGGGACTACGCGAGCACCCGGACAGGCTCCGGGCGCTCGTTCTCTTCAACAAGGCAGCCAAGTGGACGTGTTACGTCCTTTATCCGCTGTTGCTCTTGCTAGTTGGACTGCAAGACCCTTGGAATCTCGTTCCCTACATCCTTGTCCCAGGCATCGGGTTTGCCGCCGTGTCCGCATTCCGATATCTCTACAATGCCCCACGTCCCTATGAGTCCCTGGACATTGACCCGCTGGTGAAAAAGTCCACGGTTGGAAAGTCGTTTCCGAGCAGGCACATCTTCTCGATATTCCTGATCGCGATGTGCTGGCTTTCCTTCTGCCTCCCAGTGGGGATAGTGCTGCTTGCCGCCGGAGTCGAGATGGCATGGTCGCGTGTGATGTTCGGCGTGCATTTTCCGAAAGACGTCGTGTGCGGTGCCCTGATCGGAACCGCGGTCGGGTGCATATTGTTCTTCTTCATCTAATGTATTCAGGATGACCGGGTCACATGCCCGGCGAAACCCACATTCCCCACATTCATGTTCGACGGTAGCGCGACGGCTCGCGGTGTGCTATATTGAGCCGTGGGAACAGGATGGGGAATTTCCGGTTGTGTCCGCCCATTTTCGTAATACCCAGATGAGACGGCTTTGCACCGATCGTAAATATCGAAGCCCGCTATCGAAGAGGAGAAGAAATGAACGTTACCACTGACTACAACGTAGACGTGCTCGTCTGCGGAGGAGGAGTTGCAGGGGTGTCTGCGGCAATCGCCGCAGCTAGACAGGGCGCAAGGGTGCTCCTCTTGGAAAAACGTGAATCATTGGGCGGGATCTGCACCAATGGGTACATCACCGGGATTGCCGGACATGTCGACGGCATCTGCAGGGAATGGGTCGAGCGCCTGGCAGCTCAGGGCGATGCGGTGCTGAAGCCCCACCTTCCCGCAGTTGAGCCGGAGAAGGCCAAGGTGATGTTCGAGCATATGCTCATCCAGTCAGGAGTTCGCTTCATCTACGGTGCGCACGTCGCCGAGGCCGGGGTCGAGGACGGCCGTATCGAAGATGTCGCCGTGTACACGTTGAACGGGATGATGGACATTCGTGCGAAGTTCGTGATCGACTGCACCGGAGATGCCACCGTGGCGAGTGCTGCCGGAGCTCCTTGCGAGGTCGGAGGCGCGGAGTTCATGGGGCTCAACGAGTCCTCGTCCCTTGGCTTCAGGCTCGGCTACGTCGATATGAAGCAATACAAGGAAGCCGAGAAGCTCTACTTCGAGAAAACCAGGGACCAAGATCCGGAAAAGCGTCCGTTGTTTCTCCAGTACCTGCAAATGAAGGCGATAGAGGATGGGTTCCTACCAGAGATGCTCTCCCCCGGGAACCTCATCTACCCGATTGTGGGCAGCTTCGATGAGAGCTGCATGGACGTCTGCCTCGACGCCACGCACAGCTACTACTGCCACAACACCAGCCCGGAGGACCTCACGCGACAGATCGTGGACCAGCACAACAAGGTCATCCTGTTCACCGAATTCCTGAGGAAGTATGTGCCGGGGTTCGGCAACTGCAAGCTCGAGCACATGGGAGATCAGATCGGCACTCGCGAGGGACGCAGGGTAGTCGGAGAGTACGTGCTCACATCCGAGGACATCTGCTCGGCGCGCAAGTTCGATGACGGCGTGGTCATATTCCCCGAGGTTCTCGACTCCCACCATCCAACATGCAACACCGAGACGGCAATGCGCCACATCCACCTCGACCATGAACCCGAAAACGCCATCTGCCGCCCATCTCAGGACGACGACAACCTCAAGATGCACCCGTTTGCCCCGATGGGTGGCTACGAGGTCAGGCAGAACCCGAGGTGCTTCTGCGAGATTCCTTTGCGGTCGCTGATAGCACGCGACGTGGACAACCTCTTCGTTGCCGGAAGGTGTCTCTCGGCAGACTGGCACGCCGTCGGGGCAGTGAGGGTCGTCGCTACGAGCATGACCATGGGACAGGCTGCTGGAAATGCCGCTGCGCTATGTCTGAAGGAGGGAATCCCGTTTGCCAGGGATGTCGACGGCCGGGCCGTGCGCGAGATGCAGAAGGAGCAGGGAGTGCCGCTCGACAAGCCGCTGGAGGGATACTGGGCCAGAAACCGCGACATGAAGGGCAAGGTCATCATCGGCGGGGACATGGCGATGATAATGGGAGAAGACGGGACGATGAGCTTCCAAGCCTAACGCCGATGCCCGGTCATCACCGCAGACCTTGCTCGTCCGAACACATCAAATCATTGGGCCAGACCTTCTTGGTCCGGCCCAGCTGCTACTTTGCCTCCACCTTCGCATTCTCAGCATCGGCTTCCGCAACATATCTCCTGATCCTGCTGCGGTTGGCGACGAAAATGATAAGACCAAGGAAAATCGGGGCGAGCATGACCATCCACATCCCCGAATAGGCAGCGACCTCGCTCCCGAGCGCTGGCCTCAGACCCTCGATCACGAGTCCACCGAGGTAGGGGCCGATGAGATTTCCGGCGTCCATTCCCAAGAAGCTGGTGTTACTGGCCGACCCTCTCTGCGACAGCGGAACGCACTTGAACACGAGCGCCTGCACAAGCGGAGAGGCCGCACCAAACCCGCACGCTGCAACCAATGCGGCAACTATGAATGCTGCAAGCGTTGTGGCCTGGCTGATCACCACGAACGAGACAGCGAACAGCACCATCGTGGGGATGATGACCTTGGACGCTCCGTATTTGTCGGATATGTTCCCGAAGAGCGGCCTAGTTCCAATCAGGCAGATGGCGTTCACTGTGAAGAACAGGCCGATTTGGTCGACTCCCCGTAGATTGCCGTAAATCACGAGGAAAGAATTCGTGCACGAGAAGGCGGTCATCATGAGCATGAGAATGACGGACATGATTATCGCCCTCTTGGAGAATGCCCTGCTCAACTTGAGCTGATAAGGTGGTTTCGAGGCAGGCTCCTTAACCTGGACGAACAAGCCCGCCACCACGCAACATGCGGCCATGATGATTCCCGTGAGGATGAACGTCGTATTGTACCCCCAAGCATCGGCAGCCCAAACTGCAAAAGCCGGGCCGATTGCCAGAGCGGCAGATTGCGAAATCGAATAGATGCTGATCCCGCTGTTCATCTTCTCGATCGGCAACACCTCGCTGGCAAGGGCCATGCCCAAAGATCCAGTACAGCCGGCTCCAATTCCATGGATCAGGCGCATGACGATGATCATCGGGATGGTGTTTGCCAACGAGTATCCGAAGCTGGCTACAGTCAAGATGACACCGAACAACAGGAAAAGCCTGGTCTTGGAAAAGCTGTCGAACGCGGGACCGGCAAAGGGGCGGATAGCCATGGCGGTAATCGCAAAGGATCCCGAGACGAATCCAACCATAGATGCCACCGCTCCGAGGTCGTATGCAAATAGTGGGACGATTGTATTTGAAATCGATTGTCCCAACATCCTGAGGAAATTGACAAGGAGAAGCGCGATGAAAGCACGACTCCAGATAGTCACCTTGCCATTGGAAATTACACCCGAAGAATTATCATTAACCGTTTGCAATAGATGTTTCTCCTTGTTCCACCCGATTGTAGTTCCGCATCTGATGCATGGCTTTTTATCCAACGGCAAACGGGGACATTGGGGCAAGGGACAGCTGGTGTATCATTTTTCCGACGACACTCTCGTGCCGATTCGAACATGACAGAACCGAGGCCAATTGATTTGGAGGCGTTGAAATTGGACTTTGGAAAAACCGGCGGATACACCCTTTCTGATGGCCAGAAGATACCGAAGATTGGATTCGGGACTTTCAACATGGACGACAGCACTGCATGCACTGCAGTGGATGCTGCAATAGGATGCGGATACAGGCTCATCGATTGTGCGAGGTTCTATGGGGACGAGAAGGGAGTCGGCCAAGCATTATCCAGCACTGATGTCGATAGAGACGAGCTCTTCATCTCCAGCAAGGTCTGGAACGACAGGCAGCTCGACGGAACGGTGAGACAGTCCGCAGAGGAGACGCTGAGGGATCTTGGGATAGACCAGCTCGACATGCTTCTCATTCACTGGCCCGTGAGAGACGCGTTTCCAAAGACCTGGGAAATCTTCATGGAGATGAAAGAGGACGGGCTTGTAAAGTCAATCGGAGTCTGCAACTTCTTGCCAGAGCATCTCGAGGAGCTGGCAAAGCGCGGATACGAGATGCCGGTGGTTGACCAGATGGAGCACCATCCCTACCTTCGCTACGAAAGCGCCAGAAAGTACTGCCGCGAGCATGGAATCGTATATGAGGCATGGTCTCCACTGGGAAGGGGAGGCTGCATTTCCGACCCGGTGGTAGCTCAGATTGCAGAAGCCCACGATGCCACTCCCGCACAGGTCATAATCGGCTGGCATATCCAATCTGGAGTGCTGCCATTGCCGAAAAGCGCGAACCCCGAGCACATCAAGTCCAACTTGCAGATGTTGGACGCTCCCCTCACCGACGAGGAAATCGGCAAGATCGATGCGCTCAACAAGAACGAACCGATAATCGAGGGAGTCGACCCGATCCACTTCAACGAGATCTTGAACGGAGAAAGCTCCCATTTCGACGATTAGCGCCGGCCTTCCGCAAAGAACCCGCACATGGGATATGATTTTGGGGATCGCATCGGTTGCGCGCGGACCGGTTGCGCCGGGGGGATGTGCTATCGAGCACGTATCGTAGATGAGACCGAGCTCTAGCAAGCGTCAGGTTACGAGGATGCGCTCTCGCACGAGCCACTAGGATGGAACGAGCATGAGAGCCAATAGCGATGTAGCGGGACAAGGCCAATTGGAGGACTCTGGGGAATGGACAAGGAGTTATTGGGGAGACTGCTCAGAGAGTCTTTCTCCCCTGAGCAGATACTCGAAGACGAGCCGATGAGCCTTCACACGACATTCGAGGTCGGTGGACCGGTGAACTTCATGGTGTTTCCATCGGAGCCGATGGAGATCAGGGTCGCGATAGAAGCCGCAGAGATGTCGGGAGCCCCATGGCGTGTCCTCGGATGCGGGAGCAACGTGCTGGTGGCAGACCGTGGACTCGAGGGTTTGGTCATCGCCATCGGCGCGAGGATGTCAGACATATCGATTTCCGGTAATTCCATAGATGTGCAGGCGGGCGCCACGAACAAAGATGTGGCGGAGGCGGCCTGCACTGCGGGACTGGCTGGATACGAGTTCGCCAGTGGAATACCGGGTTCTATCGGAGGCGCCGCGATAATGAACGCCGGAGCCTATGACGGAGAGTTCAAGAACGTGTGCACCGGTGTAGTGTGCCTGAACAGAGACGGAAGCATTTCCAAAGTGCCTGCAGCGGAAGCCGATTGGAGTTACAGGCACAGCAGCATGTCCGACAACGGGCAGATCGTGCTCTCCGCCCATCTCGAGCTTTCGCCCGATGATCGAATTGCAATACGCGCGAGGATGGACGACCTCAAAGCCAGACGCGAGGCGAAGCAACCACTTGATATGGCAAGCGCTGGAAGCACATTCAAGCGCCCAAGGGGATACTTCGCCGGCAAGCTTATCCAAGATGCTGGAATGCGCGGACACAGGGTTGGGAAGGCAATGGTATCCGAAAAACACTGTGGCTTCGTTGTGAACACAGGCGGAGCTACCGCAGAGGATGTCCTGAGTGTTATAAGAGACGTCCAGAAGGCAGTGAAAGAAAGCTCGGGTGTCGATCTTCAGCCTGAAGTCCGGCTTTGGGGATTTGAAGAATAAACCCCCCAGATCGACAGTATCCCGAGCTTGTCGTTTCGCCTATGTCCCTCTGACTAATTAGCAGAAGCTGGCTTGAACTTTATAATTGCCTTCTTCATGTAGTTGTCGCTTCCCATGTAGACATGGACTCGGACAGACCTGCAATAGTAGAGGGTGAAGAGCAGCAACGAGATTATCTCTCCGATTATCTGGCCAATTTCAGTAGAAATGGAACCTCCCACAGGCATATAGAATCCGAATGTATAGAAGCATATGGCAATGATCATCGCGAAGATGGACAGCTGGTAGAACAATAGGAAATTCTCGTTTCGCTTGAAGATCATATAGACTTGCAATGCCACGAGGACAACGCCGACGAAGAACATGACTATATAACCCCAGAAACCGATGCTGATTCCACTCCCGTAGAAAATCGTGACGTACTCGCCATAATCTATCCAGTCACCGATAACCGGGATAATGAGAATGACTCCTAAGACAATGTCCACTATGGAGAGAATCACAAACAAAAGCAGCCATCCGCCCAACTTGTTATAATCTTTGGTCCCGTTCATTGCTCCCTGTCCGTCGTAATAACCACCCTGCGGAGGCTGCGGCTGATAGGGCTGCTGATTCACAGGCTGCTGCGGCTGATAGGGCTGTTGGTTCACGGGTTGCTGCGGCTGATAGGTCTGCTCGTTCACTGGCTGCTGCGGCTGATAGGGCTGCTGCTGAGCCTGCTGAGGAGAAGAACCGGGCTGGGCTTGCTGGGCTTGCTGGGCTTGCTGGGCTTGGCCCTCTACCGGAGCTCCGCACTTATTGCAGAACTTCGCACCATCTGGGATTTGATTACCGCATTGTCTGCAAAACAATTTGTCCCCCCTGTCTAACTGAAAGTACACAAATAAATCAGAAATACTGATTTAGCTCACTCTATCACTTGTACGTAAAAATATTGTAAATAGTCAGAAAATAAAAAGTGCTCAAAAAAATTTTGCGAGCTGTAATCGAAGTTGGGCTCCAATATCCTTCTTTCAATCGAAGTTGGACTCCCATGCACCATTGGTGGAAGTTTGACTTTCATTGCCGCTGATTGATGTGGGATTTCTATAGATATTTAGGTCGATGTTTGACTTCCTCGCCCATACGATTGATGTTGGATTTCCCCATCCCTCAATGGAATAATCATTTCGAGGTGAGAACCAAATGGGAGTCTTGGAACTGCAAAGTCTGGACGACAGCAGGCTGGATGTCTTCGAAAGGTTGACCGACCTGCAACTCCGCAGCAAGGTGGAACCCAGCCGGGCGATCTTCATCGCTGAGACAATAGAGGTAATCTATCGGTCCCTCGATGCGGGGAACTTCCCGATCAGCATGCTCACCGACAAGAAGTTTCTGCCAACACTGGAAGTTGCCATATCGAAAGCCGAGAATTTGAACCCGGATTTCGAGGTCTTCACGCTCCCTCCAGATGAACTGGAGAAGCTCACCGGCTTCAGCATCCATCGAGGTGCCCTCTGCGCGTTCAGGCGCCCACCAGAAAAGACTCCAGAGGAAGTTCTCAACGGAGCAGAAGTGGTGGCGGTGCTGGAGGACATAAGGGACTACACGAATGTCGGCGCGATATTCAGGTCCGCCGCTGCCATGGGCGCAGATGCTGTTCTGGTATCCCCTGCCTGCTATGACCCGCTCTACAGAAGGGCGATCAGGGTCTCCATGGGAACAGTATTCCAAGTCCCCTGGGCCAGAATCGGAACCCAGAAACCCAACGACTGGTCGGACCCGGGGATCTCCCTCCTCCACAAATTGGGGTTCACTGTGGCCGCGATGGCATTGGGCGACGGTTCCCTCCCCTTGAACGACCCGAGAATCCCGATGGATGGGAAAATCGCAATGATTTTCGGAACGGAGGGCACAGGGCTCTCGCCCCGCACTATCAGCAGATGCGACCTGTCCGTGAAAATCCCAATGAAGCACGGGGTGGATTCGCTGAACGTCGCGGCATCTAGCGCAGTGGCTCTTTGGGAAGTGATGAGGGCCCGAGGATAAACAGACAAATTCTCATCTATTCCCAAACAAACTGGCATCCAGAGAGTATTATTTGCAACATGAAAATTGAATTGGGTAGATTGCGCCTTGAAACGAGGTAGTTTTCCTGGATTTTGCCTGCACGATCGAGGCCCGCAGCAATATCGAGTAAAGGAGAGACCGGAATGACCAGAGATATTCAAGAGATCATAGACGAGCTCGGATTCGAGTACACCGGCAAAACAGATGCATCGAATCTCAAGGTCCGCGGCGAGGTCCGCAATATGTGCGAGGCCAATACCTGCGGATTCTACAAGAAGAGCTGGATGTGCCCTCCCGCATGCGGAGACATCGAGGAATTCCAGAAGATATTCGACAGAATGACCACCTGCTACGTTTTCCAGTCGTTCATTGAACTGGAAGACGAGTTCGACTTCGAGAGCATGATGGAACTTGGGGACATCCACAAGAAGCGCCTCAACAAGCTCGCGAAGATCATGGCAGACGAATACCCCGATGCACTCGTGCTCGGAGCAGGCGGATGCTCCATTTGCGATGAGTGCACCTATCCCGATGAGCCGTGCAGGTTCCCCAAGATCGCCACAACCGCAATGGAAGCAGCCGGACTGGTGGTCTCGGACGTCTGCAAGGCGGCTAACATGGACTACAACCACGGACCTGGCACCATGGCGTATGTGAGCTGCGTGCTCGTCTAGCATCGACCACAGGCGGCCCAGGGGCTTAAGGATCTCAGTTGGCAAATTGATTGATGATATGTGATATAACACTCGGCCTGAGGTCAACGTGACCTCAGGCCGAGGATTCTTAGCGGAAAAGCTCCTGGTCGAGATTCTCCACGATTGAAATCGCGTCGGCAACGGTATCCACGACGTTACCGGCCCTCTCCCGCACGTCCTGGGGTGACCGATTGAAGGTAAATGAAATGTCGGCGCTCTCGAGCATGGGAACGTCGTTGAAGGAGTCCCCTATCGCCGCTATGCAGCTGGTCTTGAAATGCTGCTTCAACAGCTCTACAGCCCTCCCCTTGGAACAACCTGCCGGTGCCACATCGACGTTGCTCCTGTTGGCATACGCTGAGACGCTGTCCCCAAAATCGCGGTTGATCTCTTCTGCCACCGCGATAGCGTTCTCTGGATTCCCGACCCACATCGAAAGCCCGTAGATGTCGGGGCCAATCTCCTCTATTGCATCAATATGAGTTTGCATCGGAAGAGGATCGCCAAAAGAGTAGACGGTGTCGTTGCCATGGATGACGATTTCCGCGCGCGGCTGATAAGAATCGTATATCTGCTGCACCAGCTCGGGATGGACGCATTTCTTGCATATCGGCTCTTTGTTTCCATCTAAAACGAGAGCGCCCGTAGCCAGGATATAGAAGTCGAAATCCAGCAGATCCCCAACTTCAAGGGTTATCCCGCGAAGAGACCTGCCAGAAGCCACTCCAAACAAGTTTCCCTCGGAACGGAACCTGCTGATAGCTTCCAAATCACAGGACCTGACATGATCTTGCTCGCCGGAGAACCACAGGGTGCCGTCGAAATCACTAGCGAATGCCTTTGCCAACTGATACCACCTCTAAAGAAAGTTTGACCCGTGAAGATTATCCCATAGACCCAGGGAGACGAGCGGAAAACAATTTACCCGAAATTTATACCTCGATTGTTAAGTTTTTTGTGAATTTGAAGAAAATCTGACATTTTTAAGGTTATGCTATTCCCGTGTGAGGGAGGAACGTAATGGCCAGATACAGATGCACGGTTTGCGGAACGATATACGACGAGGAGGAGACGGGTGTTCCGATCTCCGAACTCGAGAAATGTCCCGTGTGCGGGCAGCCCATCTCGGCTTTCGTGCTGATAGATGACGGAGATGAAGGGCAAAGCGCATCGGACCCTGTTCCAGCAACTCCAGGTCAGGGTGCGGAATATGACCCTGGACTCATCCGTCACGACACCTCCATCCGATACATGGACCTGATCCATGAGATCGCGGTTAGCGGCAAGTCCCCAGGCGCGGCGATGGGAACGAAAATGCCAATGCCGAACTGGGATGACATCCTCTTGCTGGGAGCACAGCTCGACCCGATGCCTCTTGACGACGACTACGACGTGAGCACCAAGACCGTTATTGGTGCAGGTGCAAAAAAGCCCTTGGTCCTCGACAGCCCCATCTACATTTCGCACATGTCGTTCGGGGCATTGTCGAAGGAAGCGAAGGTGGCGCTTGCAAAGGGGTCTGCGATGGCCCGCACCGCCATGTGCAGCGGCGAGGGGGGAATTCTCCCCGAGGAGCGTCAAGCCGCATACAAGTACATCTTCGAGTATGTCCCTAACAAATACAGCGCGACAGATGAGAACCTGAAGCGCGCTGATGCAATCGAGATAAAGATTGGGCAGGGCACCAAACCCGGCATGGGAGGACATCTCCCTGGGGGCAAGGTCACAGAGGAAATCGCGCGCATCCGAGGGCGAGCAGTTGGAGAGAGCATCCAGAGCCCCAGCCGGTTCGCGGAAATCGATGGCCCAGAAGGCTTGCGCAAGATGGTTGACATGCTACGCGATCGCTCGGATGGAAGGCCCATCGGAGTCAAGATCTCAGCCGGCCACATCGAGAACGACCTCGCGGTAATCGAGCGCTCCGGCGCCGACTTCGTGACAATCGACGGAAGAGGCGGAGCCACAGGTTCAAGTCCCCTGCTCCTACGCGAGTCCACTTCCGTTCCAACTATGCTGGCGCTCTACCGTGCCAGGAAATTCCTGGACGAGACGGGCTCGAAGATGCAACTCGTCATCACCGGGGGCTTAAGGGTGGCATCGGATTTCGCAAAAGCGCTCGCAATGGGCGCAGACGCTGTCGCAATCGCCACTGCAGCATTAATCGCACTCGGATGCCAGCAATATAGGATCTGCGATTCGGGCAACTGCCCCATGGGCATCGCAACGCAAGACCCGGAGCTCAGGAAGAGATTGGATGTCGAGGAAGCTTCGAAGCGCGTTTCGA
>JBMNUL010000047.1:0-15833 GCA_050946255.1 Coriobacteriales bacterium | reverse complement strand
CCCTTGGCTCCGCATCAGTGGCACAGGTTCACAAGGCCACCCTTGCAGACGGAGGAGATGTAGTTGCAGTCAAGGTACAGCGCCCGGGAATAGCAGAGACCATAGCCCTCGACCTCGTGTTGATGCAGAGGGCGATCAACACTCTGAACGTAATCGACAGCACTGGAACTGGCCAGCTTTCCCTCCAAACATTGGTAGACGAGCTGAAGCGCAGCACAGAAGAGGAACTCAACTTCAACATCGAGGCGGAGAACCTCGAGAAATTCCGGAAGAACAACAACAGCAGGCCGCATGTCTACTCTCCGAAATGCTACGAGGAGTATTCCTGCGATTGCGTTCTCACGATGGAGTACGTCGACCATGAACGCCTGGGCGCCCCAGGTGTGGTGGACAGTCTCACCGAAAGCGAACGCGAGCGGCTGGCAAATGTCATGGCCCAGAATTACATGCAGCAGATCATGGAGGATGGGTTCTTCCATGCCGACCCGCACGCCGGAAACATCACCGTGGTAAAAGAGCGCAACGGCATTGGGATCGAATGGCTTGACTTCGGAATCATGGGGACTGTAAGCGCCAACGAGCAGGACAGCTTCAAGCGCTTCATGCTCGCGATGCTTCAGGAAGACTCTTACAAGCTGAAGCGCGCGATGCTCGAAATGGTCAAGACAAGGGGAAACGTGAACCACGCCGAGCTCCTATCCCTATGCGATGTGCTCATCACCGAGTATTGCAACACCGACCTGGACGAATTCGACACCGGAGCGCTTCTAAGCGACATGCTAGAACGCCTCACCGCAATCAACCTGGAATTCAAGCCCAACATCATGACGCTGGGACGCGGGCTTGTGACTTTCGAGGGAACCGTGAGAATGGTCTCTGGAAACGTTAGCGTTGCAAAAGTAGTACGCGAGTACATGACGCGAACCATCGACTACGAATACCTGTGGTCGAGAACCAAGAAGCTCGTCGGTGCCGGCCTCGACAGCGCAGAGGCGACAATTAAGATTCCCTCCAAGACCTATGAGACCCTGGACATGCTGGAACGTGGCCAGATAAAGGCAAACATTGAGTTCTCGATGGAGGAGAAATCGGGCAAGGCAATGAGCTCGTCTATCGAGTACTTCGCATTGGCGATCATTGCCGGCGCGATGTTCATAGGCTCCTGCGTGCTGTGCCTTTCGGGCCTGCAGCCACGGGTCCTGGGAGTCCCCTTGCTCGGGATGATAGGTTTTATATGTGGATTGGTGATAGCACTGCTTGTTTTCTACCGCATGCGACGGGACAGAAAGAAGTAGCTGTTAAATTGCTCAATGGAACGGCGGAGAAATGAAGAACTTGAAAACAGACATTTTGATAATCGGAGCAGGACCTGCAGGGATATTCACAGCCATATCTCTCCTCAAACGCCACGACAGCCGCGATATCACAATTGTGGAGCAAGGGCTGCCCATTGAGAAAAGGACTTGCCCAAAATCCATTTCAGGGCGTTGTGCCAACTGCAAGCCATGTAGGATCACCACCGGTTTCTCTGGAGCCGGCGCATTCTCGGATGGGAAGCTTTCGCTCTCACATGAGGTCGGTGGGGATCTGCCAGAGCTGATCGGAGCGGATCTCACTCAGTCGACCATCGAGGAAGTCGACAAGATCTACCTTGAATTCGGAGCCGACGAGCACGTAGAGGGTCTGGGCGAATCAAACGGCAAGGCCGAGATCAGGAGACGGGCGATCAAGGCCGGTCTCAAGCTCGTTGATTGCCCGATCAGGCATCTCGGGACCGAGAAGGCCCACGAGCTGTATCAGAGGATAGAAGAGTATCTCAAAGGCTCCGGGATCAACTTCATTTTCCAAACAGTCTGCACGTACCTGAAAATCGATTCCAAGAAATGCACTGGAGCTTTCCTGGAATCACCGGAAGGTGAGAAGTACGAGATCGACGCGGACGAGGTCATCGTCTGTACCGGGCGGAGAGGTGCCGCCTGGCTCGACCAGATTTGCAGGGACGAGGGCATCGAGCACTCACCCGGACCATGCGACATTGGCGTGAGGGTTGAGGTCCGCGACGAGATCATGACCGAAGTGAACAACGTCCTTTATGAGAGCAAACTCATCGGGTATCCCGACCCGTTCCGCGACAAGGTCCGCACTTTCTGCCAGAATCCCAGCGGTTTCGTATCGCAGGAGAACTACAGCGGCGGGCTTGCAGTTGTCAACGGACATTCCTACAAAGAGCGGAAGTCCGGGAACACCAACTTGGCAATCCTCTGCTCGCACTATTTCAAGGAGCCCTTCGACCAGCCGATAGCCTATGCCCAAAAGGTTGGCGAGCTCGTGAACATGCTGGCTGCAGGTGGAATATTGGTCCAGAGATTCGGCGATATCAGAGATGGCAAGAGAACATGGCCCAAGGAGATGTCGAGGTCGAACGTCGTGGCCACGATGCCCGATGCTCAGCCTGGAGACATAACCTCTGCGATGCCTTACAGGACCATGACCGACATCATCAACTTCATCCTTGCCGTTGACGTTGTGGTGCCCGGGTTCGCCTCAGATGAGACTCTGCTCTACTCCCCCGAGCTCAAGTTCTACAGCAACAGGGTGAAGATGACCCCGGAATTCGAAACCAACATATCGGGGCTCCATTGTCTCGGAGATTCAAGCGGTTGGACTCGCGGGCTCATGATGTCCTCCGTCATGGGATACCTCATGGGAAAGGTGCTGGCAGGTTGAGCAACCGCCGGGCAAGCTAGAGCCCGAAAGCGGCCCGCTAATCCCGGCATGATCGTCTTAGATGGTTGCAACTATCAAGCACGCCAAAGCCCGGGAGCAGCTAGCACAACCCCAGCTGGACATCGATGCCGAGATAATAATCTGGATACGATAAAGCCCGAGAGCAGAGAACCCTTCTTGGGAAACTGCTCTCGGGCTTATGCTTGCATCACAATTGTTGGGTAGACCCCCAATAGACGGGAAATTCTAGCCTATCCAGTCAACTCCTATTTTCTCCTCGGGCTGACGCTCCACAAACGGGTCTGCTGCATATCCGATTCCGATGCTAGAGAGAATCGTGTACCCCGCGGGAAGATTGAGCTTTGCGATGACCTCGGGATGCTTGCGGAGCTTCTTTAGGTAACCCCAGAGATAGACGCTTCCAAGTCCAAGCGAGGTGGCCTCAATAGTCATGTTCTCGATTGCGCAGGCAACGTTGCAATACTCGATGTAATCGTCAGATGGTCCTGTTGCGGAAAGGAGAATCAGCGTCTTCACCCCGTACAGCGGATCTACGGGGGTGCCGTCCTTCTTGTGCATCATGCAGGCTTCCCTGATCTCGTCGAGCAATGCCTGATCGCGAACCACCGTGATGTGCGACATGGAGTAATCCGCACCAGCAATCGGGGCAAGCTGGGCGGCGTTCACGATCTTGCGAACATCCTCCTCGGAGACCTGCTGGTCGGTGTATTTCCTGGTGGACCTTCTCTTCCTAATGGCTTCTTCGACTTCCATTTGAGCTTCTCCTTCACGAGTTCCGATATTTGCACCAATTTCGATTTTAGCCAGTATTCCCCTTGAAAAGCGAAATATAACAGAATCTGCATATACGGTTTAGGAATTAGAAGAACCCCGGCAACAGCATCCGGGAATATCATCTGAATACTAATTCTCTTAACAGTGGCAGTTGCAAACTCCCATCAGACTGCAAGCTACAACTTCCGAAAGTTATTGCTACAGCTCCCCGTTCTTGAACAGCGTGATCATATACCGGGTGAGACTGACATCGTCGTCTTTCTCGAAAATCTCGCCACGGGGAACCCATTCCGCAGAGCTCAACTCGGATTCCTGGGTTCTGATCGAGGGGAGTCCATCTAGTTCGGCTTTGAAGCCCAGCAGAAGGTCATCATCTATCCCCCAGGGCTGGCTTCCAACGTATTTGATGTTCTTCACCCGAATGCCGGTTTCCTCGTAGACCTCGCGGGCCACGGTCTGCTCGGCTGTCTCCCCTATTTCGCAGAAACCTGCCACGAGCGCCCTCTCTTTGTAAGCCCTCCCCTTGTACCGGGTCATGAGGAGCTTGTCCCCATCCGTGACGGCGGCAATGATGGCTGGGCTTATCTTGGGGAAGATCCTGTTCCCGCAATGAGGGCATTCGAGCATGCGCTCGGATTCAGAATGAACCACCGGGCACCCACAACGCCCGCAATAGTAGTTGTTGATGTACCAACGGTTGAGCTGCACTCCGGTTGAGACCGCAAGCCTCATTTCATTGGAGGCACCTGTTCCGTGGGTCACGGCGAACATGTTGACGAACTCGTAACCATCCGGAGCCTCAGGGGGCTCGTCATGTTCTCCAGCAGGGATGTTGGGAAGGGAGAGGAAATAGTCCTTGTCGTCGATCGAGAAGGCGAAAACGAGATGCCTACTCGATGAAAGCGGCATCTCGAAATATTCGTCCCTGGTGGGAATCTTTGGTTGATCTTCTGAGCTGAGAAGCAAATCCCGCTTGAAGAAAATCATTATCAAACTGTCGGCATATGCCCTGTTGGGCGCGTAATGGTTTATCAGGGTTTTCTCGCCGATGTTCTGTATCATTTTCTCACCTGAAACTCACTTTGCTCTTCTGTATTTTCGCCAGCCAAATGTCGCTCGTGTTAGTTCTTGCCAATCAGAATATTGCCCATCTAAGGTCACACCTATGAATATTCTGCCAATATGCACACTCGTCAACCGCCAATCTGCTCTTCCGCACTTACGCCGGCCGCCAGCTCTGACCGCCAGTTACAAAAAATCTATTTTGAGAAGGCGTTGGCAATCAGCCCAATTCCAGCTGCGATGAAGGACAGTCCGATGATAATTCCGATGATCGACATCATCGCAGAGGGATTGAAGAGGCAGATTATTCCGAGAATCGTCACCACTACGCCAATTCCCAGGGTGACTCCCCAATTGTTGCCGAAATGACCGGCATTGCCGCGCCAAACAGAATCGCGCATCTTGATGCCCTGGAGAATCTGGATTATGCCAGCCACGATCATCCAGACCGCTATCAATATGACGGCAACGGTTCCAAGTGCGAACTGGAAGCCCCCGTTGAATATCAGGAGAATTGCGAAGATCAATGAGACTATGGCGTTAACAAGAACAATGTTTCCGTTGAGACCTGCTTTCCTCATCTCGGAATAGGTTGCGAAATTGCTTATCGCATAGCAGAGAATGAAAATGCCCAGGACCCACAGCATGCTCATGAAGGTACCAACTGGGACGGTCAGGCAGAAAATTCCACCGATAACGACGAGAATGCCGAACACCAACGAGGCGATCTTTGTACCTGACAATTGGCTCTCCTTCCATAAGCCTGCGGAAACCCACAATGGAGGAAAGCCTGGAAAATCCCTCTATATGAGGCTTCCCCCGCAGCTGGATCCCGCACCAGCAGAGCATGTGTAGCAAACCGGACTTGTTCGAATCTTACGACAACCGCAGTTCTCAGATGTCATCTCTTCGATAGTAACATCTTGTCCTTCTAGCTGCACAGGCAAGTTCAGAACGTGGTTGCATTCGCAGTCGTAAACCCGCCCGTCGTAGTCGACGTTCACCTGAGACCTGCACATCAGCCGCCCGGCTGCCATCGCGTTGAAGTTATTGGCGAGTAGCTTCATATATGGGTCCATGGTGTTCGTGCGCACCAACTGCTCGCCAAACCTGCCAAGCGGAAAGTTTGACATTGCAAAAAGCCCATCGAATTCGATTCCCTCGTTTTCCAGGAGCTGCTTTCTGTAAAGGTCCTCGAGAAGGTCCTGAGGCGGCGCCAGAAACGGACCTGAAACGTTGTAAGCCAAGTCGAGCTCTAGGTCCCCGCCTTTGCCATATCCCGCATCATTTAGGAGATGGATCGCCTCTATTGACTTTCCGAACACTCCCCTGCCCCTCTGGCCATCTGTGTTTTGGCTGCTGAAATAAGGAAGAGAGGCCACGAGCTGCACGCCGCATTCGGCAAAGACCTCGATGAGATGCCTGTATTCGGGCTCGAGCAGGAGGGTAAGGTTCGTCCTCACGATCGTATGGGCCAGCTTGCTGCCCTCTCGGACGAACCATTCGAAATCGGGGTGGAGCTCAGGAGACCCTCCGGTGATATCGAGAATCTCGAACCCGCATCGCGGAATGGCAGCAAGGCATGCCTCCATGGTAGGACGGGACATAGATTCCGAACTGTTCGGACCGCACTTCAAGAAGCAGTGGCTGCAGGCCAGGTTGCAGCCGTAGGTGATGTTGACCTGAAGGGTGGTTGGATTTTCGTTAGAAACCAACATGCCGGGGTCGCCAACGCGCTTGTCGAAATCCTCGATTCCGCATCTGCGCTGAACTCCGCAAATGTAATCCAGGTCCACCTCGCGCTTTCCCTTGGAGAAGTCGATGGCATCCTGAGCATCGGGGAGCTTGAACTCTCCCATGTGCGTGCCCTCTGGAGTAACGTCGATGTATTTCCCATACCTTGATTGAGAGATCATCTTTGCCATGTTGGAGCTGATCGCGTGGGGACGTCCCTTTATGAGGCGGATATTGGAATCGAGGTCGAAATACCGCGGCATTTGCGGCATGCCACCCTTGAGAGTAGCTTGTTGGCCGCAGTTCTCCTCAAAGGGTTCCAGGCCAACGGCCTTGATTGCCCTGATCGTCCGAGAAGTGAACTCGCAGAAACCCACCCTCGTCTCGAGCTCGAGGTTAGAGATCTCGATGTCCTCTACAGCAGTCTCGAGGTAGCTAGTCCATCCGTGGCGTGCCATCGTCGTCTTGAAATCGCTGATGTACATCGCCCCGCCAAGGCATTCTCCTCTAAGCACAGGGTCCTCTCTCAACTTCTGGGGAAGCCTCCTGTCGCAGAAAACATCTGAGAAATAAAGCTCTCCTCCAGGTTTGAGAACCCTCCAAATTTCTGAGAACACCTGGTCTTTGAACGGGGACAGGTTGATCACGCAGTTCGAGATCACGAGGTCAATCGATTCGTCTTCAATCCCAAGCGACTTGAGGTCCTCGATATACCCTTGGCGAAATTCGACGTTGGGAGCATCGTAGCCATAGGCTTCTGTCTGGGTATCGACGTATTTTCGAGCAACCTCGAGCTGGGCAGGGGTCATGTCGACTCCGATGACCTTGCCCGCTGGCCCGACCAGTTTGGAGACAACGTAGACGTCTCTACCGGTGCCACAGCCCAAATCGAGCACGGTGCAGCCATCTAGCGCGGGTGGAATTGGAGAGCCGCAACCATAGAATTTCTCCACGACCTCGTCGGGAAGAAGCCGCATCACATCGAGGACATAGCTGGGAGGTGCCTGGGTGGAGCAGCAGCAAGCGTTTGTCTGAAGGTCATCCGAGCTGTTCAGCGATTCGTAGTATTGGCGAACAAGCTCGTGAATGGATTCCCTGTTGCCTTCGGAACCGAAAACCGTTCCTCCACCTTCAAGAATCTCGCCTTCTGCGTCGACCATGGCTCTTACCTGCCCTCGTCTGCCATTCCAAAGCACTCTGTGAAAAACACCTGGACATCGAGATTGTGCTTCTCGCAAACCTCATCCAGGGCATCATCTGCGAGCCTTGCCATTTGCCTGGACTCGCAGACTGCTCTAGCATTGACTATCATCCGGCAGTTCTTGTGCAGACGGAGCATCTTCTGCTCGTATTCGATATCGTAATCGACGCCGATGAGCGAGGCCTTGTTGAAGTCCCCGTTGCCGGAAGTCGCGAACGTCTTGAGATGCGGGACATTGCGCTTGCGCTCGATGAGACCCATTCGAATCCCCTCGATGTAGTCTTCCACCACTTCGTTGAAGTCGATCTTGGAACCATCCAGTGTCTTGAAATACATGCGGCGGTTGTACCAGGTAAGCTTTGCCTCGGCATCTGCGAATTCGCTGTTGTCCCTCACCGAGAAGTTCCTGAGCTCGGATCCATGAGACTCGATGTATTCCGCCAACTCCGGTATTCCCGTGCGCTCCCTTGCCGAGATGCACATGACAGGAACCTCCGGACACGCGCTGCGCAGGAATCCCGTATATCGCTCGATGGTCTCGTCATCCAAGAGGTCGATCTTGTTGAGAACTATGAGGTCGGCCTCCTCCAGCTGCAGGCGCAACAGGTATTCCAACTCCTCTGGAAGATGGATGTCCTCTTTTTCGGGGAGGATCATCTTCAGGCGCTCGGGGTCGACTATGACAGTGAAAGGTGCAAGGTCGATCTCGTCGGAGTAATCGTCGGCTATAGTGTGGTAGACGTGGTCCAGAGCCCCAACTCCGCAGCCTGGGATGTCGGACATCACGAAAACAGCATCCTCTTGGTCGCGCAACCGCCTTATCTTGTCGACGGTGTTGTCCATCTGGTAGCAGATGCAGTCATTGCCGATTTCAACAACAGTGCACCCGGAAGCTTGGGTGAGGCTGGTGTCCACAAGCTGGGCGCCAAGGTCGTTGGCGATGATCGCAGTCTCACCGTAAGTCATGTCCATATGCTCGGCCAGGGCGATCATGGTCGTTGTCTTTCCAGCTCCAAGGAAGCCGCTGACCACCATGAACTTAACTTTCTCCAATTTGTAAATCTCCTATCGTGCGGGAGCCGATATGCATGAGAACTTGCGCTTCGACACTGGCAGCGCAAGCAGCATCATCTAGCAGCAGCTTACCTTCTGAGGTTGGTCGTCCTCATCGATCTCGCCATCCCAATCGGGAGCGGTCTTGATGATGTGGTCGCCGTGGGTATCCCCAAGGTGCTTGCTCCTGTCGAACGTGAAATCGAACGCCTTCGAATAGCGGGTCTTGGCAACGGTGCCGGATACGTTTCCGCAAATCGTGCAGGTCTTGCCCGTCGGGAACTTTATGTCCTTGTCGAAGAGGAAGTAATCGGGATAACCGGGAAGAGTCCCCTTGTATGTGATCGTCTCGCCATAGGATTCGCAGACGTCCTCGGTCCACTGGGAGTTGATGAGCCTCGATGTGATGGTGGCGAAGGCGATATCGGGGAACATCGCCTGCTCATCCTCGCTCATCGGCGTCTTGTTGGTGAAGAGGTACCTTGGGTCCTTGAATCCGTTTGCCTGGACCAGCCTGCGGAAATCGTTGATGTACATCGCCCCACCGAGTTCGATGGCCACCTTGGCAGGGTCACTGGAAAGCTCCTCGGGAATGCGCCTGTCAGTGAAGATATCCGTGAAGTAGAACTCGCCGTTGTCCTTGAGAACCCGCTGGACCTCCTTGATGTAGGCCTCCTTGTCCGGGGACATGTTGAACGTGCAGTTGGAGATGACGATGTCCATGCTGTCATCGGCAATCTCCTCCATATTCTCAGGAGCGGCTTTCAGGAACTCGACATTGCATTTGGAATATCCGAACTGCTTGATCTCCTTCTTGAGATACCTCTCGGCTACTTCGAGCTTGGAGTCCACGGGTTCGAGCCCGATCACCTTTCCGTCCTCCCCTACCAACTGGGCAGCCAGATAAACATCTCGACCGGTGCCGCAGCAGAGAACAAGCACCGTGCAGCCTTCCATCAAAGGTGGCATTGGAGAGCCGAACTCGTTGAACTTGTTCTTGATCTCACCTGCGATATTGAAGAGCAGAGGACGTGCAATGGAAGGAACCGAGGTCTCGGTGTCCTTGGTCCTGGCATGTGCCAGCGGGTTGTCACCTTGCAGGTCGGCCAGCTTCTCGTAATAGGCGATGTAATCCATTTTCGTTCCTCTCTTAGACGAGTTCGGCATTTCTTGGGCTGAATTTGCCCGCCCATTTCGCTTTCTGAAAAAACATATATGAGCAAGTCTAACACTAGATAGGAACTATTAGGATATTTTCACGACATTATTCCATAATGAGGAAGTGCCGAATCGAACACTCCCAGTTCATCTCTCGAAGACGAATAGGTCTAAATAAACACGCCATTATTCCTTCCAAGCCGGTGCATGCTTGTGGCAAATAGAAATACAATTTCCGCAGCCAATGCATTTTGACTCATCTACTTTGCTGAACCAGCCCGGTTGGATTTTAATTGCTCCCTGCTCGCATTCCCGGACACACGCTCCGCATCCCACGCATTTTTCCTTATCGATGAAAGCCACTTTCCTATTTCCCATGAAGGTCCCTCAAATCGCGGAGCGTTGCGTCGATGTCATGGCTTATAACGATCGACCTGTCCTCCAACACTTCTGGATAGCAGGGGTTCTTCAAATTGATGCTGGCAAATGTCGCGTCTTCGTTCTGCATCGTCATCTGCCAGAAAGGCACTTTTATCACACCCGGCGAGTTGAAACCTACTCCCAGTTCAAAATAGAGAATCTTTCCCTCGCTATGGTTTTCAAGATATTTCTCATAGCGGTCATGGGCGATATGCCAGCCTTTGTCACGCACAAAGGTGTTGTCCCAATACAAATTGAAATCCATTTCCGCACCGCACTTCGGACAATGGGGAATCAGCTCTGTGGGAATCCTCATATCCTTTTCCTGTTCGCGCATCGCCTTCAGAATCTCATAATTGTCGTAAGTCTCCAAATGGCAAGGTCTACTGCATTGAAAAAGGCCGAAGTCTCCCTGGGTGTAGCAGAGACGCTCTTTCGGATAGCCAGCTCGTTGGAAGGTATGGTCGATATTGGTGGTCAATACGAAGTAATCCTTCGTTGAGAGCAAGTCCTTGAGGACATCCAGAGTATCCTTCGGAAGCGGATTATATCTGTGGATCCAGGCCCAGCGACTCCAGTATGCCCATCGTTCCTCTCTGCTCTCGAAACGCGCGAAACAACCCGTGTACATGTCACGCATGCCGTATTTCGCTACGAAATCGCCGAAATATTTCTTCAGGCGTTCTCCGGAATAATCGAAACCCGCCGAGGTAGTGAGCCCGCTCCCCGCTCCGACAATCACGGCATCTGCAGTTTCGAGAGCTTCAGACAATTTCCGAAGTTCTTCTTCATAGCCCCCGGTTGTATCAGTGACGATTCCATTGCCGACCATTTTCAATACCTCATCGTCAGATATTGCGAAACGGACACGGGAGAAATACAGCACCGTGTCCGTTTCATTGAATCTGCTAATTGCCTACCTTACACGCATTGCATCGTATGGCGCCTTCAAGGCTTAAAGAACTTTCTTGTTATCAGCCCCAGGGGTAGTGACGATTACCTTTTCCGGGGTGATAAGAAGCGCGCCCTTGGCAGTAGCCGCGCCATTGAACATATCCTCTACCATCTTCTTGAACGTGTCTACGATAGCACCTTCCGTTACATACTCGGCAGTCCCTTTGATCTGATACCCTTCCAGAGACTGTGCATCATACACGGAGATGGCTATCTTACCGTTGTTCGCCTTGATGTTATTCAAGGTCGTCTCAAGGAAAACATCTCCCACAGCAAGTTTCCCATCATCAGTTACAGTCTTGAAGGCAACCGGAACCACATTCGGATCTCCATTGGAACAGGTTGCCAGATCCCACATGCTGCTCTCTAAAATGTTTTTCACGTTCTCGTTGATCATTGCGTCCTCCTTGCTGTTGCTGCCTGCAGAATTCTCTGTATCCTTTTCGATTTCGCACACAGTATATGAAATTAACATTACAGAAACAAGATATTAATAAATTTATTAGTCACTTATATTATTAAAAGTTGCTTTACAATAGAAAGCATAATCAGTAGAATCTGACGCATGGCAAATGCATGGAGGTCAAGAAGATGTACAAGAAAAAGCTCGAGGAAGACATTCGCTGCCCATTGGAATACGGGCTCAAGATATTCGGAGGAAAATGGAATTCCCGCGTGATCTGCGTTCTGGCAGAAATGGGAACATTGCGCTACAGCGAAATCCGAAAAGAGATGGGGAATATCACAGATGCTGTGTTGACCTCAACACTGAAGAGTCTGATCAGCAACGATATCGTGGAGAGGAAATCATACGATCAGATTCCACCCAAGGTTGAGTACAACCTGACCGAAAAGGGAAATTCCGTGGTCCCGATCTTGCAGAGCATTTGCAAATGGTCAGGTGTTTTCTATAAAGCTCCGGAAGATAACAGCCTATCCCACTGCAAGCACTGCGATTACAACCAAGGTTGATAATTGCAGTTGGAATTTGCACCAAGATATCCGTACCTTTTTAAGCGACGGATATAGAAGATACCGTTCTTCTTTAAGTTCCCAACTCGCTATAGTTTTACCCAATCCATTGGTTTGGTTTTGAAAGGCAAACGGCATGTCCCACAAAGTTCTCTATTACACACTTGAAGGAAACATCCAGAGAGCGAGGCAGATTCTCGATGAAATGGGGGTATCTGACCAAATCGAGCTCACTGGCGTAGGTCATGAAGCATACAGCTCCCCATCGGAACAAGAACTCGAGGGGATGGAAGCTGTCATCACCGAGCTGACGCCTATTGACACTGCTGAAGCAGATCTCATGGACAAAGCCGGGATAAGAATAGTCGCCAGCATGTCAATCGGGATCAACCACATGGACGTGGAAGAGCTGGAGAAGATGGGCATCTGGGTAACCAATTGCCCAGGATATTGCGCAGAAGATGTTGCTCTCCATGCAATAGCCATGACGCTGGACCTTGAAAGGCAGATAACATATGGGGCGAAGCTGGTCGAGAAGGGCGGCTGGGACCCGAGGACAGGCTACAAGATGAGGAGGATCTCCGGCCAGACTATGGGGCTGGTTTTCTTCGGGCACATCGGCCGTGAAGTTGCGCCTCTTGCCAAGGGACTTGGTATGGACGTGGTTGTTTGGGCTCCCACGAAAACAGAGGAGTACCTGGCCTCATTTGGGTGCAGGAAGGCCGAGACCCTGGACGAACTGCTCGTGCAGAGCGACGTGGTGAGCCTGCATTGCCCGCTCATTCCAGAAACCAGGGACCTGATCGGAGCGCGGGAGCTTTCCCTCATGAAACCAACCGCATTTCTCATCAACACGGCTCGAGGAGAGCTGATAGACGAGGATGCTTTGGCAGATGCGCTCGACAGCGGGACCATTGCCGCTGCCGCACTCGACGTCATGAGAAACGAGGCCGGGCCGAGGTCCGAACGCCTCATCTCCAATCCAAGATGCGTGATCACACCGCACTCAGCCTATTTATCTGAAGAGGCAGATGACAACCTGAGGAAGATGTCGCTTCGTTCGGTCTGCGACTTGCTAATAGATGGCAGGAAACCTTCGAATGCGGTAAACAATCCAAGTTCCCACCGCTGAACACGGGATGGAACTCTCAATGGCCTCAAGCCACGTTGGGGCTGTCCTTCATGGCCTGCAGGGTCTTCTCGATCAGTTCGTCGAGGGTCCAGCCCAGCATATCCGCGCCCTTCTGGATTACCTCCCTGTTGCATCCGGCCGCAAACCCGCTCGACTTGAACTTCTTCTTCACTGACTTCACGTTCATGTCGGAAACGCTCTTGGAGGGTCTCACAAGAGCAGCGGCCCCGATGAGCCCGGTGAGCTCGTCGGCACCGTAGAGAACCTTCTCCATGACATGCTCGGGCTCGATATCCACGGTAATCCCGTAGCCATGGCTCGCAGTTGCATGAACGATCGACTCGTCGATTCCCCTATCGCGCATGAGCTCCTGCTCCTTGATGCAATGCTCTTCCGGCCACTTCTCGAAATCCAGGTCGTGGAGTATTCCAACTACCTCCCAGAAGTCGGCCTCGTCGGCATATCCGAGGTCGTTCGCGAACCACCGCATGACGTCGCCCACAATCCTGGCGTGCTCGCGGTGGAAATCCCCCTCATTGAACTCGCAAACCAAATCCCATGCTTCCTGCGGTGTCGGTACCATGTCAGGCCTCTCTATCTGTTCCCAATACTCTATAATCGAAAATGTCTGCAATAGCGACGGCAGACATCTCTCTTACTGCGAAGGAAAGTGTTCCATGCTTGAAAAAATCGGTTTTGACAAGGAGAAGTATATCTCTACGCAGACAGCGCGAATCAAGGAGCGCATCGAGGAGTTCGGCGGCAAGCTCTACCTCGAGTTCGGCGGCAAGCTCTACGATGACTACCATGCCACAAGAGTTCTCCCGGGTTTCGAGCCAGATATCAAGCTGAGAATGCTCAAGTCGATGATCGACGATGTGGAGATCATCTTGGTCATCAGCGCAAATGACATAGAGAAGAACAAAGTTCGAGGAGACCTCGGGATCACTTACGACGAGGACCTGCTCAGGCTCATGGGGATCTTCGTCAACATGGGGTTCTTGGTGAGGGGCGTGACCATCACCAAGTTCACCGGACAGCCGAACGCCAAGGCCTTCAAGAGAAGGCTGGAGGAGTTGGGTGTCAAGGTTTACCTCCACTATCCCATCGATGGGTATCCCTATGCGATCGACACGATCGTGAGCGACGATGGATATGGCAAGAACGACTTCATCGAGACCGAGAAGCCGCTCGTAGTGGTCACAGCCCCTGGTCCCGGAAGCGGGAAGATGGCAGTTTGCCTCTCTCAGCTCTACCACGAGTTCAAACGCGGCAACAAGGCCGGTTATGCGAAGTTCGAGACTTTCCCAATCTGGAACCTCCCGCTGGACCATCCCGTCAACATCGCCTACGAATCTGCAACTGCAGACCTCAACGACGTCAATGCAATCGACCCGTTCCACCTAGAGGCCTACGGGATCACCACCGTCAACTACAACCGCGACATCGAGATTTTCCCCGTGCTCCAGTCGATGCTCACGAAGATCTCAGGCGAGTCTCCCTACAAGTCCCCAACCGATATGGGAGTCAACATGGCCGGCTATGCAATCGTCGATGACGATGTTGTGCGCGATGCCGCAAAGAGGGAGATAGTCCGCAGGTACTTCCAGGCAAACGTCGATTTCAAGCGAACCGGGGCTGGCGAGGATCTTATCTCAAAGCACGAGATATTGATGAAGAGAGCTGGGGTGGACGTCAACTACTCCCCTGCCCACAGCGCCGCGCTTCTGAAGGAAGAAGTGAGCGGAGGGCCCGCTGGTGCGATGGAGCTTCCCGATGGAAGGATAATCACCGGCAAGACATCGACGCTGCTCGGGGCCGCATCTTCGGTGCTTCTCAATGCTCTCAAGGCAGTAGCGGGCATCGACGACGACATCTACGTTATCAGCGATGCCGCCCTAGAACCTATTTGCCACTTGAGGACAGAACAGCTCGGACATAAGAACCCGCACTTGCATCCAAACGAGATGCTCATAGCACTTTCGACTTCCTCCCTGACAAGTCCACTTGCTCAAAGGGCCATCGACCATGCGGGAGATCTTCGAGGCTGCGACGCCTATTTCTCGGTCATCATCTCCACGGAGGACGAGCAACTTTACAGGACCCTTGGAATCAACGTCTGCTGCGAGCCGAAGTACGAGACGAACTTCCCGTACTAGATGCGAAAAGCAGAGGGAATGCGGAAACCAGCGTAGGCTGCAACTCGAAGTCCCAATACCCAATAGACAAAGGGCTGATCCCCACATGGGGGTCAGCCCTATAAATAACCTTGAGAAATCAACCGGCTAATCCTTGAGGTGCGAGATCAATTCGGGAATTCCAAGCTCGAATTTGACGCCGTACCAATGAGATTTGTCGCCCTGCGTCTTCTTTATGCAATCCACAACGTAATCGGCGGCAATCTTCGCAGCATCGACAGCAGAGTGGCCATTGAGGTACATTCCCACGAAAGCCGAGGCATAGACGTCTCCAGTTCCATGGCAACCCTGGGCAATCTTCTCATGCTCGTAGTAGTTGTACTCGCCGTTCTCGAAGACCACGACTCCGGTCTTGCCCTCTCTGTAGCCAACGCCTGTGAGGACAACGTTTCTAGCGCCCATCTTCACCAGGCCATCGAGGAGCTCT